>CAYZKZ010000018.1:0-34956 GCA_964479325.1 uncultured Muribaculaceae bacterium
GAAGCCCGCCATTTGCTATAGTTGTGACAAAAATGCTTATAAGATAACGTACGCATCCTATAATCAAAACATAGATCTCGCTTCCTTGATTGAGGCTCACTATCAGAAAGACAAGAGCGAAGAATCGGCCGCACTTGCCTACTCTTTCAGTGGTTTTACGCCAAGTCAGTATGTCGTCTTTGAACGAGATTACCTGACGGGCGTAACACAACTTCCTTCCGGCATCAGGCTGCTTCAGAATATTGTTGACAGGTTCGAGATGTCCGTTGTCGCACCTGGTGAAAAGAATCTTTACGATAGATTTAAAGACGCAAAGGCCACGTCAAACACAAAAAAGCCATATCTACAGTTCTATTACACAGAACTCGTCACCTCGGCACCTCTTAAAGACAAGAAAGAACAATATGATAAATGGGCGAAATCCTTGAACACTGAAGGAAACGTATATGAGTCAATACTGGCATTTTGCGCACAAAAGTGTTGCCAAAAAGTACCGATAGAAACTGAAGCCACGCTTTCTTCAACAATCGAGGCTTTTCCCGGTGCTATTTCTCCATTTGGCATTCGTCAACCAACAGACAATTCTTCGTACAATAAGGCAGCACAAGCTTATGCAAAGTCTGATTTTGTTGAAACTGCCAATATTCTTAAAGATGCTATCGACATTGAAGGCATAACTCCTGAGATGCTGAACTTGATAGGAGCCTCCTATCGGTTCTTGAACCAACCTGAAAGGGCTATGTCATACCTATTATTATGCTTCAAGATGAATCCCAACGCACCATATCTTTCCGGAAACATTTATCTTTGTCTTAATCAGTTAGGATTCACAAGGCAGGCTGAACTGAGAGAATTCCTTACATTATTTGCAAAGGACTCTTGGAGTAAAAATGAATTACAATGAAACTTAAATTAACACCTTTCAAAACATTCATTCGAACGCTTAATGTCGGCGATAAAAAAATTGAGAGAAAAAAGCGCTCTAAGTTTTGGATAGATGCAATGCAAAACTATAAGGCTGTCAAGGATTGTCTCATCTCCTGTAAGAATAAAGATAACTTTTATTCCATATCGAGAAACGATATTTTCAAAGAGACAGATGACACGAACAAAGTAATCGAGGTTTTATTTTGGGGCTATCCGTCGCTGAAAGAGATCGAAGGTCGCGACATTTCTGCTATTGTCAAGTCAATCACTCTCATCTTAAATGGTTACAAAAAACGCAAGATATCCGAGAAAGATATTAAGTCCTTTCAGGAAAAATGTGTCGAATTGAAACTACCTGAGGGAGCTTACTCCAAATATTTATACTTCTTTGAAGTTCATTATGGCAATAATAAACCATTACTTATAGTCGATCGTTTTTTAAAAGCAGGAATAAACGTTTTCTCAGATTTTGACAACTGCAGTGACGAATATTTATCAATCTGTGATAGAATTAACGATCTATCGGTAGATTTAGGCGCAGCTCCTGATAAACTTGAGTATTTCTTATTTATGGTAGGACGCTTTCTTCAGTATAAGAATGACGATTTTATGCTACTACTAAATTATATAATTTCCTGTGAAGTTAAATCATAAAAGTTCTTTGAAAATATTAAAGGTTAGGTGATTAGGAACCGTAGGCTAATGTTGAAATTTTGAGACGATTAGAGATAGTCCCTATTTAAGGCCACAAAATGTCGATGGACTCGCCTCCGCTTGCAATTGACGGGAACAGTGATGTAGCCTACAAGGCGGTCAGGGGCAAGGCTGTGTGCTTGAGTCGGGCTTGCGGGGCGGAATCAGGAACGGGCTAATGGCCTGGACGGCGGTCTGTTGAATGGTGGTGTACTTGCTAATTTTATGGGGTCGGACACAAATTGTCATTTTGCCCGTAAAGCGCAATTAACGATAGATCAACAATTTGCCAAAATATGCCGGGGCGTATGGAATGGCACGGATTCAGAATACGTTGATTCTCAATAAATTACAATTTGCGCTTCACTTAATCTTTATAAAGGAAAAGCCGCAGCTGAATGATCAACTGCGGCTGAAGGAGTGGTGTCGGGAAGAATCGAACTGCCGACACATGGATTTTCAGTCCATTGCTCTACCATCTGAGCTACGACACCGTTTCCGTTTGGGATTGCAAAGATAGGCATTTTTCTTTAGGTTGCAAATATTTTTGAGAAGAATTTGCAAATTTCTTCCCGGAGTGGATGATTTTGGCTAAATTCGCCGCTATGGAAGGCAGGATATTCATACAGGTCATTCTTCCGCTCCGGTTGGAGTGGGAGCCGTTCTATTATGTGGAGCGTGACGCTTCAGAATATTCAGGGGCGCATAGATGGCTGGTGAGCGGTGCCGAACCACAGGATCAGCGACCGGGAAGGTCATTGCCTTCTGGTTCGATGGGCATCGTGGCGAGTGACAAGGAGACGTCATCGGGATGCGGACTGCTACCGGAATGTATGGATCGGACGGGCGTAATAGGCATCTCTGTCGGCGACAGGGTGAGGGTGAACTTCGCAGGAAAGGAATATGTCGGTGTGGTGAGCGCTGTGGATGTTGGGAAGGAGGCGGAGGCGATGGGGATCAGCGGCAGGGTGAAGCCGATCGAGGGGATGGCTGAGGGGCTTGAACCTGTCGGGAAGGAGGAGAGTGAGCTTTGGAGGCAGATCGCGGAGTACTACCTGTGTACTGTCGGGGAGGTCTATAAGGCGGCCTATCCGGCGATGAAGGTGGAGGAAGAGGCTGTGCAGGCGCGGCGTGAGGCTTTGGCGGAGGAGAGAGAGGCGAAGAAGAGGGCTAAGATAGAGGAGAGGATCAATAGGCTCAGGGAGAGGATAGCGAAGAAGGAGGAGCTGGCGGGGAAGGCCCGCAAGGAGGAGACTCGGGAGAGGTACATTGCTGAGAAGGTGGAGTTGGAGAAGGAGGCCGGAGAGTTGATTCGGGATGGTGCATTGATGGTTGGAGAGCGGTGTCTAACATTAGGTTCAGCGACCAGGGATGGTTCAGAAGGGGGCTTGGATAGGGGCGCTTCGACAGGCTCAGCGACCGACGGGTTATCTACAGGAGCCGTGACCGGGAATGGTTCGGGGGGAAGCACGGATAGGGGCGCTTCGGCAGGCTCAGCGACCGACGGGGGGGCTACAGGAGCCGTAACTGGGAATGGTTCGGATGGGGACACGGATAGGGGCGCTTCGGCAGGCTCAGCGACCGACGGGTTATCTACAGGTTCAGCGAAAGGAGAAGAGGCAGATTCCGCGGCCGGGAAGGATACTTGCTCTGCGGCCAGCGGGAAGGAGATCGTCTTGTCGGCGGCACAGGAGGCGGCATATTCAAAGATAAAGGAGATTTTCGGGAAGGGGAAACCGGCGCTGCTGAAGGGGGTGACGGGGTCCGGGAAGACGGAGATTTACCTGAAGTTGGCGCGGGAGACGCTGGCGCGGGGGAAGAATGTGCTTTACCTGGTGCCGGAGATAGCCCTCAGCCGGCAACTGGAGGACAGGATCAGGGAGACGTTCCCGGACGAGTTGTTGGTGTTCCATTCAGGCGAGACAATGTCGCGGAAGCGGGAGACTGCAGCGATCCTCCGGCGGTCAGGCCTAAGCGGCCACATCGTTCTTGGGACGAGAAGCGCCATATTCCTGCCGCACAGGAACTTGGGACTCATCATCATCGACGAGGAACACGACACGTCCTACAAGCAGGACTCCCCCGCCCCGAGGTACAACGGGCGGGAGAGCGCGATAATGATGGCCAAGATATTCAGAGCCAACGTCATCCTTGGTTCGGCCACGCCGTCGCTGGAGTCGCTCTACAACTGCAGCGTGGGGCGCTACGGGCTGGTGACTCTCGACAAACGGTTCTACAACGCCGCCGACTCGGACATCGAGATCATCGACACGATCGCGGAGAGGCGCAAGAACGGAATGGTCGGAAGTTTCTCCAGGAAACTGATCGAGCATATTCACAAATGCCTGGCGGAGCATCGTCAGGTGCTGATCCTCAGGGAGAGGCGGGCATATTCACCAATCGTGCAGTGCGAAAACTGCGGCGAGATTCCCAAATGCCGCTGCTGCAACGTCAGCCTGAGCCTGCACCGGCGGGGCGACGGAAGCGAAAGACTCGTCTGCCACTACTGCGGAAGGGTTTATGAATATACCGCCAGATGTCCGAAGTGCGGCGGTGATCTGAAGCCGCTGGGGGCCGGGACACAGAAGATCGAGGAGGAGGCCGCGAAGCTGTTCCCTGATGCCCGCGTCGCCAGGCTGGACAGCGACACGGCGCAGAGCAGGCATTTGGAGACGGAGGTCATCCGAGAATTCGCCAAAGGGGAAATCGACATCCTGATCGGGACAAGAATGGTCGCCAAAGGCTTCGATTTCAGTGGATTGAGCCTTGTAGCCGTGCTTCAGGCCGACTCGATCCTCGGTCAGGAGGACTACCGTGCGGACGAGCGTGGACTCCAGCTCTTGGAGCAGTTCCGCGGGCGCTGCGGGCGGCGTGGGGAGAAAGGCCTCTTTGTCATCCAGACCTCGCAGCCGGAGCATCCTGTCTATCAAAGCATAGACGGCAAGTTGGACGGGAACGGGACAATGGAGCGTTTCCTCGGCGAAAGGAAGATGTTCGGTTACCCGCCATATTCACGTGTCATCGGGATCATCATCAAGGACTACAACCAGGCGCGCGCAGACCTTATGAGCCGGGAGTTGGCCGAGGCTGTCAGGAGCGCCCTCGGGGTCGTGTTCAGTTTCACCCCCGGCTCCGCCAGCGGTCCGTCCGTCATCGGCCCGTACTCCCCCGCCGTTGACAAGGTCTCCGGCCAGAACATCCGCCAGATCAGGGTCCTGCTGCCGAAAGACAGGTCGCTCACAAAAAACAAGGCGACCCTCGCCTCCACCGTCGCTCTCTTCGAGAAAGACCGGAAATATTCCGGCCACATCGCCCTGGATGTCGATCCGGCGTGACGCGGCGACCGTCTGTGGAGGAATATACCCCCGTGGCGGAATATGCCTCCGTGGCCGAATATACCCCTGTGGCTGAATATACCTCCGTGCGCAAAATCGGCCTTTTCGCGCACCGAACAGCCCTTGATGTTGCCCCGTGCGCAAAATCAGCCTTTTCACTCACCGAACAGCCCTGGACGGTGCCTCCGTGCGCAACGAGGCACATCCCACGCACCGACCTGAGCGGGGGTGTTGATAACTTAGACGGGCGGGATAGACAGATATTCCAGAAATTTTGAGTAACTTTGAGATTTGAACCGGTTTTGTTGGTTCTTACAAACACAGGATATGGGAAAAGTCATAGCAATCGCCAACCAGAAAGGCGGCGTGGGCAAGACCACGACCGCGATCAACCTTGCGGCATCGCTTGCGGTGCTGGAAAAGAAGGTTCTCATCATCGACGCTGACCCGCAGGCCAACACGACCTCCGGGCTGAACTTCTCTCCGGACAATGACGAGAAGAGGACAATCTACGAGGTGATGATCGGCACGATTGACATTCAGGACGCGCTGATTCAGACGGAGATCCCTGATCTTCAGATGATTCCGTCGCACATCAACCTCGTCGGGGCGGAGATCGAGATGATCGACGCTGAGGACAGGGAGACGATTCTGAAAAGGCGGCTGGCCCCGATCCGGGACAACTACGACTATGTCATCATCGACTGCTCCCCATCCTTGGGACTCATCACCATCAATGCGCTTTCAGCCGCCGATTCCGTGATGATTCCGGTGCAGCCGGAGTTCTTTGCGTTGGAGGGACTCGGAAAGCTGCTCCAGACAATCAGGCTGGTGCAGAACGGGGTGAACCCTTCGCTCACGATCGAGGGGTTTGTCGTCACGATGTTCGACGGCAGGACGAAGGTTCACGCCCAGGTTGTCAGCGAATTGAAGGAGCATTTCCAGGATATGGTGTTCAACACGGTGATCCAGAGGAGCATCCGCCTGAGCGAGGCTCCGTCGCACGGCAAGCCGATCATTCTCTACGACGTGGTCAGCAACGGCACCACCAACTATATGAACCTCGCCAAGGAGGTTCTTGAGAAGAATGAGAAATAACATTATGAGCAACAACAAACAGGAAAGCAGGCTGGGCAAAGGCCTCAGCGCCCTTTTGGGGGACATTCAGACAATCGGGCCGGAAAGGAAGCCGGTCGGCTACATAAACAAGGAGATAGCCGGTTCCAAGCCTGAGCAGGACTACGGTGATGTGCTTCGCATCCCTGTGGATCTGATCGAGCCGAACCCTTACCAGCCGCGTATGGCATTCGACAACGAGGCGCTGGAGGAACTGGCCGACTCGATCAGGACATTCGGACTCATACAGCCGATCTCCGTGCGCAAACTCAAGAACGGACGCTACCAGATCATCAGCGGTGAGCGCCGGTTCAAGGCCTGCAAGCGAGCCGGAATGGACATCATCCCGGCTTACATCCGCGCGGCCGACGACCAGGGAATGCTGGAGATGGCCATTGTGGAGAACATCCAGAGGCAGGATCTCGACCCGATCGAGGTTGCGATGAGCTACCAACGGCTGATGGACGAGTGCGACCTCACCCAGGAGATGATGGCGCAGCGCGTCGGGAAGAAACGCGCCTCGGTGGCCAACTACCTCAGGCTTCTCAAGCTTCCGACGAAGGTGCAGCACGACCTCAAGACGGGACTCCTCAGCACAGGCCACGCCAAAGTGCTTCTCGGAGTGGAGGATCCTCATATTCAGGAACTTCTCTGCGACCTCGTGATAAAGGACGAGCTTTCGGTGCGCCAGCTTGAGGAGAAAGTCCGCAAGCTCGCCAAAGGCGATTCCGACAAGGCCGAGCCGAAAAGACAGGAACTTCCTGACGAGTACTACAGGGTTCTTGAGCGCATTGGCAAGTTTTTTGACAACAGCATCAGCCTGAAACGCTCCTCCTCCGGAAAAGGAACAATGACAATCAAGTTCAACTCCGACGCGGAAATGGGCAGGTTCCTCAAGGCCCTTGAGGACTCGAACATCTAAAAGACAATAATGAAGAATCTGATTCTCAGGATAATTCTGGCGCTCGCCTGTCTGGCGGCCTTTTCCACCGGTGCGAAAGCACAGTTCAGGGAAGAGGCTTTCAACCAGACTTACAACGACCCGAGCGACACCACCTCGGCAAGGGACTCCGTCGATAAGATGTGGTCCTTCAGGGAGTTTTTCAGAGGTGTCTCCCACAAGGACACCACATTGAGAATCGGAACGATGTTCGCCGGATCGACAGTCTTCATCGGTTCGGAGCAGATCTACAACAAGCAGTACTGGAAACTCCCGGTCATCTACGGAGGTCTCGGAACGACAATCGGACTCGGAATCCACTACAACAGCAAGTACAGGCACTCCAAGAAAGGCTACGACATCGCGATGGCCCTCGACCCGAATATGGAGTTCGAGCTTGACACGCACTCCAAGGATATGGCCAAATATATGTTCGCAAGCGCCGGCTTCATCTACTGGGCGACCCTGATGGACGGAGTTTACAACTACAAGCGGGACATAAAGAACCAGCCGGGAAAGGCGACCATCTACTCGATCCTCCTTCCCGGACTCGGCCAGGCGTACAACGGAGAGTACTGGAAAATCCCTGTCTATTGGGGGATGCTCATAGGCTCGTACCACTACTATGCGCTGTACAGCAAGAACTACAAAAGGTACAAGCGAATCCACAACGAGGCGACGAACCCCGACGGAGGCTACACCGGCACGATCACGGCGGAAAGGGCGCTGTACTTCAGGAACGTCTATAGGCGCTACAGGGACTACTCCGTGGTGGCGATAGTCGGAAGCTACCTCCTTCAGGTGATCGACGCCAACGTGTTCGCCTATATGCAGGACTTCGAGATGAACGACGACCTCGCACTGAAAGTCACACCAACCATCATCACACCGAACAATGAATATATTCCCCCATATAATGAATATGCCGTCGCGACTCCGAGCGTGAGCATACCGCCGGCCGCTGGTTTCGGCAAAGGCGCGTTCGGGGACAACGCCATAGGGATCAAGGTCGGACTGAGATTCTGACTTTGCTCCGGGATGTCCCATCCGGGACGTGAAATGACATATTCATAACTTCCGACAAAAACAATAAAGGATGAGAAAAGCCACATACGCCACGCTGACAGCCATTGTCATCACGCTCCTCCTGTTTCAGGTAAACGCCGGAGCGCAGGTGACCAGGAAAAGACTGAAGGAAGAGAATCAGGAACTTAGGCATCAGGTTGACTCCCTCAGAAACGCCCTGAACAAGCTGAAAAGGGAAAGCATACTGAAAGACAGCATCGCCGGAGAGATGATCGATGTCTATGAGGAGAACAGGAACAGGACGGCGGCGGGAATCAATCCACAGGATTACACACAGGAGATAACGGACAGCCTGCTGAGCATCTGGTACCTGCACCGCCAGGTAAGGAAAAGCGAGGAGGGATCGGGCTACGATATGGATTCCGTCCGTTTCACCTCCAACGTTCCGGACAGCATAATGAAATCGAGGCTTGAGAGGATGAACTCCTTCATCACGCTCCCCTACAACGACAAAGTCCGCAACTATATGATTCTCTACTCGGAGAAGATGCCGACCAAAATGGGAACGATCCTCGGCCTGTGCAAGTACTATATGCCGATCTTCGAGGAGACATTCAGCAAGTACAACCTTCCGGACGAGCTGAAGTATATGGCCATCATCGAATCGGCACTGAATCCGGTCGCCGTGTCAAGGGCCGGAGCGAAGGGAATGTGGCAGTTTATGTTCCGGACGGCCCAGCTTTACGGGCTGGAGATCAATTCCTTCGTCGATGAGAGACTCGACCCGTTCAAGTCCGCCGACGCCGCGGCCCGCTACCTCACCGACTCCTACAACGTCTTCGGAGACTGGAACCTGGCGATCTCCTCGTACAACTGCGGGTCAGGCAACATCAACAAGGCCATCCGCAGAAACGGCGGCAGACGCGACTTCTGGTCGGTCTATGACTACCTCCCGCGCGAGACAAGGGGCTATGTCCCGGCCTTCGTCGGGGCGATGTACGCCATCCGCTACAGCAAGGAGTACGGACTGACTCCGGCGAATATGCAGATGCCGGCGCAGCTGGACACCTTCGAGATTCACAAGAACCTGCATTTCAAGCAGATAAGCGAGCTTGTCGGCATTTCCGTCGAGGAACTTCGCAACCTCAATCCACAGTACATAAAGGACATCATCCCCGGAGGAAGCAAGACCTACATCCTCAGGATGCCTTACAACTACACCAGCGACTTCATCGCCCACGAGGACTCGATCTACACCTACAAGGCTTCTGAATATCTCAACCCACAGACGCTCGTTGACACCGGCTATTCCAGCGACTCACATTCCTGCGGGACAGTCACCTACAAGGTAAAGAAAGGTGACACACTCGGGAAAATCGCAGCCAGGTACCACGTCACGGTCAACCAGCTGAAGAAATGGAATCATCTTCGGAGTACCAACCTCAGTGTCGGGCAGAAAATACGTATCTACCGGGGCGGAGGCTCGTCATCTTCAACTTCAACTGCCGCGAAATCGGCCTCGTCTTCCAATTCATCATCCACCAATCAGTTGAACTATACCACCTACACAGTGAAGTCAGGAGACTCTCTCTACTCGATAGCGAAACAGTTCCCGAAAATGACACCGGAAAAGATTATGGAGTTCAACGGCATCGGATCCAACATCAAGCCTGGGATGAAACTGAGGATTCCAAAATAGCGAGTTCAGAAAGTCAGCGACGCCTGAACCTTCGCCTCGAAGACGGGCGGCTTAGGCTCTTTCATAAATGAATATTCCACCACGGAAGTCCTGAGATGCACCTTCAGCGACTTCCGTTTTCTTTCCCCGAAACGGAACTTGCATCCACCCACTCCCGACAGACTCCAGCCTCGGCCATAATAGGCCGGAACCGTGAAGCTTCCGGGAGCGTCCCGCTCGTATGAGTAGATGCGGTCATCCCAATTGTCAACGATGAACACCGTCCCCCGAAGCCAGGCGCTGAACCATTCAGTCTTCCGGCCGAAATCCAGATAGGCAAGTCCGGCCAGAGAGCGGCACAGAAGCCCTTCCGTCCTCGCACGGATTCTCCACGAAGGCTTGTCTGTCGGTCCGTAGCGGGCTGACAGTCCGGCGCTCGACCAGTCCAGATCGACTCTTGCACCCGTACGGTACTTCAGGACAGGCTCGTAGGGTCTGTAACGCTCTGTTATCCTGACGGAAAGCACCGATGTCCCTGTCAGTTGCAACGGGACTTTCAAGTTCAGACGCATCTGCCGCCGAGACCGGTCCGAAGCCCTTACTGCATAGTCAACCGACATAAAAGCCCCGGCCCGCTCCACGCCAAGCGCGACGCCATATTCATCCGTGGTCTTTGTCCAGCCTCTAAGGCCTCCTGTGTGGTCGGAGCCGAAGCCGTCGGAATAAAAACGTCCCACTGACGAGATTCTCCACTCGCCTCCGAGCGGAACAACACCGCCGAGGACAACGGCAGGACGCTTCTTTCCGAAATCGAACGCAGTCTCGCCGAAATAGTCAACCCCACGCCGGGAATAGCGGAAATCGCCGGAGATCTTCCCGCCGGTCACCGACACAATGCCGTTCATCGGACTGGTCAGGATGTACCCCGTTAGCGAGAATTGTCCGTTACTCGTGTGTCTGGTGATGTTCGTTCCCGACAGAAGCGAGATTTCCGCAGGCTTTCCGCTCTCGCACCACGAGCGGAGACCGGGGAAGGAGACGAACGAGGAGAGAACTGTCTTGCCCAAGGTGAAATCAGCGGCCACTCCCCGATGGCTTCCTGTTCCGGACCAAGACCAGAATGGTGACAGACCCGCCGGACGGCGATAGAACGATGAGGAGATGGTAAGCCCGGACATAGACATTCCGCTCCAAAGGACGAGTCCCTGACCGAAACGGGCGTTGAAGTCCCCCACGATGAGTTTTCCCAATCGTCTTTTGCCATAGATGACCAATCCGGCCGACCAGGAGGAAGGAGGGAAACGCTCCTTGTCCGAGTACTTGGTCCTTGCGGCCGAGGAGAACTCAAGAGCGCCGCCAAGGTTAGCCTTGTACTTCGCACCGTACCAGAAATCATCTTCCTTGCAGGCGAGACGAATCAAGGCGTCCTGCGAGAAAGCCTTGGAGTCAGCGTCGGTCTCTCCGGGAGACTTTCCGGAGTAGAATGACACAAAAGGCCTGAGGGCGGCGGCGTAATCCTCTCCGAATCCGTCAACGGCGGACAATTCCGAGACGGAGAGGATGTCTCCGTTCCTTGAGCGGTAATCCACAAGGCTGGCCGCCTGGTACTGGCTCATCAGTCCGCTTGAGGCGATACGGCTTTTAGATGCCGTGTTGATCTCAAGAGGGTGAGAGATGAAGGCCGAGAGGCGTTCCACGTCCTGCTCGTCAAGATCCTCCTCGGAATCCGCTCCGCAGAGGAAAAGAATAGCCCTCATTGTCTCGCCTGACGGCGGGTCCGCGGCGGCCTGGAGGGATGACAGGACGCAAAGCGCCGCGATGAAGTTTTTCAGAATATTCATTGTTTTGGCGTGTTGGTATGTTCTATCGAGCGTTCGGTATATTCATTGGTATATTCTCGTGACGCCGCGACGCGGAGGACGGTCGTTGGGTACAGCGCCGCAAGATAAGGCATAAAAACGTAAATAATGAAAAAGAAAAAGAAACGTATAACAGATTTTTCTGTTTTTTTAAGGAATAATCCCTAATTTTGTTCTTTACAATAAACAACGAACCGCAATGAGCAACGTCAGACTATTTGACAAGTCATTCAAGCCGTTCATCTCCAACGAGCGGATTGAGAAAGCCATCGACAATGTAGCCGAAAAGATCAACCGGGACTTTGAAGGATGCACGGACATCCCGGTACTGCTTTGTGTGCTTAACGGGTCTTTGATGTTCACATCGGAACTGATGAAAAGACTCTCGTTCAACTGTGAGCTGATCTGCATCAAACTCTCGTCCTACGACGGCACACACACGACAGGCAAGGTGAGGGAGACAATGGGGATGACAAGAAGCGTGGAAGGCAAAAGGGTCATCGTCATAGAGGACATCGTTGACAGCGGCAACACCATCGTGGCTCTCAAGGAAATCCTCAAAGAGAAAGGCGCGACGGAGACGAAAATCTGCACGATGCTTCTCAAACCGGCCTCCTACACGAAGGATGTGAAACTGGACTACGTCGCTATGGAGATTCCGGACGATTTCATCGTGGGATTCGGGCTGGACTACAACGAGCTCGGCAGAAACCTCAAGGACATTTATGTATTGGACACAGATATGAAATACTTTATCCTCTTTGGCCCTCCGGGCGCCGGGAAAGGCACCCAGGCCACAGCAATGGTTGAGAAGTACAACCTTTGCCACATCTCCACCGGAGAGCTTCTCCGCGGGGAAATCGCCAACGGCACCGAGCTTGGACTCAAGGCCAAGGCTCTGATTGATGCCGGTGAGCTTGTTCCTGACGAGGTCGTCGAAGGAATGATCGAGAACAAGTTCAAGACGGTGACGGGAGTCTCTGGATTCCTTCTCGACGGATTCCCTCGCACCATCGCGCAGGCCGAGGCTCTTGACAAAATGCTCGCAAAGAACGGCGAGTCAGTCACTTCGGTTGTCTCCATTATGATCCCGGACACGATGATCAAGGAGCGCATCCAGCACAGGGCCGCGATCGAAGGACGCGCCGATGACGCCAAGGACGAGACAATCAACAACCGCATCAAGACCTACCACGAGAAGACCGAGCCACTTGTGGAGTACTACAAGAAGGCCGGGAAATACGAGGAAATCGACGGAACCGGCACGATCGACGAGGTTCGCGGAAGGATTTTCTCATTGATGGACAAGTCATAACAAAGAAATATGATAGGTTCACTTCTTGTCGCTGCTCTGCTCGCGGGTTCGCCCCTGAAGCTGAGCGGCGATAATATTCCTCAGGTGGTCAAGGAGTTGACTGTCGAGGAAAAGGCCGCCCTTCTTGTAGGCAGCGGCTCAAAGGCGTTTGACGGAGTCGGCTACACCACTCTCTACGTGAAAGGGGCGGCCGGTACGACACACCCTATCGAAAGACTTGGCATCCCGGCGATTGTACTCGCCGACGGCCCGGCCGGTGTCAGGATTGACGACCAACCTTGCACGAAATTCCCGATCGGAACATCATTGGCATCAACTTGGAACCCTGAACTGGTCGAGGAAGTAGGCGGAGCCATTGGCAACGAGGTTCTTGAATATGGCGTTGACATCCTGCTTGCCCCAGGCATCAACATCCAACGCAACCCACTGTGCGGCAGGAACTTTGAATATTATTCCGAAGATCCGGTACTCGCCGGGAAGATAGCTTCCGGCTATATCCGTGGCATACAGAATCAAGGTGTCGGGACATCCATCAAGCATTTTGCCGCTAACAACCAGGAACTGAACCGGCTCTACCTTGACACAAGAGTCTCCAGACGGGCGCTGCGTGAGCTTTACCTCCGGAATTTCGAGATCGCCGTCAAGGAAAGTGACCCGTGGACAGTTATGACATCCTACAACTACGTCAACGGAACACTTGCCGCCGAGAATCACGACCTTGCCACAGGCGTGCTGAGGAATGACTGGGGCTACAACGGCTTGGTGGTGACAGACTGGGCGGCGGGAATGTATGCTGACAAAATCGTCGCCAGCGGCAATGACATAATCCAGCCAGGCAGCGACGATCACTACAAGCGCCTCCTAAAGGCGATGAACGACGGATCCTTACAGATGGCGGACGTTGACACAGCCGTCACAAGGCTTCTGAAGCTGATTGTCAAATGCCCTCGCTTCAAAGGGTATGAATATTCCAACAAACCCAACCTCAAACACAATGCTGAGGTAGCCCGCAAGGCCGCCGAGGAAGGCATCGTGCTATTGAAAAACGAATGCGACGCTCTTCCTTTGGCGTCCGGGTCAAAGATAGCCCTGTTCGGCGTCGCCTCCTACGAGTTCATCACCGGAGGCACCGGAGCGGGAAACGTCAACGGATCGTATGTGATTGACCTCAAGCAAGGTCTTTCGGACGCTGGTTTCGGCCTGGACAGCACCACCGATGATTTCTACAAGGATTGTCTGAAATACGAAAGATTCAACACCAAGAGGATAAACGGCAAGTTCGACAAATGGTTTGTCGATGCCGAGCGTCCGAGAGAGGATCTGCCGACCAAAGAGATTGTGGCGAAGGCCGCCAAAGAGGCTGACAAGGCCGTGCTCACAATCGGAAGGATCTTCGGAGAGGGTCGCGACAGACTCTACCAGTTCAGTTATCTGCTTTCCGATGACGAAATCAGACTCATCAAGAGAGTCTCCGATGCGTTCCACGCCGAGGGCAAGCCACTTGTCGTCGTGCTGGACATCGGCGGGATCGTGGATATGACCGCCTGGAAGGACTTGGCGGACGCAGTAGTGGTCAGCTGGCTTCCTGGCTGCGAGGCCGGTCACGCCATCGCCTCCGTGCTTTCCGGAGAGAACAGCCCGAGCGGAAGGCTTCCGATGAGCATTCCGGCCAGCTACTACGATGACCCGACAGCCACGACTATGCCTCAGATCCTCACCGACAAACCGATCAACTACTCGTTCTACCGTCCTGCGCCGATCGGCATAGAGAAGCGCTACGACATCGAGAACATCGACTATGTCAACTACCGCGAAGGTGTCTTTGTCGGCTACAGGTACTACATCACCAACAAGGTCCGCACTGCCTATCCGTTCGGTTTCGGACTGAGCTACACAACCTTCAGGTACAAGGATATGAGTGTGGAGGACAATGGTGACAGTTATGTTGTCAAGGTCAATGTCGAGAACACCGGCGCGCGTTCCGGCAAGGAGGTCGTGCAGATCTACGTCAAGGCTCCAGGGAAGGATATGGACAAGCCTGTCCGCGAGCTGAAAGGCTTCACAAAGACAGGAGTTTTGGCTCCGGGACAGTCTCAGATCGTCGAGGTGACAATAGCGAAAGAACTTTTGGCCTCCTACGACGAGGAGCGTTCCGGGTGGGCGACAGAGAAAGGGACATATTCCTTCATCGCCGCCAAGAACGCCGAGACACCTGTGCTGACGGCGAAGGTGAAAATCCAAGAGCCGTCATTCACGCCTACCGGCAACTATCTTGACATCCGCCCGCTCTTCATTGAACGGTAACAAAATAAAGCGGTCGGTCCGGAAATCTTCACCAGACCGACCGCTTTTCTTATATATCAGTCGTATATCAGTCGCTTCGACAGGCTCAGCGACCGACCAAACAATTTCTTTTTAAACTCCCAACCAGTAGCGGCTCTTAGGAAGTTTCGCCAAAACCAGCACGATCAGATAAGTGACCACAAAGGTGCAAACCGTAATCGCCGGAACAGCCGCCCCAACGGACATCTTCCCGTCAAACAGGTCGTGGAAAAGGTTAAGCACCATAATGTGAGCCAGATAGATGGCGAAACTGCATTCGGAGACAGAAGTGATCAGTCTGGCGACCCGCTTCTCCGGATTGATCCTGACCTTACTGAGCAGCGAGAAGACCGCGAAGGTCATCAGAGCGACATTCAGCGAGCAGAAATCCCAAGGAATCTCCAGCTCGACCGCATCCTTGGCGAATGTGTTGAAATGGATGAAGTCCAAGGCGGTGAAGAGATATGCTCCGACAAGAAGCACCACGGAAATAAGCGCCGAAGGGACTCCGTACCGACGCACATAATGTCCGAGGATGAAATAACCCACAAATCCAGTGAAATAATAGAAAGTCGGAGACACGTTCCAGGTGGCCTCGCCCCACAGACTCACACCAGCGTGGTGAATGTAAGGCAACAGCGTGGTCAAAGCCCAGAGAGCCAAGTACATACTAAGCTCACGTTTCGAGCAGGATGAAAGCCACGGCGAGATGATCGGGACAAGAAGATAAATCCCGGCGAGCATATAGACAAACCACAGGTGGCCGACCTCGACTCCCCAGTTAAGCGGAATGCGGCAGATGTTGCCAAGGAATGTCCCCACAGAGTCCCCGCGGGTAATGACAAAATAAACGGCGTAGGCCACACACCAGAACAGCCACGGGAACATAATCCGGCTGAACCGGCGGCGGAAAAACGTAGGCGTGTCGGTCTTCATCGGCAGAAGGAAGTAGCCGGAGATCATCACAAAGAGTGGCACGCAGATGCGCGACAGGCTGTTGAGCCAGGCAAGCAGCCCACAGTTCTCGTAAATCACACTCAGGTTTGGGCCGATGTAGTAGTACTCGCTCGCGTGCTGCCACAGCACAAGAAAGATAGCCGCCACTCTCAGCAGGTCCAGCGCCACATCGCGCCTGGGCTTGACGATTTGTTCCATATTCGAAATCTATAACGTTTGAGCCGCGAATTTAGAAAATTCCTGCTTTATTTGGAAATCAGGCAGTAAGTCAGCATATTCGCGTCCATAATGGAGACAAACAAATCTACAATCATCGTCACCCGCTACGACTCGCCCTGCGGAGGACTTCTTCTCGGCAGCATAGGGGACGCACTGTGCCTTTGCGACTGGATCGCAGACAGGCACAGAGACCGGAACGACCGAAGAATCAAGCGATTGCTGAATGCGGAATATTCAGAAGGCACGTCAGAGGCACTGCGCCGGACGGCGAAGGAACTTGATGAATATTTTGCCGGAGACCGCCGGAACTTCGACATTCCTCTCCGCCCCGCCGGAAGCGCCTTCCAGAAAAGCGTCTGGGACGCACTGCTCACAATCCCGTACGGAGAGACGAGAAGCTATGCGGAGATCGCCCAAGCAGTCGGTAACCCCAAAGGTGTCCGCGCGGTGGCGCAGGCCATCGGGTCGAACGCCATCAGCGTCATAATCCCCTGCCACAGGGTGATCGGCTCAGACCGCTCCCTGACTGGTTTCGCCGGAGGTCTCGACGCCAAACGCCTTATGCTTGAATTGGAGGCTAAGAGTGCTGAGGATCAGCGCTGATCATCACGTCACCTACTCAAATCCTAAAGTTTGATCTTCCCGAAATCTCAGGCAAACGCATAATTGCCACACAATAAAATTTGGAGGATCCAAATAAGACAAGTAACTTTGTGGCGTAAAAATCACACAAAGAGGAAGTATGGAATACAACAAGAACACCGGTAAATGGGAATCCAAATATTGGCATCCAGCCTTAACCACAGATGCGGTGGTTTTCGGATTTGACAAGGAGGACGGATCCTTGCAGGTTCTCCTGATCAAAAGAGGCAAGGCAAAACCAGGTGAAATTTCCGCTTTTGAAGGCTATTGGGCGCTCCCCGGAGGCTTCCTCCAAAAGGACGAGCCTACAGACGAATGCGTAAAAAGAGAATTATTCGAAGAATCATCGATGAGACTCTTTGACAATGACCAAGGAATCAGGCCTGAGTTTATCCAGCAGTTTAAGGCTTATTCCGAGCGTGGGAGAGATCCTCGTGAATTCGTGATAACGGTCGCGTACTTTGCCTTAGTCAAAAAGGATCAGTACATTATTAAAGGCGGTGATGACGCTGTCGAGGCCAAGTGGTTTCCTGTCGATGAAATCCCCGGACTGCAACTGGCGTTCGACCATTCGAAGATAATCCAAGACGCGATAGAAAGACTGAGGGAAAGAATCCACTTTGAGCCAATCGGATTCAATCTCCTTGACAAGGAGTTCACTATGCCTCAGTTGCAGAGCATCTACATTGCCATTCTTAATCCGCCCGAAGATGACAGTGCCATACGCGACAGAAGAAACTTCCCAAAGAAGATGCTGAAACTTGGCTACATCAAAGAGACCGGCAAGAAAGTAACCGGCAACCCACACCGTTCTCCAAAGCTTTACACCTTCGACGAAGATGCCTACAAGAAAGCGAAGAAGATCGGAATGAGACTCGAGTTCTAAACATCACAGCACCACCTCCCTTACCGGGAGGTTTTTTTATGCCCCGGCCACAAATGCGTTCATTTCACAGAATTAAAATAATGGTTCAGACATCGTTGCTATAAGCCGTCTTCTATTCCCGTAAGCCGAATTTTCGTCGATGAAAAGCGGCGGTTCGTCGATTTGAATTTGAGATATTCATTCAACCTGGTAGTTTTGACGCCGGATTTTGATTTGAATGAATATGAAGACTAAGGCAACAATCATCATCACAGCGCTCGCGGTCATCAGTCTGACCGCCGGGGCGCAGACCAAGAAATGGACGTTGCAGGAATGCATCGACTACGCTGTCGAGAACAACATCTCGCTGAGGCAAAGCCGGAACGCACTGCTCTCGGGACTTGAGGACACCTACCAGGCCAAGGCGGCGATGTTCCCGTCCCTGAACGCATCCGTGAGCCAAGGGCTGACCAACAGGCCTTTCTCCGAGAGCGGCAACAGCACGGTTGTCGGATCGGATGTCTATAGCACCTCAAAGGCGACCAGCTGGTCCGGGAACTACGGGATCAACGCAGGAATGACGCTCTACAGCGGCGGAAGCCTGCGCACGGCCTTGAAACAAAGCCGTTTGCAAAACTCCGTCGATTCTCTTTCCGTGGAGGTCAGCACCAACGATGTCGTGATCTCGGTCGTCAAGGCCTATATGCAGTGCCTCTACGCCGCCGAGGCCGTCAAGGTCAGCGAAAGCACGGCCGAGGCGTCAAAGGCACAGCTGGACAGAGCGGTCGAGCTGAAGGCCGCGGGGGAACTGAGCAAGGTAGATGTAGCGCAACTCGAAAGCCAGCACGCCAGCGACCTCTACCAGGTCACCTCATCGAAAACCACGCTGGAAAACTACAAGCTTCAGCTGAAGCAACTGCTTGAGCTTGGCGTCAATGACGAGATCGAGATCGAGGATCCGGACGACGACGAGACCGGAATCCTGAGACTCCTTCCGAGCAAGGAGGAGGTCTGCGCGAGGGCGATCGAGTCTATGCCGGAGATCAAGAAGGCGGAGTTAGGCGTCGAGTCGGCCGATCTCGGAATACGTCAGGCCAAGTCGGCATATTCCCCAACCCTTTCGGCAAGCGCCAGCCTTGGGACCACGAACGTGTCAGGATTGTCGAACTCGTTCGGCAGCCAGCTGGAGAGGAACTTCAACGAGAGCATCGGCCTGAGCCTCCAGATTCCTATTCTTCAGGGCAGGAAGGCAAAAACAGCCGTGAACAAGGCCAAGATCGAGGCCGACAACAGCAGGCTGGAGAGAATCAGCGCGGAGAAGACCTTGCTCAAGGACGTGGAAGGCACCTATCTGGAAGCCGTCTCGGCGCAGTCAAAATACACTTCGGCAAAGGAGCAGGCCCGGTGCGCCGAGCAAAGCTACGAGCTCACCGCAGAGCAGTTCAACGTCGGAATGAAGAACACCGTCGAGCTTGTCACGGCAGCCAACGAGCTTCTGAACGCCCGTGTGCAGCTCCTCCAGTCCAAATACACCGCGCTGATGAACAACGCGTTGCTCGAAATCTACCAAGGAAACTATAACATCAATTAATTATGAAAACGAAGAAGACATTATTAATTTCGGTCGGTATCATCTGCGCCGCCGTTGTACTTTGGCTCGTCTTCCGTCCGACAAGTAACGAGACGGTCGCCCTGGAGACATCCAAAACGCAAAGAATAGACATCTCCAACTCGGTCACCGCCACAGGAACGGTCGAGCCTGTCACCAAGGTCGATGTCGGAACACAGGTGTCCGGAATCATCGACAAGCTCTACGCCGACTACAACGACATCGTCAAGGCCGGTCAGGTGATCGCCGAGATGGACAAGGTCAACCTCCAGGCGGAACTTGTCTCCTCGCAGGCCCAACTCTCCGCCGCAAAGACTGAATTCGAGTACAGGGAGAAGGAATATAACCGAATCAAAGCGCTGCACGCCAAAGAGTTGGTCAGTGACTCTGAATATGATTCCTCGTACTACCAGTACCAGACCGCCAAGAACTCCTACGACCAGGCGCAGGCCTCTTTCACGAAGGTGAAGCGCAACCTCAGCTACGCCACGATCACATCGCCTATCGACGGGGTTGTCATCAGCAGGGCCGTGGAGGAAGGACAGACGGTCGCCGCGGGATTCGAGACCCCTACCCTGTTCACGATAGCCAAAGACCTTACGGATATGCAGGTGATCGCCGACGTTGACGAGGCCGACATCGGTCAGGTCAAGGACGGACAGCAAGTCACTTTCACCGTCGATGCCTACCCGGACGATGTCTTCAAGGGAACTGTCCAGCAGGTCAGGCTGGAGGCCACGACGACGTCCAACGTGGTGACCTACGAGGTCGTGATCACCGCCCCGAATCCGGATCTCAAGCTGAAGCCGGGACTCACGGCCAACGTGACAATCAACACTTTGGAGGAGAAGAACGTGCTTGCCGTCCCTACCAAGGCTCTCAGGTTCAATCCCGATACCGAGATACTCAGCGCCATAGGAATCACAGTCGAGGGAACCGCTGACAATTCCGATGAGTCTTCAAGGACAGTCTGGGTACGAAACGGGAACGTCATCTCTCCAAGGGCAGTCGTCACCGACCACACCAGCGGCGACAAGACCGGAATCACAAGCGGACTCGAGGACGGCGAGGAGGTCGTGACCGGAATCACGGCCGACCTTCCAAAGAAAGCCGCATCAACGGAAAGAAGCCCGTTCGCTCCGGGCCCGAGAGGCGACAAAAAATAGGATCTGAAAACCAATGAATATGAAAGAAGTTATACGACTTGAGGACATCCGCAGGGACTTCATCGTGGGCGACGAGACCGTCCACGCCCTGCGAGGAGTCTCATTCACAATAGAGGAGGGCGAGTTTGTCACGATCGTCGGCACCTCAGGCTCAGGCAAATCCACGCTGCTGAACATCCTCGGATGCCTCGACACTCCCACCTCCGGGGAATATTACCTTGACGGAGTTCCTGTGAGGACGATGGGCAAGAACGAGCGCGCCACCCTGCGCAACCGGAAGATCGGGTTCGTGTTCCAGAACTACAATCTTTTGGCGAAGACAACGGCCATCGAGAACGTGGAGCTTCCGCTGATGTACAATCCGGAATATTCAAAAAAGGAGAGGTACGACCGTTCGGTGGAGGCGCTCAAGGCGGTGGGGCTTGGTGACAGGCTGGAGCACAAGAGCAACCAGATGTCCGGAGGACAGATGCAGAGGGTGGCGATCGCGAGGGCGCTTGTGAACAACCCCGCCGTGATCCTCGCCGACGAGGCGACCGGTAACCTGGACACACGCACCAGCTTCGAGGTCTTGGTTCTGTTCCAAAAACTGCATTCCGAGGGCCGCACGATCATATTCGTGACCCACAACCCTGAGATCGTGAACTACACCACGAGGACGATCACGCTGCGGGACGGCCACATCACCGGTGATGTCAGGAACGACCGTGTCCTTGACGCCGCGGAGGCGTTGGCGGCCTTGCCTGTGGAGAGCGAGAGTTAGGATATTCATAAAAGATTATTGCAATGAATTTCGCCAATTTATTCAGAATAGCCCTGAAAGCATTGGGCAACAACAAGTTCAGAGGATTCCTAACGATGCTGGGAATCATCATCGGAGTGGGTTCGGTCATCACGATGCTCGCCATCGGCCAGGGGTCGAAGAAGAGCATCCAGGCTGAGATCAGCGAGATGGGTTCGAATATGATAATGATCCATCCGGGAGAGGATATGCGTGGCGGAGTGCGTCTCAGCGCCGATGATATGCAGACGCTGAAAGTCAAGGACTTCGAGGACATCCGTAGCGAGTGCGGTCACATCGCCCTCGCCTCCCCTTCCGTCAATTCGTCAGGACAGGCCGTCTATGGGGCGAACAACACTCCGACTTCCGTCTATGGCGTGAACGAGGAGTTCCTGGACATCAGGGGCTACAAGGTGCAGGACGGGGATGTGTTCTCGGAGCAGGACATCAAGACGGCCGCCAAGGTCTGTCTGGTCGGAAAGACGGTCATCGACCAGCTTTTCACAAACGGCGAGTACCCGGTCGGGAAGGTCATCCGTTTCGGCAGCATTCCGTTCCGGATCGTGGGCGTGCTGGAGAGCAAAGGCTACAACAGTATGGGAATGGATCAGGACAACCTCATCATAACTCCTTACACGACAGTGATGAAGAGGATTCTGGCCATCACCTATCTTCAGGAGATCGTCTGCTCGGCCCTGAGCGAGGAATATACAGACGAGGCGATCGACGAGATCACGGAAGTCCTCCGCCGCAACCACAAGCTCAAGGAATCCGACGACGATGACTTCAACATCCGCTCCCAGCAGGAACTCTCCTCGATGATGACAAGCACGAGCGATATGATGTCAACCCTGCTCGCGGCGGTGGCGGGAATATCCTTGCTCGTCGGCGGCATCGGGATTATGAACATTATGTACGTCTCCGTCACCGAGAGGACCAAGGAGATTGGCCTGAGGATGAGCATCGGCGCCAAGGGCCGTGACATTTTGGCACAGTTCCTTATCGAGGCGACGCTTATTAGCATCACGGGTGGTCTGTTGGGTGTTGTCTTGGGTGTGGCGGCGTCCTACACGGTCAAGGCCGTACTCTCCTACCCTATCCTGATCCAGCCGTGGAGCATCGTGGTCTCCTTCCTTGTCTGCACGCTGATCGGCATATTCTTCGGTTGGTACCCGGCCCGCAAGGCCTCCAATCTCGACCCGATCGAGGCCATCCGGTACGAGTAGAATTTGTGGGCGGAAAGATGGGTTCAGGCACATAAGTTGCGAGACTTCATTCCGCATTTAAATTTTAATGATTATGATTACCGAAAAATTACAGAAAGCGGTAAACGATCAGATCACCGCTGAATTGTGGTCTTCAAACCTGTATCTTCAGATGGCTTTCCATTTCGAGAAAGAAGGTTGGGATGGTTTCGCCCACTGGATGCACAAGCAGTCCGATGAGGAGAAAGAACACGCCTGCACTCTTGCCGCCTATCTGGCAAAGCGTGGCGGTGAGGCCAAGGTTTCGATGATTGATGTCGTGCCGAGTGGCTGGGGCAGCGTCAAAGAGGTCTTCGCCAACGTCGCCGAGCACGAGCGCAAGGTCTCCAAACTGATCGACGATCTCGTTGATGTAGCCTCCGCCGAGAAAGACAAGGCCACCCAGGATTTCCTCTGGGGCTTCGTAAGGGAGCAGGTGGAGGAAGAGGCCTCTGTTGACGCCATCGTCAGCAAGATCGAGAAGTGCGGCGATGCCGGCCTCGTGTTCCTCGACTCCGAACTCGCCAAGAGGTAGCGACAGGCCCCCGAACTTGAGTGAGGCCACGCCTAAGGAGCGACCGCCGACCACTCTTGTTCTGACGAATATTAAGAATCCCCGCCAGTCCAACTCGACCGGCAGGGATTTTTTGTATTAATATGGCGCAAGAATCAGTCGAGCTTGGTCATATCGCCCAAACCGTCCGGGCCTTCCTCCGTGTCGTCATCCACAGTCTGAAGATAGTACGGAGCGTTGTGACTCTTCTTGTAGCCGTCCTGAGAGCAGATGTACTCGGTGAGCCTGTTGATGTCCTCACTGCTGACATAGGCACACTGCACACGTTCCATCTCGCCATCAGTATAGTAGAGCATATCACCGCTGCCAGTGAGTTTTTCCGCACCGCAAGAGTCAATGATTGTGGACGAGTCGGTCTTGGAGACGACTCTGAATGCGATTCTGGTCGGGAAGTTAGCCTTGATCAGCCCCGTGATCACATTCTTAGGTGGTCTTTGTGTGGACAGAACGAGGTGCAGGCCGACGGCCCGGCCTTTCTGTGCGAGACGGAGTATGGATGCGGTTATGCCGCGGGCCAAAGCCCTGGCGTCATAGCTTCCTCTGACTGGTGCAAGGTCGGCATATTCATCAATTATGGTGACTATGTACGGCAGGAAGCGGTGTCCCTCGTCAGGGCTGAGTTTGTCGTCGCGGTACTTCTCGTTGTAGGCCTTGACGTTCCGCGCGGAGGCCTTGCTGAGCAACTCGTAACGCAGCTCCATCTCGGCGCACAATGAACAGAGTACCTTGTCCGCCCTGTCCGGTGTGTGAACTATAGCGCTGTCCATCTCCTTGTTTTCGTCGCTGTGCGGAAGGAGGGCAAAGTAATGATCCGGAAGATGAGCGTAGGGCGTGAATTCGTACATTTTGGGGTCGATGAACACGAACTTGATGTCGGATTGCCTCTTCGAACAGAACAATGACGCTATGAGCACATTAAGACACACAGTTTTGCCTTGCTTCGTGGCACCAGCGACAAGCAAATGAGGCGCCTTTGCCAAATCAAAGATCTTCACTTTCCGGCCGAATGAATATCCCAAAGCCACCGGCAGTTCATATTCCGAAGTGAGGAAAGCATTGTCTTTCAGGACAGACTTTAGAGGCAGTATGGACGGCTCATCATTTTTGATTTCTATTCCCAAGGAATCCTCCAAAGTAACCATTCGAAGCCCGAAACCAAGATTCGAAGCCATACAGTCCTCCATTCGTTTTATGGCACTTACTCTTACGCCTTTTGCAGGGAATAGTTTATAAAGGGTAACCCTCGGACCGGGGCAAGCCTCAATCCGCTCGATCTCAATGCCATAGCCTTGCAAAAGCATCGTTATTTTGGACATCTTGCTCTCGATCTCCTCCTCACAGGAGACATCCCTCACCTGATCCGAATAGTCATTCAAAAGATCAAGGAAAGGCAATAAATTTGACGATTGTCTCATAGTAATATTCTTTAACACCGCAAAGAAAGAAAACGTCACTGCCAAACAGTAGCAGTCCACTTGACTGGCCGGGATTATAAACACCTACTGCACCGCATCAAAATTCCAGCGTTCCACAGCGAAAGAAACTATCTTGTCACGTCTTCTGTCAATCTGTTCAGATTTCCATTCTGGTTTTCCTTCTGTGAGGAATGAGACAATTTCAGCCTGCTGTCTGAGCGCAGGATTCTCCTCGTAGGTCTGAAGCTTTTCAAAGAAAGGCCTGTTTCCTATCGAAGCATTGTGTGAACCGGATATGAGCATAAGATTGCCGATGCTGTTCAATTCATTCTCCTTGAATTCATCCGAGTAGGCATTGTCTTCATCCACATCGTATCCTCCGGCAAGAGGCTCGCCAGGTGGTGGAACCTGCGGAGAAATATGTTCAATCTGCTCGTTGGTTACTTCGCAAGCGACCACATTGTATCCTCCCCGCTGAAGGCTGTCTTCATACTGCCAAAGAATATAACGAAGAACCCTGTTGCCAAACATATATCCCTCAAGATATTTCTTTGTTCTGGCATCACTCCAATACCAGCTTTCATTCATCATATTTTTCGTGGATAGTCGTGTAGATGTCCTTAAAGAAGTCAGAAATCGACTCCACGTTGGCGTCTGTTTCTTCTGGAGAGCCATAAACGTACATCTGATACATAAAGTACGACTTGAGTTTTTCAAGGTTTGTCAGCTCACGGCCTCTGTTGTTCTGAAGTTCAAACATAAGCGCAGACTCCCTCTTTCCCAGCAATGTCAACCTGTTGATATTTGAAGTCAAAACCTCTTTGCAGAAATTCTTCAGTTCTTCCAGGCTGCGGCTTTTCAGTCTATTTGTGAGAAACAGTTTGGCATCCCGCATACATTCTTGAGACTTGCTGACAGGAGGAAGGGAATCATTGCCGTCAACAATGACAGAATTGAAATATGTGCGGTCGTATTCTACTGGACGAAGTTTTATGACACTTTTGCGTTTGAGGAAACACTCCCTAAGACATTCAATCAGGTCTTCAATTTCTTCCGAACCGTCTCCATTGGCCTGGAGAGTATCAATCATCGCTCGCATAAAAATGACCAATGTCGTCAGACGCTGCTGCCCATCGATTATCTCATATTGTTCATCTTCTTTGATAGTCTCCAGCAACAGGTTTCCGAATGAGTATCCGTTGCCACTCACAGACTGTTCTGCTATATCATCAAATAACGCAGCCCAGTTTTCTTTCTCCCAGGAATATGCTCTTTGGTAAACCGGAATGGTAAAGGTTATGCCTGTCTCAAACAGCCCCTTGATTGTTGATGAAATAAAGTTCATAATATTAATAATTAAAATCATTAGCCCCGAAATGGCAAGCCAATAAATTTTAATATAAATATGATGGCTGTGAATGCCAAAGTATGGCAATGAATGCAAAAATGAATGCAAAATAGTGTGGCTCTGCGCACGTTTTTGATTTCTTTTCGCAATTGTCGCATCTCTATCTATGGCCAAGTCTTGTTCTTTCTTGTCGTCACTGCTACGGTTTGGCAGCATTGTTTTCTTTCTTTGCGGTGTTAAAGAATATTGCTATGAGACAATCATCAAATTTATTAGATACCGAGGCGTGGAGAGGCAAAGGCCGGAATCCGCAGGACGCTTTATGCGGTGAGACCGCGGCGGGCGATTCCATTGCGAAGGGCAAGCGAATGCCGGATAGGGGCTGATGATGGCATCGGCATCAGCGGCGAAAAAATTAAGCGACGGCTGTGTGAATATGTTCTGGATATTTCATATATTTGCGCTCAGACATAAAACACGGAAGTGTAGGTTTGTTCTTGAATACGAATCTGGAAAATTCAATTGGAAGAGAATGAGCTGGCATTTCCTCACACTATATCCTTTCAGGATCAGGCGTGAGGCTGTCGCTTATTTTATTCCAACGGTATTCCAGAACCGGTATTCTAAAATATGCGATGACTTCACGCTTTCTGTGTCTTTAACACTAAAATGACAAATACGGACAGGGAATCCTGGCGTTTGGTTTGGGGTAAATTATTAATGTTAAATTTTAATGAAATGAGTAAAGAAAAAATCAAGTCTGTTTTTAAGCGCTATTCTACGCTTTTCTTCTTTTTGGGTGTTACGATAGTCGCTGTGGGTGCATTCTCGGTGTTGTCACGGGTCTTTACTGGTCACGACTTGCTGTTCCAGATTCTGGCCGTTGTGTTGTCTGTGATATTCACAGCCATCGTGACAAGTACATTGCTTTCTGGGCAGACTGACAAGGAAGAGGAGCGGGAGAAAAGCATTAAGGTTTATGAGAACAAGATCGCCGCGTTTTCTCATTTCATATCGACGATGTGGGCTATACAGGATACAAAGGACGGCGAGAGCATCAAGCCTGCGCAAATCCATAAATTGCGTACTGAAGCATTCGATAAGATCATCTTCTATCTTGACAGTGAACAGATGAGAAGCATCGCGGAGATTTTCCGGGAATTTAAATTTGATTCTGATGAGACACTCTACACAAAGGCTTTTTCAAAGGTGACAAAAATTCTTCGTGAAAATCTTATGAAAGATGTTACTTGCGAAAATGATATCGCTGAGCTTTGGGGCAGTTTTAACAGTATGACTCAAGCTGTTAATGATGTGTGTGAAGAAAGTGATGAGTGTGAAGGCGAGGAGCCGGAAACCTCTTCTCAATCAGCTCAGGCGGCCGAGGAATCGCCGGCTCTTCAGACTTCAGGCGAAGTCAAGATAACCAAATTGGTAAATGGTTGCCTTCACTTTAACATCTTAAGAAAGGGGTGGCATTACGGGATATTCGATAAGATGAAAAACTCCGACAAATTCGGTAAAGGTGTTTTGGCCCTTGGACTCTGCGAATATAATAAAGAGACTTGGCGTACCGACAAGGTTAAGAGGAGCAAGAAGGATCAGATTGTTTTCCTTTATCAGTCCGGTGGTCCTGGCTATGTGGGAGCGTTTCTTGTTAAAGGTTGGGTTGTTGTTGAATCGAGTGGGGATAAAGTAGCCTCCCGGGTTTTGGTGAAAAATTATGACCAAGGAAGCGATGAGAGGAAAATCGAGGAAAAAGAGATTGTTAATGAATATGTCGATTTGCTCTGCGCTGATAGATGGCTGAAAGAGGGTAGTACAAGTGTTGCCTACCTCCTTGTTGTGCCGATTTTCTTCTCCGAGAAAGGGGTCGGAAGAGTTTCCGGTGTTTATCGCAGCACAATCTCATCGTACCATCCGGTTTATGCGTGGAAGACTCTTGAGAAAATGAGTGCCGTACCGGATGATCTGACAGGCTACTATACTCTGAATAATGAGAAGAAGAGTCTTGTCGTCGATAGAGATGCTTTTGAAATAATCCTGAAAAACAATAATATACGATAAACAGGGTCGAATAATTCCAATAGGCAATATTCGATAACAATTAACGATTTAAATTCTAAATATTATGGGGAAAGTGTATTGTGAGTATTGCGGTGCATCTTATGATAATGTCCGCTCGTTGACCTCCATCTCCTGTCCTCGTCACCCTTTGGGACCAGGCAAGGGAAAGCATTCTCCAGCTCTTTAGTGGAAGAGAAGGCAATTCTCTTGTATAGTTTAGAGGTCTCATTCTCGCACAATGACCTCGGCTATACTCTTTTAAAGCAGACTCAACTATTAATTACTAAATTTACAACAATAAGACAATTCATATATGGCAGACAACACATCAGACGAAATTAAGAAGAAATCCTACGCTACATTGCTGGACACGGTAAGGGTGACAGATCTTCACTGTATGAGTTTCATCATCAAGGACTATCAGAGAGGATACAGATGGAATGCGCGGCAGGCAAGAGAACTACTGTGTGACATTGACGACTTCCCTATCAAAAATGAAGACGACTGGTACTGTCTCCAGCCACTTGTTGTCAAGCCCATAAGAGAGCACGAAGCAGAGCTGAGAGAAAGGCTCAAGCGGCTTCTTGACAGGAGCGATATGTCCTTGGAAGAAATCCGCGATGAATTCAAGTCAAACACAACTTATGAAGTCATAGACGGTCAGCAGAGACTCACCACACTTTTCATTATCATCAAGTATCTTGAAAAGAAATCTCCATTCTCCATTGAGTACGAGACGCGTGATGAGAGCAAGGCATTTCTTGAAGACATACTTGTCCAGAACGATGAAGAAATGAACAACAAGTACATCGACTTCTATAATATGGTTGCCGTACGTAATGAGATCATAGACTGGTTCAAACACCATACACCAGAGAGGTTCAAGGAGAAGATGAAGCACGTTAGGTTCATCTGGTATGAAACAGGCGAGGATGCGATAGAGGTATTTGAGAGGCTAAACATAGGAAAGATAGCACTCACCAATTCCGAACTCATCAAGGCGCTCTTCCTAAACAGATACAATTTTAAGCAGGAGGCTGATCTTTTCAAGGTCGAGCAGCAAAAGATGGCTCTGGCCTGGGACACCATTGAGCAGCGTCTTCAGGATGATGAGTTCTGGCTTTTCATCCACAGCAGAGACTGGGACAGACCCACGAGAATAGACTTCATCTTCGATATAATATGCGAGGAGGACAGTCTTTCCCTGAAAGCTCTCACCGAACTTGACGATGATGGTTATCAGAGGATATTAGGTGGCGACCAGTATAGAACTTTCCGCTACTTCTATGAGTATATTGAGAAAAAGTCAGAAAACCGAGAAGCCGCAATCACAGACTGTTGGGACAAGGTATCCACAATTTTCCATATTCTTGAAGAGTGGTACACGGACATTCGACTCTACCATTACATTGGTTTTCTGGTTGAGAACGCTCCTTCAGACAGAAAAATCATAACCGACCTCATCAAGGAGTGGACTTCCACTGACCAATCCGGAATGGCGAAGACTAAGAACGAATTCAAGAATGTAGTGACCGACAAAATCAAGGATGTTTTCCGCAAGAACAAAAATTCAGGCGCTTACTGGACTCTTGATGAACTGCGCTACGGCAACCCAAAGACAAAACAGGCTTTACTTCTCTACAACATCGAGACCATCGTAAGACAAAACCGAGCCTATGAGAAAGAGAACAAGTATAGAATGGAAACATTCTACAGGTTTCCATTCCACCTATACAAAAAGGAGGTTTCGGAAGGGAACAAAGGCTGGGATGTAGAGCACATTGACTCTGCATACACCAATCCCCTGACGCTCCCGAAGGAACAGAACGACTGGATTATGACCGCCTACATCGAACTTGATCCTGAGCGGCGAAAGGAATTCAAATCTAAAGTCACAGCGTTTCTTAGTGATGTAAAGCAGAAAGATGAGAAAAAGAGTTTCCAGACTCTTTGCGATGAACTGATTGAGGTTCTTCCCCATCCCGCCGACCCACTGAAAGAAGACGCAGACGAAAACAAGAACGAGAAGCACAAGATTTGGAATCTCACACTTCTCGATTCAGGAACAAACAGAGGATACAAAAATGCAATCTTCCCTGCAAAACGAAGGTGTATCATCGGTAGAGACAAGGGAGAAATCTATAATCTTGAATTCACGGAGTCTGGCGATATCGTTATTAAGGCGACAGATGCGGCGATAACATTCATCCCGCCCTGCACTAAGAACGCATTTATGAAGTACCACACTCCGGACTCGAACAACATACTCACGTGGGGGCGGCACGATGCTGAGATGTACCTCAAAGACATAGTGAACGTCCTCAAACCATTCACCAAAGAGAAATGACAATGGAAAACAACAAGAACATAAAAATGACATTCTGGGAACTGCTTTGTAATTTCAAGGTAGAAATTCCCATAATTCAGAGGGATTACGCACAGGGACGAGACTCAGCATCCGAACTTCGCGACAGGTTCCTCGACAGCCTCATATCCTCTATCAGGAACGAGCGTGAACTGCGTCTGGATTTCATATATGGTGACAGTTTCAACATTGATGGAATGCGTGCCTTTCATCCTCTCGACGGTCAACAGCGGCTTACAACGCTATGGTTGATTCACTGGTACATCGCATTCAGAATCAACAAACTTCCTCAAGAGAGGAATCGCTTCCGAAACTTCAGGTATGTCATCCGTGAATCGTCTGACGAGTTTTTCACATTCCTGACCGACATATCCTTGGATTATGAGTCAGGCAAACTGTGCGATGCCATTCAGGGACAGAACTGTTTCTACAAGAAATGGAAACAGGATCCTACTGTTGTTTCTGCCCTGAATATGATCGACTGCATCGACAAGAAACTTGCCGATGCGGATGACCTCAAGTCAAATTGGAACGTCCTTGTCGAACCTGACTGCCCGATATGTTTCTTCCTGCTTCCTCTGAAAGATATCGGGCAGTCAGATGATCTGTACATTAAAATGAATGCAAGAGGCAAGGCTCTTTCCGGATACGAGAACTTCAAGGCTGACCTTGTCAAGGTCATCAGGGACAATGGTTGGGGTGAGAAGCTTGAATACAGCAAACTTTTGGATGGTGACTGGACGGATATTTTCTGGAGACACAGATTGAAAGGGACAAGTCAGATTGACGAGATATATCTGGCATTCATAACAAGGTATCTTGCTAATGTATATATCTGCGAAGGGAAGGATGCAGCAGGCAACAAGATTACGGAGAAATCCCTACAGAATGAACCGATTGAATGGAAACTTTATGGGGAAGCTTCTGAAAGGAAGACCTACAGCTACGTTTACACTGGTTTTGAGCCATATAGAAGTCTGATAACAGAAAGCGAACTCAAACGCATCAAGCGACTTTTCATCAACATCAAGAAAATCGACACGGATACCCTCCTGCCACCTTGGAAGGAAAAGAATCATCTTCAATACATTCCAGAATACAATGAGGCAGGGATAACTATGCTGACAATGAAACAGCGTCTTGTATTCCACGGAATAAGCTGTTATCTCAGATTGGATGGCTTTGACAATGAAAGGTTCAACGAATGGATGAGGGTTGTGTGGAATATTGCCGAGAACATCAACACAGAGGGTTCAATGGAAGGACTCTTCTCTGCGATGAGAATAATGGATGAACTTGGTGAACATAGTCACGAGATCAATGAATGGCTCGTCATAGATAAACCTCTCAGTCTGGATTTCGGTCGAGCTCAGGTCTTCGAGGAAAGGGAGAAGGCCAGAAAGATCAAAGAGGAAGGATGGAAAGAGAAGATTCTGAATGCCGAGAAAGAGTACAACGGCGCCATCAGATTCCTCTTCCTGGATGACAAGAGTAATATAGATTGGAAGGATTTTGACACCAAGAGAAAAAACCTTTCTAAGATCCTGACCAAGAGCGGAATAACTGATGAATACCGGAAGAATGCCTGGATTCTACGTTCCCTGGTTTCATACTGTACGAGATGGACAGATCAACTTGAGTCGTGGTCCGGGCATTACAGATATATTTTCAGCTATGACTATGATGTCTGGAGAGACAACATCCTCCTAAGGTTTGATGAAAACAATCACCTGTCTATCCAGATGATATACGCCTCTCCTGTCCACAACATCCTAATGGGTGAACCAATAAATCAGAGGCCGTTTTTGGCTGAAACCTACAGATTCAGGGCAATAGCTTTTGACACCCTGATAAACACAGACATTATCAGTCATTTCAACGGCAAGAAGTTCTATGTAAGATGGTATCGCAACAATTTTTGCCTCTACCCTAGTGCGGAAGGTGTAATGCTCACAATGAAGGAAAGGGATTATATATTGAGTTCGCTTCTCGATAGCGGGAAGATAGTCTTGAAGAGAGGCAAACTTTACTCCGGCACTGGCCGCAAGATCATTAGTGGTTGGGAAGTTATTTTTGAATACAAAGGTCACGAGTACAACTGGTACAACGGAGAGAATTGCAGTCACATCAGGGCGGTAGAGAACGGTGTCACTGACTATGGCAACACCTCTGGCCTTGGTTTCCGATGGGAAAACGATGACACTGATATAGAGAAGTTCGTCAATAAAATCGATGAGTCCATTGCCAAAAAGTCCTCAAAGAAAGAAAACGCCACTGCCAAACCGTAGCAGTGACGACAAGAAAGTCTCGGAAATGGTGACAGACGGGATGGCTATTCAACCAGAGAGAGAGTAATGTCAAAGTGACAACTTTCATTCATTAGAATGTCGCCATACCGGACTGAAAGGTTTTTGCAGGATATTACGTTAACTTCGCGCAATCAGAGATTCCATAAAGACGAAGGGTATGCCTTATATTCAATACATCCGCGACATAGCGCACTATGATGAAGTGATTTTGAAGTGTGCGAAAGTGAGATCCTCCCTATGGATAGGGACGGCGGACATTAAGGATCTGTATGTGAAGTCAGGGAGCGGCAGCGAGCCGTTTCTCGGCCTGCTTTCCGGGCTGATAAAGAAAGGTGTCAATGTGAGGCTGATACACGCGAAAGAGCCGGGGCCGATCTTCCGTGAGGAATTTGACCGCTACCCCGCTCTGTTCACCGGGTTGGAGCGCGTACTGTGTCCGAGAGTGCATTTCAAGATATTCGTTTTTGACGAGAGCGAAGCGTACATTGGTTCAGCGAATCTGACTGGCGCCGGGATGGGGATGAAATCGGCCTCACGCCGCAATTTCGAGGCAGGGGTACTCACAGACGCCCCCGGACTTGTCGCATCCGCGATGGAGCATTTTGATTCCGTGTGGGCCGGGTTCCAATGCCGCGGCTGCGGCCGCAGGAAGTTCTGCGGCGACCCGATTGTCTGAATTCACGACAGCGAGCCAAGGATTGTGCTACCAATGACAGATAATCGACAAGTCACAGGCTCAGTCTGACTTATGGTCAATTGATAACTATGTCACTCAAAGCAAGCCGACCATATAGATAGGAATCATCGTGATCTCTCCATCATTTCGCAAATCTTTGGTATAGACAAGATACCTATTACTAATGCGGCCGGAGTACTTCCTGCAAAACTCGTCAAGCGACTTGTGCGTGCTGTATCCCGCCGACTTAACCTCCTGCGGCCATAACTTTGAACGCCGTGACAGCAGGAAATCAACCTCAAAGGTATGTTTGTTATCATCCAACCAAGTGTAGTAAAACAGTTTGTTGCCGGATGACGCCAAAGCTTGCGCCACAGCATTTTCATACACATAGCCAAGGTTCGCATCCAATTTGTCATTCAGAAGTTTCTGATAAATCACATTGTCAGTAAACTTTTTGTCCCAGAATGCAAGCGTGACAAACAGCCCAGTGTCGCAGACATACATCTTGTACGATGATTTGTCCGAAGTTAGTTCCATCCCGACATTCGGGTCATTGGAGTGATAGGCAATGTTCACAGTCCTACTATCTTCAATCATTTCAACAAGACCACGGACAGAGGCGCCATTCACCTTACCCAACACTGTTGTCATCTGGTAACGAGTCGCATTTTTATAAAGTTCAGACGGTATGGCCTTGAATATAGCCTTGGCCTTGTCTGTCTTATCCAATTTATGGAAATCTTGTTCATAGATGCGGAGAATGCCTCTTTTAACCTTGTCAACCTTCACAAAATCCTGCGTTTCGATGTACTTGCTTACGGCTTGAGGCATACCTCCCACCAGCATATAAAGACGATAGTCCCGAAGCATCTTGCGGTTCACACCATCTCCCAGAGGTTTCTTCTTCTCAAACATCTCCTTTAGCAGGGGAATTGTCTCCGTATCACCCAAAGCCCAACGGAACTCCTCATAGTCCATTGGATACATACTAATCGCCTCTTCTTCGCTCGGTATGACGATGGTGTCCACATTCTTATGAATACTGATAAGCGATCCGGTCTCTATGTAGTCATAGCGCCCATCTTCAACCAGATACTTGATTGCCTGACGAGCAATGGGGTATTGCTGCACCTCATCAAAGATAATAACAGATTCTCTCTCATACAACGAAACGCCTCTCAAGAGTTTTAGTCTGGTGAAGAAGTAATCCAAATCTGAAATATCGTTGAATAATCTCTTTTCTTCCACTGAAGCCTTTGCGAAATCTATGATTATGTGGCTTCGATACTCATTCTGCGCAAACAGACGAACTATAGTTGATTTACCAACACGCCTCGGACCTTCTATCAGAAGCGCTGACTCACCAGCTGATTCCGCTTTCCATACGAGCATTTCATCGTATATCTTTCTTTTGAACACCGTATTCATAATACTTAATTTACCGCCTTTGTACAAACCTTAGATTTGCAGAGTGGTTCTCTGGACCCAAGATTTGACTGACAAAA
>CAYZKZ010000019.1:0-34863 GCA_964479325.1 uncultured Muribaculaceae bacterium
CTCCTTGCCGATCTCTGAATATGCCTTCAGAAGCCTTGCGGCCAGTCCGTCGCAGAAATCAAAGACAGCGGCGCAGATCATCAGGACGAACGCAAGCTCAAGCCTGCCGTCCAAAGAAGCGATTACCCCTAAGACACCGCAAAGGAGGTTCATAGAGGTAATCGTGTTGGGAATATGTCTGATGACTTTCATCTACTTGATTCCAAGTTTCTTCTTCAGATCCTTTGGAAGAGCGTCCTTGTGGACGAGGACATCCATCGACTTGGCGCGCACGAAGGAGTCGGAGCAGTACCAGATTCCGTTTCTCGTGAAGCCCTTCTCGCTCACGTCCGTTCCCCAGGCCAATGTGTAGCCTTTGTCGATGGCACTGTAGATTACCTCCATAAACTCATCGAGAGGGATGTTGTAGGCGGAATCCCACCTCCAGTTGTCAGAGATCTCAATGATGAAAGAGGTGTAGAAGGGATGATGGGTGAAGGATGTGAGCGTCACATAGTCGGACGGCACGATGCCCATCTCGTCACGGTAGGATGCAGGGGTGTAGGTCTTCCCGTTATATTCAAAGACCTCCGGTGTCTCGCCGAGATAAGCGTCCACGACAGCGTCGAAGCCTTTTTTCCAGGTTGTGGAAAGGGTTCTGTTAGGGTTCTTGACGATAGCCTCGACGTACGCCTTTGTGGTGGCGTCAAGCTCTCCGTGGATCGGAAGAGGCTGGAGTCCAGGCATCGCGCTCTGAGGCACAAGACCGTAGTCTTCGATGACGTGAAGCACATCATCGGCCTCTGATCCGGAGGCGAAGTTGATGTGGCCGTCCGTGCGGACATATTTTTCAGCCCTGTCCTTGTAGGAATGCGAGATGACGAACATCTCCGAGAAGTCCGGGTAAAGGGTCGTGTCCTTTATGTTCTTGATCCTGATGGCCTCGGACTCAAGGAATCCAAGGGTGGAGAAGCACCAGCAGGTACCGGAGCGGTACTGGTTCTTGACCGATGTGACCGGATTCTCCTTTACGACGGTAAACTTGTAATCAGCCTCCGGAGCGGCAGGCTTAGGTTGCGCGCCAAGAGCGGCAGGAATGAGAGCGGCGGCTATGGCGGCCACGATGACATTCTTCATAATACGATATATTCAAAAAGATTAATAATTCTCAGCCTTGATTTGGAAATAGCTTCTCGGATGCTTGCAGACAGGACAGATCTCCGGAGCCTTCTTTCCGACAACGATGTGTCCACAGTTCGAACACTCCCAGATCGCATCCCCCTCGCGGGAGAAGACAACCCCGTCATTGATGTTGGCGAGCAGTTTCCTGTAACGCGCCTCGTGGGTCTTCTCGATCGCCCCGACCTTCTCGAACAGGAAGGCGATCTCCTCGAAGCCCTCCTCCTTGGCGGTCTTGGCGAACCCGGCGTACATATCCGTCCACTCATAGTTCTCGCCTGATGCCGCGTCCGCAAGATTCTCCTCGGTGGAAGGAATTCCTCCGTCGTGCAGGAGCTTGAACCAGATTTTGGCGTGCTCCTTCTCGTTCTTGGCCGTCTCCTCGAACAACTTGCCAATCTGAACATAGCCGTCCTTGGCCGCCTTTGAGGCGTAGTACAAATACTTTGTGTGAGCCTGGCTCTCACCGGCGAACGCCGCGCGCAGGTTCTCCTCTGTCTTCGATCCCTTTAGTTCCATATTATTGAATATATTTAAATAATTAATGGATATTCCGCATCTTCCTTCATCGTCCCCTGAGATCCAGGCCATAGACACCTCCGGAAGTTTCGGCTTAAACCTCACAAATGTAATAAAATTACATCGTAAAGAAAACAGGTTCGGAGAATCCACCGATTATTTTTGGGTACGGCTGATAAAAACGCTATCTTTGGATATTCCCGAAAAACCGGGAAGCGGAATTTACCTGGAAGACCGATGTTGAGACCGGATCACATAAATCTTGGAGGAATCCAGCGGCGGGCGGTGATGAAGATCGCCGTGGAGCTGGTGAAGGCGGACAGCAGAATCCACAGCAAGGAGGTCGGATTGCTGGACGAGCTTCAGAAGTGCCTGAGACTGAGCCAGGAGGAAATGGATCTGACCCATTATCTGTCACTTGAGAACGCCGTGGGCTGCCTTGACTCATTGGAAGAGGAACGAATCCGGAGAATCATCGATCTGTTCAACAGGATAATGTGTTCCGACAACGACATCGACTTCGAGGAGAATCTTCTGCTGTCTTCCATCTCGATGTCCTGCGACTCCTCGTCCAGAGACTGGTGCCGGATACTGTCCGTTACGGCGACGGAAACCGAAGCCCCGGAAAAGCAGATCGTCTTTCTGGAGAAAGAGACCTCCGTCTCTGCTCGGCAGGTTCTTGATGACAGGTACGACAACCTCCTCATCTCCAAGGCGTTCTCCGACATTGGGCTGGAATTCTTCTACCTGCCAGACATCATCGGAGAGTTCAGCCGCAGCCTTGCGGGCGATGACCGCCTCGACCTTCTCAGGCGCTCGATGGAATACATTGTCCCCTCCGGAGACCGGCTGAAACTCAACAACCTGAAGGAATCGTTGGCGGCGCTTGACAACAGGACGTTCTACCACATCGTCCTTTCGAGGTTCAACATCGACCCTGACCACATTCCGTTCCCTGCGTTCCTGATGATGAAAATCCGTGACAGCCACATCCTTGACGACAGCGACAACCTTCGCAGAATGGTGGATTTCCTGTGCATAGACATCTCGTCCGAGGTGAAGAAAAGAATCCTGACCTTTGTCTCAAGGTTCGACCGCGGACGCGAGCTCCTCTCCTACAGCGGCTACCACAGGTTCCTCTTCGACTACCTCAGCTCGGAATCCAAGAGTTCCAACCCCATCACGATCAACTCAAAAGGAGAGTTTCTGCTCGGAACGGAGGAAGGCGGGACAATCCGGTTCAAATCCGCCCCACAAGCTGTCACCTTCTACCTTCTGCTGATGAGCCGAGGCCGCCGAGGAATCTCACAGGCCACCTTCACACAAGCAGCGGACTTCCTCAAATGCCTGGATGTCAATGAATATCTCAACGAGGCCGGAGATTTCGACATTGGCCGTCTCACAAGCTCGCTGATGCGGAAGGATGATGCATACGCCTCCGTGGTCCTCGACACAATCACCATCTACAGGATGTTCTCCACCAAGGACAGCCGCAAGAAAAGTTTCCTCGACTACATCCAGCGGATTCTCCTGCACCGCAGTTCGCTGAAGACCTACATCAACACCGGCTTCGCCTCTTCCCCAAGGCTCGCCAGCCCCGAACATTTCACAGTAGGCTTCAATCCCGTCCTCAAAACCTATTCGGTCTCAGCCAGTCCAAGCCTCTTCCTCGCCAGCCTCAACGGCGACACCCCCCGTCCCCTTACCGAAACCTCCTTCTGGAAATCCCTGAACTCAAGGCGTGGAATGTAAAGCGCAGACGGCGATTTTGGTTTTTAGCTTAAAATCAGTACTTTTGGCGGAACGACAGTTAGATGATGCATTATGAAATCTTTAAGGTTTACAACATTGGCGGCCACATTGGCTGTGGCCTTGGCGGCGCTCATCGGATGCGGGGGCTCCGAGACAGGGAAGAATGATGATCCGGACACACCGGATGAGCCGACAACCGAGGACATCGCTTTCGCCAGAGGCGCTGACGTGAGCTGGGCTTCGGAGATGGAGTACGATATGACAAACAACCCTTCCAGGATCAACGGAAAGGCATTCAAGGACTCAAAAGGGAACACCGGGCTGTTTCCCGTGCTGAAAGGAGCGGGAATCAATGCGGTACGCCTTAGGGTCTGGGTGAAGCCGGAGGATGCCAACGGATGGAGCGGGAAGGATGATGTGGTACGGATGGCCAGACGGGCGGCCGAGGCGGGGATGTCAGTGATGATTGACTTCCACTACAGTGATTTCTTCGCAGATCCGAGCAGACAGAACACACCGGCTGAATGGTCAGGATTAGGTCTGAAGGATCTTTCCGCGAAAGTGGCCGCGCACACAAAGGACGTTCTTACGGCCTTGAAGTCCTCAGGGGTCACTCCGCTCTGGGTTCAGGTCGGAAACGAGACCAGACCCGGAATGCTTTGGGAGACCGGCCGCCTCTACAATGAAAAGGGTGACATCCCGGGAGGTTGGAGCAACTACGCCACCCTTTCCAACGCCGGCTACGACGCTGTCAAGGAGATATTCCCCGACGCTCAGGTCATTGTCCACATTGACAATGCCTATGAGGACAACACCTGGTTCTTCGAGAAATTCAAGGCCGCTGGCGGCAAGTTTGATCAGATCGGACTGTCACACTATCCGATGACAAACTCTAAAATGACCTGGAAGGCGATGAACTCGTCCGCACTCTTGAACATCAAGTCGTTGGCAGCGAAATTCGGATGCAAGGTGATGGTCTGCGAGGTCGGTGTGAAAAATTCAGCCGACGAGATTGAGACCTCGACCCAATGCCTGACGGATTTTATGAATATGGTCAAGCCTCTCTCCTGCTGCGCCGGAGTGTTCTATTGGGAGCCTCAGACCGACGGGAAATGGCGTCCGGCAATATATGAGATTCCGAGCCGGAACTGGGGAGCGTACAATATGGGAGCGTTCACTTCCGACGGGACTGCCCTAAGCCCTACCTCCATTCTCTCGGCATTAGCGGAATAGGGCAACATACACGCCCAAGAGACCTTCTGTCCAGAGGGTACGCACTCCGTCAAGAGAATTTTCCAAACGGTTGGATTCCGTGAAAGAATCCGGCCTGGATAAACTATCTTCGCAGAGTACGCCGCAGGACATTGGACACGGCGGAATATTCACAAGCATATTCATAAAGCATTATGGCGACGGAAGTTTTTAGAGGCGACGAGAGGAAGGCATCGGAAATGATGGCGGACAAGACATCGAGGGAGCGGTTGGAATGCCTTTGCGAGGATTCGAGGGAGGTGACCGAGGGGAAGGGGAAAAACATCATCCCGGAGGCGGAGAAAGAGCCGCTTTGGAAGGCGTATTTGGAAAAGTTCAAAGACCCGATCATCATCATCCTGATGGTGGCGCTGGCGCTCTCGCTCGGAGTCTCAGTCTATGAGATGGCGTATGCAGGAAGGGACGCTTCCTGCCTGATCGAGCCTGTAGGGGTGCTGGTGGCGATACTCCTCGCCACGGGAATCGGTTTCATCTTTGAGGTCAAGGCCGAGAATGAGTTCAAGATCCTCAACAAGGCCAAGGATGAGAGGCCAGTCAAAGTACTGCGCTGGCGGACAACAGCCGACAAGAATGAAGGCCGCTTCCCGCAGACCTTCGAGATTCCCAAGAGTGACGTATGCGCCGGTGACATTGTAGTTTTGGAGAACGGGGACGAGATTCCGGCTGACGGTCTGCTGACGGATGACCGCAACCTCATCGTGGACGAATCCAATTTCACAGGCGAGCCGTTCGCAAAAAAGAGAACGGAAGTGAAGGACAAGCCGGGAACGGCAAACGAAAGCACCTACCCGGAAAACTTTCTGCTGCGTGGATCTACGGTGATCGAGGGCAGCGCCAAGTACAGGGTAACGGCTGTTGGACAGGAGACGGAGGAAGGCAAGGGGGCGAGAATCCTTCAGGAAGAGCCTGATGTCAAGACCCCGCTGAACAACCAGCTGGACCAGCTCGCAAAATGGATAACCTACGCCAGCTACGTCATCGCCGCCCTGATCGTGGTCGGCAGGATGACAGTGTTCTTCCTCACGAACGAAGCGGGGACTTACGCATTCCTTGATGTGTTTCGGGTGGCGCTTGGCTCGCTGATGATCGCGGTGACACTGATTGTCGTGGCGGTGCCGGAAGGACTTCCGATGAGCGTGACGATAAGTCTGGCGCTCAGTATGCGCAAAATGCTGAAAGAGAAGAACTTGGTTCGCAAGCTCCACGCCTGTGAGACTCTCGGGGCGGCCACGGTCATCTGCACGGACAAGACTGGAACGCTGACCAAGAACAAGATGAGCGTGGTGGAGGCGGAGTTCTGGGGCATCGGCAAGGAACTCGCGGCCGACAGCATAGCAGTGAACACAACGGCGGCCCTCGGCGACCCGGAATCAGGAGACCCTCACCCGATAGGCAACCCGACGGAAGGCGCTCTGCTGCTTTGGCTTCACAGCCAAGGAATTGACTACCAAGAGCGTAGAAACGCCTACCGGATTCTGGCACAGGAGGCTTTCTCAACCGAAAGGAAGAGGATGAGCACGGATGCGGTCAACATCGCGACCGGCGATGAATATACCTTCATAAAGGGCGCTCCGGAGCTTCTGTTGGAGACCTGCGACACAATCGAGGACGGACGCTCGAAGGAAAGCGTCCTGAAGACATTGACAGACTGGCAGTCCAAGGGAATGAGAACCTTGGGATTCGCATTCAGGAATATGTCCGCGGACGTTCCGGTGACAGTCTTCTCCGGAATCGTCGGAATCGCCGACCCGATCAGAGGCGATGTGCGCGAGGCGATCGATGTTTGCTCCGGCCAGGCCGGGGTTAGGGTGATTATGGTCACGGGCGACAATCCTGTCACCGCGCTTGAGATCGCCCGACAGTCCGGAATCATCAAGGACTCGGCCACGGAGACACCTGAAACCGGCGCTTCGACAAGCTCAGCGACCGGTGATGGCTCAGCGACCGTGAATACCCTGCCGGTCGCTAAGCCTGTCGAAGCGCCAGTGAATTCCACTTCTACGGTCGCTGAGCGTGCCGAAGTGACCAACCCGCACACAATCACCGGACAGGAATTCGCCGCCAAAAGCGATGAATATCTTAAAAAAGAGGTGATCCCGAATCTTCGTGTCCTTTCCCGGGCGCGTCCTGAGGACAAGGTACGCCTCGTAACCCTGCTTCAGGAGATGGGAGAGGTCGTGGCCGTCACCGGTGACGGGACGAACGACGCTCCTGCACTTAAAAAGGCCCAGGTAGGGCTTTCTATGGGTGACGGAACAGCGAGAGCCAAAGAGGCAAGCGATGTCACAATCATCGACAACTCATTCTCCAGCATCAACAAGGGCATTCTGTGGGGGCGTTCCCTGTACCTGAACATCAAGCGGTTCATCCTCTTCCAGATGACCATCAACGTCTGCGCCTGCCTGATCGTGCTTTTAGGGGCGTTCATCGGACTCGACTCTCCGCTGACAGTCACGCAGATGCTTTGGGTCAACCTGATTATGGACACGTTCGCCGCTATGGCTCTATCGTCCATTCCTCCTGACCCTAAAGTGATGAAAGACAAGCCGAGAGACCGGCGAAGCCACATCATCGACCGGAAGATGGGCAAGCGGATTTTCTTTTCGGGAATATTCTTTTTCGTCTATCTGGCTCTTCTTTGGCAACTGCTCTGGCAGATGGACATCAGTTCCGTCAGGGATCTGCTTCACCTTGATGTCATCGGCAAGTTCTTCAGCGGAGCTTTCGCCGCCCACGCCAAGGCTCATCTGTCCGGCTACGAGTTAGGGGTGTTCTTCACGACATTCGTGCTGATCCAGTTCTGGAATCTGTTCAACGCCAGGTACTTCAAGACGGACGGAAGCCTGATGCAGGATATTCTTGACTTTTTCTTCAACCGCCGGAGGTTCAAGGCGTCGGCCTGCTACGGTTGCGTCCTTGTGGCGGGAGTGATTCTGGTCGGGCAGTTCATCATTGTCAACTGCTTCGGAGCTTTCTTCGAGGTGGCTTCCCTCTCTCTTAGCGACTGGGGTTGGATTCTGCTCTGCACCTCGCCGGTGCTTGTGCTGCCGGATCTTTTCAGGTTCGTCAGGGGCAGGCTCATTAAGTAACGGCTTCTTATGGTCACTGAGCCTGTCGAAGTGACCACTTGTGGTTCGATGCTTCGACAAGCTCAGCAACCGCAGGCTCACCAACCGTGGTTCGATGCTTCGACAAGCTCAGCAACCACTGGCTCACCAACCAGTTCGGCAGGCTCGCCGACCAAGAATCAAAGCAGCATCATCACCTGACCGGAGATGACCCGCAGGAACATCTCCATCGGATAGACGGTGGCGTAGGCAACGGACGGCTCATCGTCATCGACAGTGGAAAGCGCATAGTTAAGGGCGATCGGATTCGCCATCGAGGCGCAAAGCATCCCGACATTCTCGGAATAGTCCGTCTTGAAAAACTTGGCGGCGATGAACCCGACAAGCAGCACCGGCACGATGGCGAGAACGACACTGACGGCGATCCAAAGCAAGCCTTCCGGCCTCAGGACGGTCGAGAAGAAGTCCGGACCGGCGCTAAGTCCAAGCCCGGCCAGATAGACGGTCAATCCGAACTGCCTGAGCATCAGATTGGCGCTGTGGGTCGTATATGTGGTCAGATGAAGCCTCGGCCCGAATGCCCCCATCAGGATGCCGATCAAAATCGGGCCGCCGGCGATTCCCAGTCTTATCGGGACACTCATTCCAGGAACGGAAATCGGAAGACTTCCTAAAATCAGACCGAGCATCAGTCCGATGAAGATGAACAGCAGATTAGGATTCCGAAGTTCCTTCTCCTGATTACCCAACGCCTCCGCCACCCTGTCAATCGCCTTCTGCTCCCCGACAATGGTCAGCTTGTCCCCTATCTGAAGCCTGAGGTCACGGGACGGAAGCAGGTCGATACCGGCCCTGTTCACCCTCGTGATGTTGATCCTGTAGGCGTTGCGAAGATGCAGGTCTCCAAGTTTGAACCCGTTGACACTCGGCTTTGTGACGAAAATGTGCCGCGAGACAAGCATCCCGTCAAGATGGTTCCAGTCAATGTCCTTCTTGTTCCAGTCCTTCACAACCTTTTCCCCGAAGAGTTGCTCTGCCGCCCCCGCATCACTCTCGCGGGTCAGAACAAGGGCGTGTTCCCCTTCCTCAAGGACCGTGTCCCCGTCAGGGATGATCACCTGTCCGCGTCCCTCTCCGGTGTATTTCCAGACTCTGGACACGACAATCCTGATGTGCGCGTCCTTCATAATGTCACGGATCGTCTTTCCGAAGACCGCCGGGTTGCTGACCCTGAACTCCGTGATGAAAGTCTGGTTGACTTTCTGCTCTCCTGACTTCCTGTTCTTCCGGAACACGACCGAGAGGATGGCCACGCAGACTATCACGCCCACGACACCGAACGGATAGCCGACGGCACAGGCGGTCGCCATCTGGTTGGAGACATCAACTGCGGAAGGATCAGCCTGAAGCAGAGTCTGTTGCGCCGCTCCGAGCATAGGAGTGTTGGTCGCCGCTCCGGTCAGAAGGCCTGTCGCGACTGGTAAGGATATTCCCGCCATTCTGCCGATGGCCCAGGCCATCGCCGTACCTATAAGAAGCACCGCGAAAGCCAATATATTCAATTTTATGCCGCCTTTTTTCAGGGACGGGAAGAAGCTCGGGCCGACCTGGATGCCAAGGGTGAAGACAAACAGCACCAGACCGAAATTCTGCGCCAGCGCCAGCATCCGCGGATCGACACACAGGCCGAAATGCCCCGCAAGAATCCCTGCGAAGAAAACAAACGTAACCCCAAGGCTGACCCCCTTGAACCTTATCTTGTTGCACAGCAGCCCCGCCGCGCAGATCAAAGACAAGACGAGAATCGCCTGAATATAGGATTGTTCCGTAAACAACTCCACGAACCAGTTCATACCTGTCAAATTAACCCCGCAAAGATAGTGAGAAATATTCATTAATTTCGCGTCACGGAGCGGCCATCCGCTCCAACACGAAATGTTATGAATATACCGAAAGGGAAGATATGGAAAACGCCTCAGAGACAGAAACAGAGGAGGAAGGGGCGGAAGAGGAAGCCGAGGAAGGTCAATCTCGGTGTCTGGACGGCGGTGGGGATCGCCGCGGCCGTCATTTTAGGGCTTGCCGTGGTCTTCTTACTGCGCGCAGGCGGAGGCGACTACGAGACCGGAGCGAAGGTTCCGGCCGGGGAATGGCGTTACGGGATCGACATCTCACACCACAACGAGAGCGGGATTGTCTGGGACTCCCTCTATGTGATGACCGACAGGAAAGGACGGACGATCCGGGACATTCATCAGGCCAAGGACATCATCCCTGTCAGCTTCGTGTTCATCAAGGCCACAGAAGGGGTGTCGATGGTTGACAAGGATTTCAAAAGGAACTGGAAGGACGCCGGGAAATCCGGACTACGAAGAGGGGCCTACCATTTCTTCAGAAGTTCGAAGGACGGAGAGGCGCAGGCGGAACTTTTCATCAAGACCGTGGGCGACCTGAGATTCAAGGATCTGCCCCCTGTTCTGGACATTGAGACCATCCATCGTGGAGGATCAAGGAAAAAGCTCAACGAGGAGGCGCTGAAGTGGCTGAAAGCCGTTGAAAGCCATTATGGGAAGAAGCCGATAGTCTATGCCGGGGCCTCTTTCGCCAGAGATTACCTCAGCGCCGAGATCACGGACAACTACCAGATCTGGATAGCCCATTACGAGAAAGCCAGTCCGTCGTTCGAAGGCTGGACGTGGTGGCAGTTCACAGACCGGGCGGTCGTCAAAGGAGTCCCCGGCCCGGTCGATCTCAGCGTGATGAAAAAGTGACGGAGAGTCTGAAAGTTGATGGCCGGGACGCTTCGACAGACCAGGGGCGCTTCGACAGGCCCGGTACGCTTCGACAAGCTCAGCGACCGGGCAGATTCAGCGACAGAGCCTATTGCGGTCACCGAGTCCATCGCGGTCACTAAGCCCATCGCGGTCACCGAGCCCATCGCGGTCACCGAGTCCATTGCGGTCACCGAACCCATTACGGTCACTGAGCCTGTCGAAGTGACCACCGAAGCGGCCACTAAAGTGAATATACCGGTTTAGAGCCTTTCGAAAGGCTTTTCAGGATCGCCGGTCCAGCGGTAGAGATGGGTTCTTGCGAACTGGTTTCCGGTCTCCTTGTTCTTGCCCGGCTCTGCGAAATAGAAAAGACCGTCACCCACAGGACAAAGCCCGGTCGAACCGTACTTGAAGTAGAACCCTGAGACAGGCGACTCCACCGAACCGATCACCTTGTGCTTGGTCCTGTCGTAAAGAACCCCGGCCAACTTAGCCTTTGACGGCTTCGAGGAGACGTCGAACACAAACATATCGTAGTTCGGGAATATTCCCTTTTTCCCTTTATAGACAGCCATCAGCATCCTGCCGCTCTCCTTGTCGTAAGCAAGGTTCTGCACACCCCAGTTCGTGTTTCCCGTGTAGGCGAAATACTTGTCCGACGGCTTGGCCGGACCCTCGGAATAGAAATCCCCGAACTTCACCACACCGGCATATTCATTCAATTTCTTGATGTCGTAGCGAAGAAGCACCTGATGGTTGTTGTCGTTGCGGCCGATGTCGCCATAGATGCCGTAGGCGACGTAGAGGTAGGCCTTTCCGCCTTTTGAGCCAAGTTTAGGAGCGATCGTCACCCCATCGATTCCGGAGCAGCCGTAGAAATGCTCATAATTCTTGTCGGCGAATCCTGTCAGATGGAAGTCCTTGGTGGCCTCCTTGACGCAGACGATGCGGAAAGCGTCGTTGTTCTCGGAGTCCATTCCGACCTCGGTCACCTTGTCAACATCGATGATCGCGATGTAGAACATCGAACGCCCCTTCGCGAACGTGGAAAGCCCAGCCCCGATGACATCGTCCTTGCACTCAAGCGAGGCATAGACCTTCCTGTCGGCAGGGTTGAAAGTCATCGCTCCGAGATGTCCCTGGATTCTGTCGATCGAACCGACAACCTTTCCCTCAAGATCCGTCTTCACAAAACTCGTGGTGAAGGAATAGTACATCAGCCCCGCGGCCTCGTCGTAGGCGATGCCCTGGACGTGGTGCTTCCCTCCCTCGACATAAATCTCCTTCGGGAGGTTTTGCGTTGTCTGTGAATATGTTGCTGACACTCCGGCCAACATCATCAGTGCGATTAGTAGTATTTTTTTCATATTTAATTATTTGATTCATTTCGTACCGGCGCTTCGACAAGCTCAGCGACCGGTTGGTGAGCTTGCCGAACCACGGTTGGTGAGCCTGTCGAACCACGGCGACCGGTGTAATATACCGATGGACGCTTCGACAAGCTCAGCGACCGCCATTCTTCCCAAGTTCGTCGATCATCGCCTTGGCGACGGCGGCCGAAGCCCCTTCGCCCCCGAGCGCGTCACGGATCTCACGGTAGCCGGAGAGCATCGCCGAGCGGTACTCCTTGTCCTCGATCAGACGACGTACCTCGTTCAGCACATTGTCCGGCGTGAAATAGTACTGGATCAGCTCCCTGAAACAGATCCGGTCAAGAATCAGATTGCCAAGGCTGATGTACCTAATCTTGATTATTCCCTTGGCAATCAGAAAATTGACCTCCGCACCCTTGTAGGCCACAACCTGCGGAGTCCCGATCAGGGCGCACTCAAGGGAGGCCGTCCCTGAATTGACCACAGCCGCCTCGGCGTGGCGCATCACGGCATAGCTCTGGCCGAAGACCACGCTGACATATTCACGCCCCCCGATGTACTTCGCGTAGTCGGATTCCGAGCGAGCGGGAGCGGCCGCCACAACGAAGCGGTAGCCGGAATATTCCGGAAGGGCGTGCATCCTGTCGGCGAACTCCATAAAGGTAGGCATCATCGAGCTGATCTCGCCGTTCCTTGATCCTGCAAGCAGAGCTATCATCGGTTTGTCCGGGAGCCCTGTCTTTTTCAGAAACTCCTCCCTTGTCTCCCTCAACGCCTCCGATCCGTCAATCGCATCGATCAGCGGATTACCTTTATAAATAAAGTCAACACCTTTTTTCGTGAAGTACGGAATCTCGAACGGGAACACGATGAACAGCTTATCTACAAAAGCCTTCAGCTTCTTCACACGGCTTTCCCTCGATGCCCAGACCTTCGGGGCGATGTAGTAGAACACCTTGAAGCCGGCCTTGTGGGCGAATTCCGCCACCCTGAAATTGAAGCCGGGATAATCGATGAGGATCACAACGTCCGGCTTCCAGCGCAGGATGTCGGACGTGCAGTCCGTGAACCTCTTGGCGAAAGCCCTGGCGTGAAGAAAAATCTGGGTGAAACCGATGACAGCCCCGTCCTTGTAGTCCCTGACCAGTCCGATACCGTCCTGATGCTCACGATAGACGGCGTCCATCAGTCCGCCTCCCCAGAAACGGATGTCAGCCTCCTGATCCTCGGCGTAAAGACCGCGCATCAGGTTCGAGCCGTGCAGGTCGCCGGAAGCCTCTCCGGCAATGATGTAGTAGCGCATAGTCCTAAAAGTCCACGTTGAAGCCAAGACCGCCCAGACGACGGATTTCCTCCTTGTCCGAGCTGTCGATGTTATGTGCGGTGATGGAGATGTAGCCCTCGGCGAGAAGATGGTGGTCTGCCATAGCGTCTTCCTCCGGAGAGTCATCAATGAAGTCCCCGACCATCATATAAAGCGTCTCCCCTTCCTCGGCTTTAGGAAATGAAGTCTGCCCCAACGCCTCTGGAGAGACTCCCCTCCTCGCGAACAACTCGGCGTCCCAAGGCTTGAACTCCTTCTCCCAATGTCCCATTCCCTGATGCCCGACACGGATTCCCTTGATCTCCGAAGCCGGGACATCCGGGAAATTGACATTGTAGAAAATTCCTTTCCTCGACGGACGATGGGCAAGAATATTCCTGAATATGCCAGGGAAATATTCCTTGACAGCAGAGAAGTCCGCGTCGAGGCTGAGCGTGTCGAGAGAGACTCCGACTCCGAGGATTCCGTTGAGCGCCGCTTCCTCCGCCGCGCCGAGGGTGCCGGAATAGTTCGCCGCAGTGGCGGCGTTCGAGCCGTGGTTTATCCCGCAGACAACGACATCCGGCTTCTCCGGCCAGAAAATCTCATCCAGACCGTACTTCACGCAGCTTGCCGGAGTCGCGTCAAGGTAAGACCATTCAACGCCGTTCACCGACGGAAGTTTCCTGTAGGCGATCGCCTTTCCGCCCATCGAGACAGCCATTGACATTCCTGACTGGTGGTACTTGGGAGCCACGGCGGTGACTCTGCCAAATTGGCACATTATCTCCGCCAATGCCTTTATGCCGCCGGCCTGGTAGCCGTCATCATTTGTCAACAATATGTTAAGTGCGTCCGACATATACCGATATTTTATATATCACAAACATTTTAACTGACAAATATATTAAATTCCGCAATTTTTTAATAATTTTGCATCGCTTTTGCAGTGGAAGGCTGCGGTTAAGTTAGTAGTAACTGAAAGTATTAACAACTTATTTAATATCTATTAAAAATGGTAAAACTTGGTATTAACGGATTTGGCCGTATCGGTCGTATGGTTTTCCGTGCAGCTGTTGAGAATTTCTCAAACGACATCGAGGTTGTAGGTATCAATGACCTTCTCGATCCAGAGTATCTCGCCTATATGCTCAAGTATGACTCTGTTCACGGAGCGTTCAAGGGCGACGTAAAGGTTGAGGACGGACACCTCGTAGTTAACGGAAAGAAGATCCGTGTCACCGCTGAGATGGATCCTGCAAACCTCAAGTGGAACGAGGTTGAGGCTGACGTGGTTGTTGAGTCAACCGGTTTCTTCCTCACCGACGAGACAGCCCGCAAGCACATCCAGGCCGGCGCTAAGAAAGTCATTATGTCAGCTCCTTCAAAGGACGCCACCCCAATGTTCGTCTATGGTGTCAACCACAAGACCTACGCTGGACAGGACATCATCTCCAACGCTTCCTGCACCACCAACTGCCTTGCTCCTATCACCAAGGTTCTTAACGACAAGTTCGGTGTAAAGAGAGGCCTTATGACAACCGTTCACGCCGCTACCGCTACCCAGAAGACCGTTGACGGACCTTCAAAGAAGGACTGGAGAGGTGGTCGTGGAATCCTCGAGAACATCATCCCTTCATCAACCGGCGCCGCCAAGGCTGTAGGTAAGGTTCTTCCTGAGCTGAACGGCAAACTTACCGGTATGTCTCTCCGTGTTCCTACTTCTGACGTATCCTTCGTTGACCTGACCTGCGAGCTCAACACTCCAGCCACCTACGAGGAGATCTGCGCCGCTATGAAGGAGGCTTCCGAGGGCGAGCTCAAGGGAGTTCTCGGCTACACCAACGAGGCTGTTGTCTCTACAGACTTCCGTAACAACGCCCACACCTCCATCTTCGATGAGAAGGCCGGTATCCAGCTCGACCCTACCTTCGTTAAGGTTTGCGCTTGGTACGACAACGAGCGGGGTTATTCAAACAAGGTGCTCGAAATGGCACGTGTCATCTCTAAGTAATCCTTATCTTCACGAATAAGAAGGCCGGGCCTTTACAGGTCTGGCCTTTTTTAAAAAACACATTTACTAAGATGAAAAAAGTTGTTTTATCATTCCTCTGCGCAGCTATGGTCTTCTCAGGCTGCGGAACAATGTCAAAGACCGGACAGGGAACACTTCTCGGCTCAGGAGCAGGCGCCATCATCGGAGCCGGAATCGGAGCGGCGATCGGTGACGGCAAGGGCGCTGCCATCGGAGCGGCGATCGGAACAGCCGTGGGAGCCGGAACAGGCGCTGTGATCGGCAAGAAAATGGACAAGAAGGCAGCCGAGCTTGAGGCTTTGGAGAACGCCAAGGTAGAGACCGTGCAGGATCAGAATGGTCTCCAGGCAATCAAGGTGACCTTCAACAGCGGAATCCTCTTCCCTACCAACGGATCAACCCTGTCGCAGACCTCAAAGAACGAACTCTCACAGTTCGCCACTAAGATGAGTGATATGCAGGACACCGACATCACCATCTACGGTCACACCGACAACACAGGTTCTGACGCAGTCAACGAGCGCCTCTCCAATGAAAGGGCGCAGTCTGTGGCCAACTACCTGAAGAACTGCGGCATAGCCTCCTCACGTATGACGACCGAAGGCAAGTCTTACTCTATGCCTGTCGCCGACAACGCCACAAAGGAAGGCCGCGCGCAGAACCGCCGCGTCGAGATCTACATCACCGCCAACAAGACGATGATCGAGAAGGCTGAGAACGGCACTCTGTAAGGAGAATATTCATAAGAACACGAGAGGTTGGGCTAATCTGTCCAACCTCTTATTTTTTGCCAACTCCTATTTGACCAATGAATATATTCATACTCGCAGCAGATGGGGATCAATCGCCGGAAGAGGCGAAATATTCATCCTTGAAGTTGACGAGATAGACTTTGTCGGTGGCGCGGGTGATGGCAGTGTAGAGCCATTTCAGGTCATCAACGGTGAGGAAGTCCTGCCAGAACGGGTTGTCGATGAAGACACAGCTCCACTGGCCGCCCTGACTCTTGTGGCAGGTGATGGCGTTGGCGTACTTGAGCTGGAGGGCGTTGTAGTAAGGATCCTCGCGGACGGCCTCATAGCGTTTTTTCTTGGTCGGGATGTCGGCGTAGTCCTCGTTCACTCCGTTGTAGAGCTGGTTCTGCTGCTCGTAACTCAATGAGGCGGACTCGGACTCAAGGGTGTCAAGACAGACCTTGGCCACGATCTCCGTGTCGTCATAGTCCGGGAACGAGAGGCGGGCATCAGCGAAATGGAGGCCGTAGCGTTCCTCGAAGTTCCTGATCGACAGAAGTTTGGCGATGTCACCGTTGGCGATGTAATCCATTCCCTTCACACCATCCAGGAACTGGTAGCAATTCTTCACGATCATCAGTTTCTCTCCCCGCACCAAACGGTCCTCGTCATAAAAGACCTGCGCCCGGATTCCGGCGTTGTAGCGGTTGGCGCGCTTGTTGGAACGGCAGAGCACCACGGCGTCATCTTTTGAATATTCAGAGAAATACGCCGTGTTCAAGGCATCCAGGAGTTCTCCGCCCGTAATGCGGATGAAGTCATCGAAGCCGCCGGTCTCAAGGCCGAGTTCCTCCGGGGAGAATGTTCCGTCACCATAGAGGTCGGTGGCGATCAATTCCCTGAGTTTCGTGGCGTTGTGGAGGATTCCGGATTCTTTCCGCTGACGGACAACCTTGGTCAGACGGCAATAGCGGACTCCGCCGAAACAGTCCATACACTCCTTGGAGAGAGCCGGGGAGGCTTCCATTCCGACAGGAGGCAGCTGTGCGTCGTCGCCGATCATAATCAGCCTGCAGTCATTGCCCGCACGGACATATTCAATCAGATCCTTCAGGAGGTCGCCGGTCCCGAATTGGGTGGTACTCTGCCTTTGGGTTTCCTCTATGCCGATAAGGGAGACCTCATCGACGATGAACAGTTTGTGGGACAATTTGTTGGGGGCAAGGGAGAATTGACCGAAGCCGTCGTCTCCGACAGTTTTCTGACGGTAGATGCACTTGTGGATCGTGCGGGCGGATTTGCCGGAATAGAGGGACAGAACCTTGGCGGCGCGGCCTGTGGGAGCGAGAAGGTAGCAGATCTCCTCGAACTCGTCCTGGGTCTCGACCGGTCGGTGAGCCTGTCGAACCACGGTTGGTGAGCTTTGTCGAACCACGGGCGCTTCGGCAGGCTCAGCGACCGGTCGCGATGTCCGTGAATCAACACGTTTTGGCCGCAGATCATCAAACGACTGGATCACAGCGGCGATGGCCGATGTCTTTCCCGTGCCGGCGTAGCCATTGACCACAAGAATGTCAGCGTCGTCGCAAGTCACGAAATCAGCGATCTCACGGAACAGATTGTCCTGATCCTGAGTGACATCATAAGGGAAGCTGTCCCTGAAACGCTTGTAGAAAAACTCACCCCTGTCCATAGTCCGAAGCTATTTGTTCCTACGGCTGAAGATCATCATCACCACCGCAAGGATCGGGTAGATCTCGACACGGCCGAGGAACATATCCAGACTATAGACGAATTTCGCGGCGGACGGCTCGGCGTTGAAGCTGTGGATCGACCCGAGATCCCCGACGGAAAGCCCCACATTGGACAGCGATGTAAGGATGGCCGGCAAGGCGTTGCCATCCTCCGGGTTCAGCACAAGGCAGATCGACATAGAGATGATGACAACCATAAAGAACAACGCCGTATATAGCATATGCGGGGCGACATCCTCCTGCCGGACAACCCTTCCGTTCACGCGGACCTCATTGACCGACGCAGGATGAAGCACCATCCTCAACTGATACTTTATCTCCTTGCAGAGCAACAAAGCCCTGTCAGACTTCACACCACCGGAAGTGGATCCCGCCATTCCGCACCAAATTCCGACAAACACAAGCATCGCCGACGGCAGCGCCGGCCAGACAGTGTTGTCCGCTATGCTGAAACCAGTCGTAGACGCAAAACTGAGGATGTGGAAAGAGCCTGAGAGCAAAGCCCTGCCCCAAGACTCCTCGATTCCGTGAACCTTCAGAGAGACCGTCACTATGAGGCTCGCCGCCAGCAGAGTGAAAAGATAGAATTTGAATATCTCGTTTCGGAACGGCCTGAGGGATCTCGTCACCAACGCCACGAACACCATCCCGAAATGGATGGAGGACAGAAGCATAAAGAACATCGTGATCAGGTCGATAGCCACGGAATCATAAGCCCCGATGGAAAGATTCTTAGTGCTGAACCCTCCTGTCGCCGTGACGCTCATAGCGTGGTTGATGGCGTCAAACGGTGTCATCCCCGCCGCCATATAGAGGACAAACGAGGCCACAAGCATCCCGAAATAGACATAAGTGAATATATAGACGGTCTTGTTGGCTCCGGACTTGTACTCTCTTTTCGAAAGGGAGGACAGTTCAAGGCTCGTGAGTCTCAGACGCATCTGGGACGAGCTCGGGATGATAAGAAGCAGGAAGACAACGACTCCCAAACCGCCGATGAAGTGCGTGGAAGAGCGCCAGAACAGAAGGCTGTTCGGCAGGGACTCGACATTGTCGAGAATCGTGGCCCCGGTGGTTGTGAAGCCGGAAACACTTTCAAACCAAGCGTTTATGATCGTGAACGGGCCTCCCCACAACGCGTAAGGCAGCATTCCGAATATGAAAGACAGAAGCCACGACAGGGCGATGATCATATAGCCGTCCTTCAGAGAGATGTCAGCGGACTTCCTCACGAATATGAACGGGAATATTCCGACAGTGAATGTGATGGTGAAACTGATCAGCAGGGCGGCGAGGGCGCTGTCATTGCCGTTGGCCATCGAGACAAGTATGGAAAAGAACATGAACAGCGCGCTGACGAGCAGAGCGTAGCCCACATTCCTGGATATCACCTTGACATTCATCGTTCCGACTTTCTATTTGATTTCGGAGTCAGTTCCGGACTGCACCTCGACAGGCTCGGTGACCGATTTGGCGGACTCGGTGACCGATTTGGCGGACTCGGTGACCGATTTGGCGGACTCGGTGACTGGATGTGCGACTCCGGCGGCATTGTCCCCCACGGTCGCTGAGCCTGTCGAAGCGCCCGTGTGTGCGGCTGAATCTAACTCATCCGACGCGGTCGCTGAGCCTGTCGAAGCGCTCGCGGCCGAGGCGACCTTCGCCCGCAGATTCGCCACACGCTTTCGCAGCATCTGGTTCTCTCCGGCCAGCTCCGTGATTCCGTCGTTCAGCTCCGCCAGCTGGTCATCCCCCTCGAAGGAGTAGGAATATTTCTTATTATAGGACCGGTAATTGTTCAGTCCGGCGAGCATCCTGTAGATCGGGTTCACATAATAGACAAGCAGGAAGAACAGCAGCATCAGCACAAGCAGAAGCCCCACTCCGACGGCCACCGCCCCCGGGATGATACTCCTGTAGAATCCCCTCTGGAATGTCAGCGAGTTTTTCTTCAAGTCATCGTAGATGGCCCCGTTGAGGACATCTATGTAAGAATTAAGCCTTCTGAACTTGGGCTGAAGCCTGTCGAAATACCACTCTCTCGTGTCGATGAAATCCGACAGAAGCACATCATTGAGTTCCAGAGAAGTCAGCATATACGCCGAATAGGCATAGACCACGGAATCCGTCAGCGGCATCATCTTGTCGGAGGTCAGGGAGTTGCGCAAAGAGTCGCAGTGTCCCATAAACTCCTTCTGATGGAAGTCCGGAAGGGTGTTGACTGAATCGTCGCCGATCACCGTCAGCAGATCCAGATTGTACTGGTTCGTCACCTCGGACAGTTTCTGCGCCACATTGACGCTCCGGATGTTGTCGGCGATTAGATCCGACACATAGTTGCTCATCTTGTAGTACTCCATTATGGAGATCACGCTGGAGACAAGCAAAGTCACAGCTATGGCGCTGAGACTCAGCGTCAGCTTCATCCTCATCGTGAGTTTGAACTCCTTCAGTCTGTCCGTAAGTTTCCTGAACATCTCCAACAAGTGTTTATCCTGCAAACTTACGGAAAAAACACGACATAACGAAGAACACAGGCAACACGAAACTCCGAAAGCCCTCTCAACCGCAATAATCCTTCGGCAGCACGCCGAATTGCTTCTGGAAGCACTTGGCGAAATAAGAAGGAGAGCTGAAGCCTACGATGTAGGCGACCTCATTCACCTTATAGACATTCTCCTTCAACAATTCGGCGGCTCTCTTAAGACGGCAAAGGCGGATGAAGTCGTTAGGAGAAAGATCAGAGATTCCCTTAAGTTTCCGGTACAATGTCGCCCTGCTCATAAACATAGCCTTGGCTATGACATCGACATCAAGTTCCGTGTCCTCGATGTGGTCATAGACATAATCCATTATCTTCTCCAAGAATGCCTCATCAGGCTTGGAGTGCGCGATCGATGACACCGGCTCCGTAGGGGAATGCTGGAACGCGTTGCGAAGACGCGCCCTTGCCTTCAGAAGGTTGTCGATTCTCGCCAGCAAAACCTTGGGCGAGAATGGCTTGGAAATATAATCATCCGCACCTTTGTTCAAACCGTCAATCTGTGAGTCAGGGTCAGTCTTGGCGGTGAGGAGGATGAAAGGAATATGACTGTAATTTATGTCGGCCTTGACCTCGGCGCAGAACTCGACACCGTCCTTGCCAGGCATTATGACATCACTGATGATCACATCCACCTTATTTTCAGCCAGCACCTTAAGTCCATCGTTGCCGTCAACGGCCGTCAGCACATTATATTCCTTATTCAACGTTCCTGCCATCAGTGACCGGAACTCAGGATTGTCATCGACCACAAGGATTGTCTTCACCCCGTCCTTTAGTCCGGATTTGTCCTCCGCCGCCTGTTCCGGCTCAGGGCCGCTCTCCAAGACATCCTCGTCAAGGCGTAAGACATTCCGCTGCCGCAGCGGGAGTTCAAGGACAAACATTACATTGTCCGAAGACGCATCGACGGTAAGGCTTCCAGAGTGCATCTCAGCCAGATTCCTTGCGAAAGGCAGACCTATTCCTGTCCCCTCGCTGTTCTTGTCCAGCTTTACGAACGGCTCGAAAATCCTTTCCCTCTCATTTCCCGGAATCCGGTCTCCGTCATTGGACACAGACAACCGGAAAGTCTGTCCGTTCTCCGTCAATGAGACAGAAATCAGGCTCTCGGCGTGCTTGAGGGCATTGCTCAGAAGATTGCTCAGGATCTTGGTCAAAACCTCCCCGTCCACATCCGCCATAATCTCTCCGGCAGGGAAAGACTCCCTAAGTTCTATGCCTTTTATCCCGGCTGACGACGAGAATCTTCCGCAGGTCTCACGGACAATCTTCACGATCTCCATCCGCCTGAAGCTAAGGTGACTCTGGGCCGGATCGATCTTTCGGAAATCCATCAGTTCGTTCACCAGTTTAAGAAGACGGTTGGCGTTTCTGCGGATTATGGAGAGAACCTCATAGTTCTTGTCGTCCTCCCCGATGTTGTTCATCACGTTCTCGATCGGAACGGTGATCAGAGTGAGAGGAGTGCGGATCTCGTGCGTGATGTTGGTGAAAAAGTCGATCTTGGAGTTGTACAGTTCCTTCTCACGCGTCCTCTGCATCAGTTCAAAGGCCATCTTGCTCCGTCTTTTGTAGTAAAGGACAACAAGCCAGATCACCAGTCCGCACATCGCCAAGGCCAAAAGGACAAACATCACTTTTGCGAACAACGTCCTGTACCAGGGAGGAAGCACCCTGATGTCAATCACTTTCTCGACAGGCTGCCAGTCCCCCTCCTCGCTTACAGCCTTGACAACCAGGCTGTACTTTGCCGGAAGCAGACGCGAGAAGGTTATTGTGGCGGACTTGCTCGCCGGAACCCACTCGTCCCCCAAGCCTTTCAGCATATAGTAGTAACGCACATCCTGACGCTCAGAATAGTTGACGGCGGTGAAGCCGATGCTGAAGACAGACTGGTCGGGACGCAGGACAATCTCGTCAGACGCCATTATGGATTTCTTCAGCGGCGCTCCGCTCGCCCCCGGCTCAACAGGCTCGTTGAACAGCAAGAACCTGTTGAACAGTATAGAAGGAGGTGCCGTGATACGCTTCAGATGATCCGGATCAAAGGAAGCAATGCCTTTCACGCAGCCAAACAAAAATCTTCCGCCACGCAGCCTGACTCCGGACTTATAGTTGAACTGATTATAGATCAATCCGTTCTCACTGTTCACCGTAATAATTCTGCCGCTGTCCGAAGAAATCCTGAACAATCCTTTGTTCGTGCTTCCCCAGATGTTTCCGCCTCCGTCTTCCAAAAGTTTGTAAACCACTCCGTTCGGCAACCCGTCAGCCTCATCGTAATGCAGATCGGATGAACAGGAGGAGCGGTCGAAGCGAAAGACTCCCTTGCCCTCTGTACCAACCCACATATTCCCTTTCCGGTCAAGCAGGAGAGTGATGGCCTGGGTGATCCCGCCCGAATTTTTCCAATCCTCACCTGAGCCGGGACGGTCCCATTCGCCGTTTCTTGTGTCATAGCGGAACACCCCCTGACCGATCGTGGCGAACCAGATCCTCCCGTCGATGTCCTCGGCTATGTCATTGACAGAAGACGTTATGATGTCACCGCGGACACGCTCGAATCTCCCCGTGGAGGTGTCATAGCGGCATAGGCCGCGGATGGTTCCGATCCAGATGGTGTTGTCGAAACCCTTGTAGATCGAATAGACACTGTTGTCGATCAAAGAACCTGAAGTGCCGTCATTGGTGAAATGACGGGAGCGGCCGGAGTTCACGTCCAAGACATAAAGACCGTCCAGATAAGTTCCGACCCACAACTCCGAATCCTCGACCAAAGCCAATGCGTGAACGTTGGTGGCATCGATGTAACCACTTGAAAAAGAGTCCGTGTGCCTGTTGTAGAAATTCAGCCCGGCATCTTCGGTGGCTATCCAAAGATTACCGTTCCTATCCTCGCACATCTCACTTATGCTCTTGCCTTTCAAGTCGCCCGGCATATCTCCAGGCAAGATTTTCTTGAACTGGGAGGTATATTCGGAATAATAGTTCACCCCTCCGAAGAACGAGCCTACCCACACTCCTCCGTCGGAATCCTCCGCTATGGTGTAAACAGCATTGTCTGAAATTGAATATTCATCAGTAGGAGAATGTCTTAGATTATGCAGGCAGCCGTTCTCGCACACATAAAGTCCGTTCTCAGTACCCACCCAAAGACGTTTGACGCTGTCGATGAATATGTCGTGTATGATGGTCTCGCCGATGGACTTGCCGTCCGGAGACTTCCATTCGACAAACGAATGGCTTCTGAGATCAAAGACATAGAGGCCTTTCTGCGAACAGCCGACAAGCAGGGAGTTTCTGTCAAGCGGAGCGACTTTCCAGATGTCCCGGTAAAGAGGATTCTCCGACGGATCCAGTACAACTGTCTCGCCCGTCAAAGGAGAGTACCGGTACAGCCCTTGGGAATTGGTTGACACCCAGATGTTGCCGTCACCGGCCAGACACATACTCCGGATGTTCCGTCCCGCCCTGTCCGAACCGCTGAGCAGCGGCACCGGATAGCAGTTGTCCTGCCTGTCTATCTGGAACAGGCCATAGTTCGCCACGGCGACCCAAAGATTGCCGTTGTGGTCAGCGGTTATCTCCCGGACAAGACCCGAGACGGGTTCTCCGCCTTCTCCTACAAGAGCGACATAAGTGAAGGTGTCGAGGACCGGGTCATAAACCGAAAGCCCTTCGCCTGTCCCGACATAGACACGGCCGTCATCCCTGAGAAAAAGGCAAATCGTCACATTGCTCCTCAGACCGTCACCGGCCGTGGTGCTGTTGAATATCCTGAAAGACTCACCGTCATAAACGCTGACACCATCTCCGGTCGCCGCCCAGATACGGCCGTACGAATCCTGGATTATGTCATAGACCGAATTCTGGGACAGTCCGCTCTCCACATCCAAACATCTGAAATAATAGTCGCCCGCCGCCGAGGTCACCGACACGGTGATCAGCAGCAGGGCGATGCAGGAGCGGCGAAGAAGCCGCAAGTTGTCAGCAAGTTCTCTGAACATCCCTCAACGTCTGTCTAAAAGGTTTCTTGAATCCGCGAACTTACAGAAAAATGCCGGAATAACCTCAACGGCCAATCCAAAAAGCCAGTCATAAATAGCCAGCCGGCAGCCCTACTTGTGCCTTCGCTCAAGTTCCCTTTCAAGGTCGGCGATGCCGTAGCCTTTGCCGACCAGCAGGACAAGAAGGTGATAGACAAGGTCGGAGGCCTCGTAGATCATTCTTTCATCATCACCCTTGACGGCCTCGATGACAGTCTCGACAGCCTCCTCACCGACCTTCTGAGCCATTCTGGGAGTGCCGGCCTTGAACAGGGAGGTCGTGTAGGACTTCTCGGGCATCTGGTCGTGACGGCCTTTGATCACGCTCTCCAGTTCCCGGATGAAGCCAAGGCTGGTCGGAACAGCGTCACCCCAGCAGGTCTTCGTGCCTTTGTGGCAAGCCGGACCGTCCGGCACGGCTCGCACCAGAAGAGTGTCCGAATCGCAATCGGCGGCGATCGAGACAAGATGAAGATAGTTGCCGCTGGTCTCCCCTTTTGTCCAGAGGGTCTTACGGGAACGGCTGTAGAATGTCACAAGACCAGAAGTCTGTGTCTTTTCCAAAGCCTCGGCGTTCATATACCCGAGCATCAGCACCTGAAGTGTGTTCTGGTCCTGGACAATAGCCGGCACAAGTCCGTCAGCGCCGGGGTTAAGAGTTTTAAAATCAATCATATTCGTTAGATATTTTTAAATTCTGACATTCACTCCATTGAAGCGGAGGGTTCTTTTCAAATCAGGGATGGCGATCTCGCCGTAATGGAATATGCTGGCGGCGAGGGCGGCGTCGGCGCGGCCTACAGTCAGAACCTCCTCGATGTCCCGGACGCTTCCGGCTCCTCCGGAGGCTATCACGGGAATGGAAAGTTCGTCAGCGAGACGGGAATATGCCTCCACGGCATAGCCGTTCTTAGTGCCGTCGTGATCCATCGAAGTGAAGAGGATCTCACCGGCTCCGAGATTCTGCGCTTCCCTGACCCAGGAATATAACTCCTTGTCGCTCCGCATTTTTCCGCCGTGGGTCATCACTTGCCAGATGTCCGCCTCCGAGGACGTCGCTTCGACAAGCTCAGCGACCGAAGAGGCTGGTTCAGCGACCGAAAGAGCAGACTTCTGTGATGCCGCTTCGACAGGCTCAGCGACCAGTACTGATAGTGCCGCAGGACTTGTTCCTTCGGTCGCTGAGCCTGTCGAAGCGATTTTCCCAACCCTAATAGCAGCCCCTGTCGAAGCCACCTTCCGAGCGTCAATCGCCACAACGACAAACTGGGAACCGTAACGAGAGGCGATCTGAGAGATGATCTCCGGATGCAGCACAGCCGCCGTGTTGACAGTCACCTTGTCAGCCCCCGCGTCCAAAAGCCTCGCGGCGTCCTCGAACGAGGATATTCCCCCGCCGACAGTGAACGGAATGTCGATGCGCTCCGCGATCTTAGAGACCAGATCCGTGAACGTCCTCCGCCCCTCGGAGGAAGCGCTGATGTCCAGATAGACCAGTTCATCCGCCCCCTGGGCGGAATAGAACGCCCCCATCCCGACAGGATCACCCACCTCACGCAGACCGTTGAAATTCACTCCCTTGACAACCTGTCCGTCTTTCACGTCAAGGCAAGGTATGATTCTCTTTGCCAGCATAGCCTACCTGAACAAATCCTCAAGCCTGACCCGACCTTCGTAAATCGCCTTTCCGACAATCGCGGAACGAAGTCCGTACTTTCTCAATTCCACAAGGTCATCGTAGCCGGACACACCGCCGCTGACAATGATATCCACATCCGGGAACTGTTGCTGAAGCCCGGAATAGAACTCCAGATTGACTCCCTGCAACATCCCGTCACGAGACACTTCCGTCACAATGGCCTGACGCACAAGCCCTTCAAAAGACTGTAGCGCCTGAACGGCCGACAACGGCACAGTCTCCTTCCAGCCATTTGTGGCGACCAAACCATTTCTCAAATCCAACCCAAGGACAATCCTGCCTCCATAGACGGAAAGCCAGTCCTTGAATATCCCAGGTTCGGTGAAAGCTATGCTGCCGCAGATGACATATTCAGCGCCTGCGTCCAGGACATCGAGGAGCGACCGCTCCGACTTCACGCCGCCGCCGAACTCAACGATGAGATTAGTCTCCCGCTTGATGTTCCGGAGTACGTCAAGATTCTTCGGACAGGAATCCTTCGCCCCCTCCAGATCCACAAGGTGAAGCCTCGTAGCCCCGGCGTTCTCAAAGCGTTTGGCGACCTCAACAGGATTGTCTGAATAGACGGTCTCCTTACCGTAGTCTCCCTGCGTGAGGCGCACACAACGACCGCCGATGATGTCAATAGCGGGAATTACGTTAAAATTCTTCATAATTAATTATAGCTCAATAAAATTTCTTAATATTTCCGCACCCGTGGAGCCGCTTTTCTCCGGGTGGAACTGAGTCCCGAAGAAGTTGTCCTTCCGGAGAGCCGCACTGAAACGGACGCCGGCATATTCAGTCACCGCCACGGTCTGCGCAGAAGACAGTTCAGGGCAGAACGAGTGCACATAATAGACAAATGAATCCTCCGGCACGCCTTTGAACAGCGGGCCTTTAAGCTCAGTCACCGTGTCCCATCCCGTGTGAGGGATCTTCACGCCGGAAGCCTCGGGGAAACGACGGACCGCAGGAGAGAATATTCCAAGACATTCCGTGTCGCCCTCCTCGCTGAAGGAACACATCAACTGCAAGCCTATGCATATTCCTAAGACAGGCTGGGTCAAGGACTTGATGACGGGGACCAGCCCTGTGGCGCTCAGGGATCTCATCGCCGACGAAGCCTCTCCCACCCCCGGCAGAATCACCCGGTCGGCGCGGGTTATCACCTCCGGATCCGAGGTCAATGAATATTCCGCCCCAAGTCTTCCGAGAGCGTTCTCGACCGAACGGATGTTCCCCGCGTTATAGTCAACTATCGCTATCATAACACACCTTTGCTTGACGGAAGTTCGTAAGGGAAGGAAGTTTTAGACACCGCCATCCTGAGTGTACGGGCGAAGGCCTTGAAAATCGCCTCGGCCTTGTGATGCTCGTTCCCGCCCTCTGCCCAGATGTGCAGGTTGCATTTGGCGGCGGAACAGAACGACTGAAAGAAATGGCTGAACATCTCTGTCGGGACATCACCCACTTTCTCCCGCCGGAACTCCGCATTCCATTTGAAATCGATCCGCCCGCCCAAATCCATCAGCACCGCGGCGTCGCAGTCGTCCATAGGCAGGACAAACCCATAGCGGGCAATTCCGAGTTTCTGTCCGAGAGCCGCCGCCACGGCTTCGCCAAGGACTATTCCGACATCCTCAATCGTGTGATGCTCATCCACTTGCAGATCGCCTTCGGCATCAACCGAGAGGGCGACTCCTCCGTGGTTAGGTACCTGCTCAAGCAGATGGTCGAAGAACGGAAGGCCTGTGGAGATCCGCCCGCTTCCTCCGGCGGAATCCAGATTGAGTTCCAACTCGACCTTGGTTTCCTTTGTGTCCCTGACAATCCTCACGTGCCTCTCGCCCAACATCTCGATTCCTTGAGGGCGGCGTGGAGGTCTCTCCCCAACCGGGCGCTTCGACAAGCTCAGCGACCGGTTGGTGAGCTTGTCGAACCACAGCGACGTGCGGGTTGCCTTATCGTCAAGGTGGTCTGTTTGTCTCTTCGACCGGTCGCTGAGCCTGTCGAAGCGTTCTCCGCGGCCAAGCAGCCTAAGCAACCTGTCGTTCTCCGCCGGAGTCCCCACCGTGATCCTGAGACACCCCTCACACCCAGAGACACCGCTGCGGTCACGGACAATCACCCCGCCGGAAAGCAGCCTGTCATAGACCTCTTCCGGATTGTCAAACCTCACCAGCAGGAAGTTAGAGTCGCTGTGGAACACTTCCCTCACCTCCGGACATCCGGCAAGTTCCTTCTCCAACCTGAACCGTTGCCCGACGATCTCCTCGGCAGCCCTGTCCTTGGCGTCCACATCAAGCCTTTGAAGCGCCATCCGCTGAGCCGGCTCATTGATGTTGTAGGGGTACTTCACCTTGGACATCAAAGCGATGACGGAAGGGTCGGAGATGGCCAGACCGATTCGCAGCCCCGCCATTCCCCAAGCCTTCGAAAAAGTCTGAAGGACAATAAGATTGGGGTATTTGCCCACTAAAGAGACCAGCGACGGCCTGACGGAAAAGTCGATGTAAGCCTCGTCAAGCACAACGACCCCACCGAACCTTTCAAGAATATTCTCTATCCGCTCCGTCGGGAACGAATTTCCGGTAGGATTGTTCGGCGAGCAGATGAACATCAGCCTGGTCTCCGAATCCGCGGCGGCAAGCATAGCCTCCACATCCAACGAAAAATCAGGCCTCAGCCGCACCTTCCTGAACTCCACATCATTCATCCCGGCGGCGACCTCGTACATCCCGTAGCTCGGATCGATCGAGACAGCGTTGCTCACGCCGGGAACGCAGAACACCCGGTAAGCGATGTCGATCGCCTCGTCGCTCCCGTTGCCGAGGAACAAGCATTCGGTGTCTATCCCTTTGATTCCGGCGATCTTAGCCTTCAAAGCCCGCTGATGAGGGTCAGGATAGCGGTTAACCCCGTTGTTGTAGGGATTCTCATTGGCGTCCAGAAAGATTTCCGGACTGTTCGCCCCACAGTCATCCCTCGCCGTGGAGTAAGCCTCAAGGCCTAAGATGTTAGGCCTCACAAGTCCAAGCACTTCTTGCAGTTTCATTTCTCTAACCCTTTATTCTGACCTCTACAGCGGCGGCGTGGGCATCCAAACCTTCCGCTAAAGCCATTGTGCGAATCGTGTCTCCAAGCCCCTCAAGTCCTTCCTTGGATATTTCCTGAATAGTGACCTTGCGGATGAAAGCATCCAGATTCAACCCGCTGAACGAGTGCGCCCAGCCGGATGTCGGCAAAGTGTGGTTCGTGCCTGAGGCATAGTCACCGGCGCTTTCAGGAGAATAGTTGCCTATGAATATACTTCCTGCAGCCACAATCCTGTCCGCCACCTCCCACGGATTCCGCATTGACACAATCAAATGCTCAGGAGCATACTCATTGGCGAAATCAATGATGTCTTGACGGTCAGGCAGAACTATCATCCTACTGTGGCTCAACGACTCACGAATGACATCTCCGCGGCTTAGATTCGAGAGTTGCCTTTCGATGGCATCCTTTACGGCCTCGGCCACTGATTCGGAAGAGCAGACCAAAACCGACTGGCTGTCCGGGCCGTGTTCTGACTGGGAAAGAAAATCAGCGGCGACAAATTCCGGAATCGCCGTCTCGTCAGCCAGCACCATCACCTCCGACGGACCGGCAGGGAGATCGACGGCCGTCTCGGCCAGCCCCACCAACTGCTTGGCTTTCATCACATAACGGTTGCCTGGGCCGAAAATCTTGTCGCACTTTCCGACAGTCTCCGTTCCGTACGCCATCGCCGCCACAGCCTGGGCTCCGCCGATTTTGAATATATTCCTGACACCACAGACCGAGGCGGCATAGACAATCACCGGATTAGCCTTGCCTTCGCTGTCTGGAGGCGTGCAGAGGACAATCTCCGGGCATCCGGCCACCTTTGCCGGAACGGCCAGCATCAGAACCGTCGAGAACAATGGCGCTCTGCCACCGGGAACGTAAAGTCCGACACGGCGAATCGGGACTGGCTTCTGGTAGCAGAAAACTCCAGGCGAAGTCTCGACCTTGACAGTCTCAGGCATCTGAGCCAGATGAAATTTCCTGATGTTCGCATAAGCCTGGCCTATCGCCACCTTCAGCTCGCCGGAGACGAGCGCCGAGGCTTCTTCGATTTCCTTGTCGCTGACTTTCAGTTCGTCAGCGGAGACGAAAGAGGCTTTGTCGAAGCGCGACTCCAAAGACAGGACAGCCTCGTCTTTCTTTTCACGGACATATTCAAGGGTCGCCCTCACGCTGGCCTCGATCGCCGGATCATCGGTTTTAGGGCGTTCCGTCAATGCCGGCCACTCGTTCCTTGAAGGGTTGACATATATTCCGGCAACGTCTATTTTGTTACGCTCGGTCGCCGAGCCTGTCGAAGCAATCATCCTCGAACCTGTCGCCGAACCCGCCGAAGCGCACATACCAGAACCGGTCGCTGAGCCTGTCGAAGCGCCCACCTCTTTTGAACTAAACATAAAACCACAAGTACCCATTCCCTACAAAACCATCTTCTCCACTGAAAGCACCAGAATTCCTTCCGCCCCGACCTTCTTGAGACTCTCGATCTTATCCCAAAGAACACTCTCATCCACGACCGAGTGAAGCGATGACCAACCGCTTTGCGCCAGCGGAAGCACAGTAGGACTTCTCATCGCCGGAACGATGAGGATCGCGTCATCGATCCTGTCATTGGGAATGTTCATCAAAAGGTATTTCTTGCCACGGCTCTCCTTCACGGCGTTGAACCTGAATCGTATCTGCTCCAGCAACGCTGACTTCTCCTCGGACAGACTCCCGCCGGAGATCAGCACCGCCTCCGAAAAGACGACCTTCTCGACCTCCTTGAGTCCGTTGCTCACAAGAGTTCCGCCTGAAGAGACAATGTCAAAGATCGCATCGCTCATCCCGACGGTCGGAGCGATCTCCACAGAACCGGCGATCACATTGATCTTGGCATCGATGCCGTTGTCCTTCAAGAATTTACCGAGAATATTCGGATAAGACGTGGCTATCCGCTTTCCATTGAAGTACTCCAGGCCGGTATATTCCTCGCCCTTAGGAACCGCAAGCGAGATCCGGCACGTCCCGAAACCCAACCGATCCACAATCTCGACGGCCTCGCCTCTCTCTCGGACCTCGTTATAGCCCACGATTCCCAGATCAGCGACTCCCTGCGCAACCGCCTGCGGTATGTCATCATCCCTAAGGTACAGAATCTCAACCGGGAAACTTCCCGACCTCGACAGAAATTTTCTCTTGGTGTCATCCACCTCAATACCGGCCTCTCTCAACAGCAAGAGACTCTCCTCACTCAAACGGCCCTTGGCCTGAACAGCGATTCTTAACATCGTCATATTTGTAAAGTTCGTTTATTAAAGTTCGTTGAATATGTAAAAAAAATGCCCGCCACCTAAACGGAAGCGAGCCACGATAATACCCTTCAGAAACAGATACCCACGACAAACTCACCTCCGTTTTTGACGATGGTGATGATGATGGTGGATATGATTAAAATTAATCATTAAATTCCTTTGAACAAGGGCAAATATGAGAAAAAATTTCAGAAACACAAGGGAATCAGGCGGAATATTCAAAAATATTCATCGTTGCTACAATGTTTAGAATGAATATTCAATAATTCCCAATACCCTATGATTGACGATAAGGTGAGGATTCGTTTCGGCAAGCGCCCTGCTTGACAGGGCCGCGGCTTCTCCGTAGCCAACTCCGGTAAGGTTGTACTCAAGGGCAACCGAGAGCCTGTCCAGATGGAAAGACACCGCCGGTGAGACACGGGCGATGTAACGGATGTTCTTGAAGCCACCGTCGAAATAGTAGATGGCGGAGGTGTCAGCGAAACCGGTCTCCTTGTCGGTCAGAATGTCACGGGATGTGCCAAGAGCCTTCATTCCTCCGGCAAAGAGCGTGAACTGCAACTGACTGCCATAACTCGCCGAGACAAAGGCTGTGGCCGAACGAAGCGGAGTATATTTGTAGTCAAAGACATCGCTCTTGTCATAGAGCGCATACCCGCCCATAAGACGAAGATGATCCCCTCCAGAGGCGAAGACAGCTTTCGCATTTATCTTGAACGCACCCTTGGAGAATTGCAGATAGGCCATAGGACTGACCATAGAGACACGGTCATTCACCTTGGTACCGACATCATAGTAGTACAAGCCATCCGCCTCCGTTATACGCCAGCGCGGGACAAGACTGATGAAATCCGCCCCGAGCCTTGCCGTGAGATGTTTTGAGGAATATTCAAGACCGGCGTAAAGTTCAGGGATAAGTCCATACTTGACGTAGTCGGCCGTCGGCCCCTGAGGACCGGTAGGCATAAACTCCATCGGGTAAAGGAGACCTGCGGTCAGCGACAGGCAACCGGCCATCCTTGCCTCGAACATCAGCTGAGGACTCCTGGCGTAAGGATTGAACGGTGAACCCGCCTCGTAGCCCACAGTGTAGGGCATCCCCAACGACATCGGATGCCAGGCCTGGCCGACCTTGACGGAGACAGAATTGAAGAGACTCCCCACATTATCCCAGTTCAGGTTCAAATAGGCCTCTCGAAGATGCAGCGAGGACCGCCCTCCCGTCATAAGATAGAAATCAGTCTCCAATCGGCCTGTCACATTGAAGGATCCGTACTTGAAGCCGGTAAGATTCAATCCAAGCCTTGTCGTGATGGCTGACATCTTGAACGAAGGGTTGAACCAGATGTCGTCACCGTCAAGGTTGATCTCCTTATCGTAAGGAATGTAATAGAACAAGTCCTCAACATCGGCCTTGGAGTCGCGCGCGTCAAAGACGGCGCTTGTGCGGAAAAAGCCGTAAGGTTCAAGATGGTTGGTGAGTTTAATCAGATGGCTTTGCGCATTGGCAGGCAACGCCGCGGATGTCAAGGCAGCGGCTGTCGCCATCATCAGTTTGATCTTATTCATAACTTCATCCGTTATTTCCGCTCAAGGCCGATGTGAGCCTTGAATTGTCAAACAATTAGAAAGTGAACTTTACCAGAGCCTGGACACGGTTGTTGGTGATCCAGTGGAGATTGTCCCCAGCAAGACCATTGGAGCCGATGCACTTGACACCGTCGATGGTCTTGTAGTCACCGTACTGCACGCTTGTGATCTCGTACTCAAGACCGATCGCAAACTTGCCGATGTTGTGGATCACGGTAGGGGTAAGCCTCCACATCTGGTTCATATTCGAGAAGCTGTTCTTGCTGAAATAGAGGTTGGCGGCAGGAGCATAGCCGTTAACCGAATCCTTGAGGTCTTTCTTTGTTCCGAAATTCTTCACATAGCCTCCGAAGAGAATCCACTGAGTCTTCTTTCCGTACATAAGGCTGACCCAGGTGGAGGAGTTGCGGGTAGGGGTATATTCATAGCTTACGCCATCGCTCTTGATTCCGGAGATTCCGTAGCCGCCGTTGAGGTTGAAATGCTCGCCGGCCTCGGCGTAAGTGGTCTTCACCTTGGCGGAGAAGAGACCCGACTTGTACTGTCCGTAGAAGAACGGTGTGACAGTGGTGATTCGGTCATCAACCTTGACGGAACCGTTGTTGTTCCTCGGCTTGATGGAAAGGACGTTGACTCCAGCCCTGAGAAGAAGGCCGTCGTTCTTGTAGTTCAATCCGAGATAGACCTCAGGGGTGCAGCCGTACTTGATGTAATTGGCTGATGCGCCGTTAGGACCTGCGGAGGTATATTGCATCTGCCAGATGGCGGAAGCGGTCAGGGAAAGGGCATTGGTGAAATTGTAGTCGAACTTCACCTGAGGGGTACGGCTGAAAGGTCCGAAAGGAGCGCCGGTGTTCAGGGAGAACACATCCGGCATATCGGCGGCCATCGGATGCCAGGCCTGTCCGGCTGTGACGAGCCAGTCGTTCTTTCCTACCGTGACATAAGCCTGACGAAGACGCAGGACAGCTGTTCCGGTCACACCAGAAAGACCGTTGTAGAAGTCGGTCTCGATCTTGGCGCCGAACTTCAGTCCGTTATATTCATAGCCGGTCACGTTGAGTCCGATTCTGGAGGTGATGGCGGCGTAGCGGAGGGAGTTCTGCTCATTCAGATCCACATCACCGACCTTGTTCTCGTCCTTCGGGAGATAGTAGAAGAAGTCTTCTGTCCCGGCGAGGCTTTCGCGGGTGTCGAAAGCGTAGTAGTTACGGATGAATCCGTAGAGACTTACCTGCGGCTTGGTCTCCTGAGCGCCGAGTGAGGCGCAGATGGCCAGCGCGGCAAGCGATACTGTCAATTTGTTCATTTTAAAACAACCAGATTATTAAATAAACCAGAATCGAGAAGCCGCCTTGGTCACCAAAACGGCTTCTCGACCCACATTATGCAATTATTGTGCGAAAGGGAAGATCTTCGTGAGCCAGAAGAAACCGAAGATGAATCCTACCACACCGATGATGATGCCGATCTTAGCCATATCCTTGGTCTCGACAAGTCCAGTTGAGGCAGCGATGGCGTTCGGAGGAGTTGAGATAGGGAAAAGCATAGCGATGGAGGCGCAGACGGCGATGAATATGATCATAGCCTGAGTTCCGCCCATTGCGACGAAAGCGGCGTTGTTGGCTGCCGCAGGATCGGCCATACCCTCAGCCACCACGATAAGGATCGGGATAAGCAGGGCGGCTGTGGCGGAGTTGCTGATGAAGTTGGAGAGGAAGTAGCAGACAAGACCGGCCACAACCAGAACCAGAATGACGGACATCGAGCCGAAAGGAATCGCGGTGATGAGAACCTTGGCGAGACCGGTGTCCTGAAGCAGGTAACCGAGGGCGAAACCTCCGGCGACGAGCCAGAGCACTGACCAGTTGATCT
>CAYZKZ010000020.1:0-34824 GCA_964479325.1 uncultured Muribaculaceae bacterium
TTCCTACTATGATGTGAATGCCGGTAAGTACGTGACTCTCAGGACAGAGCCGTTGAGGATAAGGGTCGCGAAAGGTAAGGACGGAGATTCCTCGGCCGCTTCTGTGGCGACTGTCTCTTCGGGTGTGGAGAGGAAGGATGTGAAGAACCTTGCCGATGACATCAGGTTCATATTCACTGGCAAGCCGGATCTTTCCGGTTCGGGTTCGTTCTTCGTAGGTTCGGTTCTTTTCTGGATTCTGACGGCGCTGTTGATTCTGGCTGCCGCAGGTGTATATTTCGCGTTCAGGAAGGCCGCCGAGATGAGGGCCGATGTCGCCGGGACAAAGAACAGGCGCGCCGCGAAGATGGCTCAGAAGCGTCTGAGACAGGCGGGTGAATATCTTGAAAAGAATCTCTACACGGCTTTCTATGAGGAACTTCATAAGACCCTTATCGGTTTTGTCTCCGATAAATTGAATATGGATATGTCCGAGATGAGCAAGGAAAACATCGCTTCCTCTCTCTCCAAAGGCGGAGTGAGCGAGGAGCAGACTAAGGCGTTCACCGATCTTCTGGACGCCTGTGAGTTCGCCCGTTATTCTCCTGACGGGGGCAATGAGGCGATGAGGTCGCACTATGACGCGGCTCTTGCCGTGATCTCTTCGATTGATTCCGGATTGAAGAATAAAGTCCGCTCGTCCGGGAAGGTGGTCGCCGTCATAGTTCTCTTCCTGAGCATCGGCTTCACGATGAACGTACAGGCGGAGAACACCGACTCGTTGTGGAAGGCCGGTGTGCAGGCTTACACCGACGGTAAGTTCGCCGATGCCTCGACTGCCTGGGAGACGGTCGAGAAGTCCGGAGTCAAATCCGCCAAACTGTACTACAACCTTGGCAACGCTTGGTTCAAGCAGGGCGACTATCCTAAGGCTGTTCTCAACTACGAGAGGGCGTTGAGGCTTGATCCGTCCTATTCGGACGCTCGCTACAACCTTGAGTTCACCAATAGTTTCGTCCAGGACAAGATCGAGCCGGTTCCGGAGTTCATTCTGAAAAGCGTCGCAAGAAAGGTCTGCTACCTGATAAGCTCCAATGCGTGGGCTGGGATATTCATTGTCCTTCTTGTCGCCGCTTTGGCCTTGGCTCTGTTGTTCCTGCTCGGTCCGTCGGTTGGGAAGAGGCGCGCTGGATTCTACTGTGGAATCGTGTGTCTTCTGCTTTCTTTCGGGGCTTTGGGTTTCTCTCTTTGTCAGAAGTCGGACAGCGGGAAGGCTGACACGGCCATCGTGATGTCTCCGGTAGCGTCAGTGAAGAGCTCGCCGTCGAGCGGCTCCTCCAAGGACTTGTTCATCATCCACGAAGGCACAAAAGTCACAATCCTCGACGAAGTCGGCGGCTGGAAGAACATCTCCCTCGCCGACGGTCGCCAAGGATGGATTCCGGCCTCGGATATAGAGGTGATTTAGTTGCCGGTCATTGACTTTACCGGTCACTGAGCTTGTCGAAGTGCTGAAGTCTGGTCACTGAGCTAGTCGAAGTGACCTCCCGTATGAGGAAATTACACAGTCACTTCGGCAGGCTCAGTGACTGGAAATTAGTCTCTCGTCAGCGTCTGGCCGCCGATGAACTCCCGCATTATTGAGGTAGGCGGGATCGCCGCGATCTCGTTCGGCTGGAGAGCGATGATGTAGTCCAAGAACTTCAGCAGACGCACGGCCTCAGTGTAGGCCGGAGAGTTAGGCGAAATTCTGCGCAGAAGCGGCTCGGCGTAGTACTTCAGCATCGGAAGTTCGAAAATCAGGGCGGAGTTGAACAGTATGTCGGCGTTCTCCTGGAACGGGAATATGTTCCTGCTTTCCCCGCGGCGCACGCTGTTCCATCTCATAATCGTCTCTTCAGGAGTGATTCCCCTGACGCGGTTGTCACGCACCATACGGCGGAGCAGGCGGTTGTCAGAGGTGGACATATTGTTGTTCTCGTCGATGTTCAGCGAAGTCAGGGCGGAGACATAGACTCTGAATATTCTTGAGTCATCCACCGCCGAGGTCATCTCGGGGTTCAGGGCGTGGATTCCCTCCATAATCAGGATGTCCTTGTCCTCAAGACGGAGCCTGTTGCCTTCGAAGACCCGGCTTCCGGTCTTGAAGTCGAAGCGTGGAATCTCGACTTCCTTGCCCTCAAGCAGTTCGTTCAGCTGTTTGTTGAGGAACTCCAGATCCATCGCGTGGAGTGATTCGAAATCGTAGTTTCCGTCCTCGTCCTTAGGTGTGTGCTCCCTGTCCACGAAGTAGTTGTCCAGTTCGATAACCTTAGGCTTGAGTCCCAGCACCTTGCATTGGAGGGCGATGCGCAGTGAGGACGAGGTCTTTCCGCTGGAGGAAGGACCGGCGATCATCACGATTCTCTTGAGGCCTCTTTCCGAGTAGATTTTGTCGGCTATCTTAGCGTAGTTCCTTTCGTGGAGCGACTCGGCCAGGTTGATGATGCTGACGGCCTTGCCGTCTTTCACGGCCTTGTTCAGCGTGCCGATGCTCCCGATGTTGATGATCGAGCACCAGTCGGAATATTCCTTGAGCGCCGCCGAGATTTTCCCTTGGCGCTTCATCGGCATCACCTTGTCGAAGTCGGTCAATGTCGGGGACTGTAGGCAGAATCCGTTGCCTACTCCGCTGATGTCGAAGACTTTGAGGTAGCCGGTGGATGGGATCAGCGGTCCGTGGAAGGTGTCCGCCCTGCCGTCCAGATAATAGACGCTGCAGCTGAACGTCCCGAGGCTCTTCTGAAGTTCGGCTTTCTGTGGCTGATTGTTCGCTATGAACAGTTTCTCGGCCTCCTCGGAGAACATCTTGACTTTCGTGAACGGCAGATCCTTGGCCACGATCTCCTTCATCTTCTCACGGATTCTGTCAATCTCCTCGTCGGTGGCGAAATAGACCTTGCTTCTTCCGTCATCCGTCCTGCCGGTCTCGCGGATCTCGCAGTAGAGTCCGCTCGGAAGCGAGTGGTCTATCACCAGCACCTTGTCCGGGTAAAGTTCCCTGACCGCGTTCTGAAGCACGAAGCAAAGCGAACGCACGTAGCTTCTTCTCCCGTCCGGATTGTTGTAGCCGATGAACTCGACCTGATGCAGGTTTACCGGCTTGAAACTCAGTTCCTTCAGTTTGTTATCCACAAGTGCCGCCAGTACATTGAACTTCTGTCCGGTCTTCTTGTCCGTGACGCACTTGCAGCATTTGTCCGCCAAATCCTTGAGCGTCTGTCCTTTCTCGATCCTATGGTTCTTGCCGTCATTGACGCAGAACAATGTTATCTCATTCTTTTCCATACTCTGTATAAAAAACAAAACTCTCAAATATACTCAAAAATGGGGCTAAAGTCACCGTTGTGACAGTTTGTCTTGGCCAAAAGAAAAAATATTTCTGTTTTTTAAGACGATTTTTCTGTTTCTTTTGAATTTTTACGTTTTTGTGGCGCATCTTTGCGGAAGGACTTAAATAAACTCAAACTATGTTGATTGACATTTTAGGGGCGAAGTGCGTCGGTATCGAGGCTGTCCCGGTCACCGTGGAGGTGGACATCACGAGGGGAATAGGAATACATCTGGTCGGACTGGCGGATGTGGCGGTGAAGGAAAGTCTTCTGAGAACCATCACGGCTCTCCAGTCCTTGGGGTTCAGGATTCCCGGAAAGAAAATAGTGATAAATCTCGCTCCAGCGGATGTGCGGAAGAACGGAAGCGGGTACGACCTTCCGATAGCCGTGGGAATCCTGGCGGCTTCCGAGCAGAAATGCTTTCCGGGACTGGACAAATACCTTATTATGGGGGAACTTGGATTGGACGGCTCTGTCAGGGAGGTTCAAGGGGCGCTCCCGTTCGCTGACCTTGCCGTCAGCCTTGGCCTTTCCGGGTGCATACTCCCGTTGCGTTCGGCTTTGGAGGCTACGGAGTGCGGGGAGTTGTCGATTTTCGGGGTGGAGACTTTGACTGATGTGCTGAGGATTCTGGAGGGGAAGGAAGATTGCAGCGATCTTCTTGTCTGGAACACAAGGCTTTACAGAAAGTTGTCGAGAAGCGCCGCGCATTGCCGCAGACCTTCCGGTCAGGATGTGATGGACTTCTCGGAAATCATCGGGCAGGAGGGAGCCAAGAGGGGAGTGGAGATCGCCGCCGCCGGAGGACACAATCTGATTATGGTCGGGCCTCCGGGGAGCGGAAAAAGCTCTCTGGCCAAGGCGATGGCCGGAATATTACCGCCGATGACCACGGAGGAGGCTGTCGTAACGAGCAAGATCTACTCGGTCGCCGGGATGAAAGGTTCAGGAATAGGCCTGATCCGGATGCGGCCTTTCCGCTCTCCGCACTACAGCGCGTCCCTGCCTGCTATCATCGGTGGCGGCGCAGGGGCCGACATCCGCCCCGGAGAGGTCACGCTCGCCCAGAACGGGATTCTCTTTCTTGATGAATATGGTCAGATGCCCAAGTCTGTTCTTGAGGCTCTGCGAGGCCCGATGGAGGATCGGAAGGTGACAATCTCACGGCTTCGGTCCAAACTTGAATATCCCGCTTCGTTTATGCTGGTGGCGGCTTCAAACCCTTGTCCGTGCGGCTATTACGGAGAAGGTGACCGATGCCGCTGCACTCCGGGGCAGCGACTGAATTATCTGTCGAAACTGTCCGGCCCGGTGATGGACCGCATAGACATCCAGCTCTGGCTTCATCCGGTTGACACGGCCAAACTTGTCGGACGCAGGAAAGGAGAGCCGAGCGAGGTCGTGGCTCAGAGGGTTCTCAAGGCAAGGATGATCCAGAAGGAACGTTTGGCAGGGGACGGGGTGTTCACCAACGCCGAGATGAACGGCCGACAGTTGGAGAGGCACTGCGCTTTGGATGAAGAGTGCAGGAAGGTGATGGAGACGCTGATCGGAAGGTTGGGGCTTTCCGCCCGGGCATATTCCCGGATTCTGAAGGTCGCGAGGACCATCGCCGATCTGGAGATGTCGAAGGAGATTCGGCCGGAGTTCCTACGAGAGGCGGCGGGGTACAGGTTTCTTGACAGGCTTAATCTCGATGGGTTCTGACGGTGCTTCGGTGGTGGGCGCTTCGACAAGCTCAGCGACCACGCTTCGACAAGCTCAGCGACCACGCTTCGACAAGCTCAGCGACATTAATCCTCCCAGGAAACCGTCCGGGACTCGTCAGGATTGACCGTGATGTGAACCTTGAGTGTCTCCTCCGGAAGAATCTCCTCGATGTTCTCCGGCCACTCCATAACGCAGAGGCATCCGCTGTCGATGTAGTCGTAGAAACCGATGTCAAGCGCCTCCGCGATCTTATTGATGCGGTAGAAATCGAAATGGTACATCGGCTCTCCCGTGCCGGTGCGGTACTCGTTGACAATGGCGAAAGTCGGTGAGCTGACAGCGTCCTCCCGGACTCCGAGTCTGCGGCAGAGGGCTGTCGTGAATGTCGTCTTGCCGGCTCCCATCGGAGCGTAGAAAGCCAATATCTTATGCCCTTCCGTCTGCGAAAGGAACTCGCCCGCGGCTCTGTCGATGTCTTGCAGGTCTTTTATGATGATCTCGTGTCTCATATTCGTAAATTATGGCCTCAGCCAGGTCTCCGGATTCTGCGGAGTGCGTCCTGACCAGATCTGGAAATGCAGCTGTGTCTCTCCTCCTATCGTATCTACCGTTCCGACGGCCTGTCCGGTCTTGACCTGGTCTCCGGCCTTGACGCTGACTGTTCCGAGCTTGCAGTAGAACGAGAAATAGTTGCCGTGCTGGACAAGCACGCATTTGTTGTAGCCCGGCATCACAACTATTTGTTTCACAACCCCGTCGAACACGGCCTTGACTTCTGTCCCGGCCGGGAGGGCGATCGTGATTCCATTGTTGAACGGCAGCTTGAGGTTGGTGTAAACCGGGTGGAACCGCTGACCGAAATGATCGACCACAGGCCCTTCGGCCGGCCACGGAAGCCTGCCCTTGTTCGCCTCGAATTTCTTGGCAAGAGTGTAGTCTATCGGCTTGCGCTTCACGGTTTTGGACGAACTCTTGCCGGAACCGGAAGTGGCTTCCCGGATGATTCTCTCGATCTCCCTGTTCAGGGCCTCCACCTCGCGCTGCTTCCGGGAAAGATCGCTCTGGTACTTCCTCTTGTTGCTTTTCAGCTTGGCGACAAGCCTGCGGGAATCCTCCTCCTCTGCCTTGAGCTTGCTCATCTCGCTGACCCTCTGCGCCTTGACGGCCTCCGCATCCTTCTTCAGCGCCTTCAGTTTGGCGTTCTCCTCCTCAAGCTCGTCCTGAATCCCGATGATCCTCGCCGCCTGGGCGTTCATCTGCTTGGAGAGATCCCTGAGGTAGCCGTAGCGCCTGAACGCCTGGCCGACATTGTCGCTGGCCAGGATGTACATATACCAGATCTTGGGGCTGCGGTTCACGTAAGCGCTGCGGACAAGCCTTGCGTAGTGGTAGGACAGGGTGTCCAGTCTGGACTGTATCGCCTTGATTTCCTTTTCCTTGACACGGATGGAGTCGGAATATTCAGAAATCTCCCTGTCACTTTCGGCGATGAGTTTCCTTCGTGACTCGACTTTCCCGCTGATGAGAGCGAGGCTGTTCAGCGCTCCGGCGCTTTTAGCCTCGTTGCTTCTCAGCTGCGCGTCAAGAATCTCTATCTCCTTCTGCAGTCGTGCCTTGCGTGCCTCCTGCGACCTTGTGTCCTGTGAATATGCCGGAATATGCCACGTCAGAACGGCTGTGGCAATCAGAATGAATATTCCCGCGCGAGACTTCATTATTCAGCTCCCTCGTCTTTTTTGTTGGCCGCCAACGTCCTATAGACTTTGGCGAGGTCAGTCTCGCCGAGCGCCTCCAGAACGGTGGCGTAATGCTCAAGGCAAGTGACGCTTTCCTTCGCCCCGTAGAGCATAGCGTGCTTGAACTGCGTCTTGGCCTCCTGGTCTCTTCCCAAAAGGTGAAGGATCCATCCGTAGGTGTCCAGGTAGGTAGGGTTGTCAGGCTCTTTCTCCACGGTTTTCCTGCTCATCGCGCAGGCCTTCTTGAGCTTGCTTCCCTTCAGGGCGAGATAGTAGGCGTAGTTGTTCAGCGCCGGAGCGTAGTCCGGGTTGATTTTCAGGACCTGAGAGTAAACCTTGAAGGCCTCCTTCTCGTTTCCCAGTTCGTGGTACATATCGCCTATGCTGGAGAGCGCCGGGATTGTCACTGATGTGTCCCCCTGGGCTATCTCGATGATTCTCTTGTTGTTGTCTATGATTCCCTGCCAGTCTTTCCTGTTGTAGCAGGCGACGTTCTTCATCTCGAGGAAGGATGTCTCCTTCGGGAATCTGACCAATGCGCTGTCGCAGTTCCTCTCAAGCGCGTCCCAGTCTTTCCGGTAGCCGAGAAGCTGGATGTAGGTCGCGGTCGCTCCAAGGCTTTCCGGATGCAGGGACATATTCCTGTGCAGCAGGCTCTGCGCCTTGTCCTGCCTTTCGGTCGAGTACCAGTACAGTCCCGCCGCGGTGAGCGCCGAACTGTCTGACGGATGGGCCAGCACGAGATTGTCGAACAATGTGTCTATCTGAGGCTTGACATTCTGGATGAACCTTGGGTCAGAACGCCTGACGAGCATATCCAGGTACTGTGTCTTGGCCTGGACTTCGGTTGTCTCGTCGGTGATGAACTGGTTCATTGTCCTGAAAAAGTCCGGAAAGTTCCGGCGGATGCGATATACCTCGGCTTCTCCGAGCAAGGCCGGCATATACCCGCTTTGCAGGTCCAGCGCCTCGCGGTAGTAGGACAGGGCGGCCGTGTCTTTATATTCAGCCATCGAATGGTCGCCGAGCTTGGTCAGGACGTAGGGGGATGAAAACTCCTTGTTGTAGTCGGTCAGGGTCTTGAGCGCCTCTTCCGGCTTGTTCTGGCGAAGCAGGATGTCGTACCTTGTGGCCGTGACGCTCTCGCTTTTTCCGAACACGTTCTCGATCTGATCCATCGCCGAGAGAGCCTTGTCGTAGCGGTTCTGCTTGAGGTAGAGGTTGACAAGCGTGAAGTAGATGTCGTTCTTCTTGGGAAAATCCTTCAGCAGTTCCTCGTAGGTCGCGATGGTGAGGTCGTCCTCTCCCGTCATTGAATATGCCCGCGCGAGCCTTTCCTTGTACCAGAAGTTGGTGGGGTCGATCTCGGAGGCCTTTTTCAGGGCCGCCTTCGCATTCTGGACGTCGTTGAGGTAGAGGTCGCACATTCCAAGATAGTAGAAAGCCGCGTCGTTCAGCGGTGCGGCCGCCGTGAGCCTCTCCAACCTCTCCTTGGCTTCCTTGTACCGTCCGTTGTCCATCGCCGCCACCGCGTCAATCAATTCGCCGTCAGCAGCTTTGACCTCTTTCCTGTTTTGTGAATATACTTGACCGGACGCTATGAGCATCCCCGCCATAATCAACGCTATCAGCCTTTTTACCATAATATTCAAAAATACTCAAATGTATCGAGGGCTTCAAACTACAAAAATAGTACATTTATGGGAAGTTGCTTTTATTTTTTTGCTTGAAGTGCTGGGGGCGTGGAAACGGAAAAAGGCGGGACCGCATCCGGCCCCGCCTTTATTCATTCTCAAAAACCGATTAGAGGTTCTCGTTGGCCTTCTTCCAGTCCTTGATCTCAGGGATGATGCCGAGAGTGATGATCTCGTCACGCATCTTGCAGAGGTGCTCGTAGGAAGCCTGAAGGGCAGCCATCTCCTCCTCTGTACCCTCTGGGTTGGTGAAGCTTACGCCGTCCTTGTTGATGACGGTAGGCATAGCCATCATCACATTCTGGTACTTCTCGTTGTTGACGTAGGTTCCGGCAGGCCAGGTGAACTCCTCACCGCCCATCGCGGCCTCGATCATCTTGACAGCGTTGTAGGCAGGGCTCTGGAAGGAGCTGCGGCCGCGGAGCTTGATGATGTTGGAGCCACCCTGGATGGTAGCCTGCTTGATGGCCTCGAATCTCTCGGCTGAAAGACCCATCTCTGAGAGAGGCTTGCCGTCGATCTTAACCTTGGAAGCGAAGACTGCCATAGCCTCGCCGTGTCCACCGTAGGTGTGGGCGCCGGTGACCTTGTACTGAGGAACGCCGAACTCAGCGGCCAGCTCGGTCTGGAGACGAGTTGAGTCGAGGGCGGCGAGAGTAGTGACCTGTGAAGGCTTGAGGCCTGAGTGAAGGAACACTACGAGACCGGTAAGGTCAGCAGGGTTGAAGATGATGACAACGTGCTTGACATCAGGACAGTACTTCTTGACATTCTTACCGAAGTCCTCGGCGATCTGGCAGTTGCCCTTGAGAAGATCCTCACGGGTCATACCCTCCTTACGAGGGGCTCCGCCTGAGGAGATGATGTACTTTGCGTCCTTGAAGGCGACGGCCGGATCGGTGGTCCAGGTGATGTTGGCACCCTCGAAAGCGCAGTGGTTCATCTCGGCGACAACGCCCTTCAGACCTGGCTCATACACATCGTAAAGGCAAAGGTTCGGTGTGAGTTTGAGCATCATAGCGGTCTGAGCCATGTTTGAGCCGATCATACCGGCGGCGCCGACGATGACCAGCTTTTCATTTGTCAAAAATCCCATAGTAGAAAATTTTTATGTTAAAAATCATAGATTTTCAAAAGCGTCACAAAGATAACAAATTCCATTGTATTTTCGTTCTAAATCAAAAAATCATTATATTTGCAAGGTTAACGATGCGCCCGGCGCGGTTGACAGATAAAGATTAACAGATTATATGGAGCCTCCCAGTTCTATTCTGACAGACAGCAAATCAAAGGCGGACCCCCGATCGGAGGACCCGCTGTCGTGTTGCTTTAATTGTGAACAATCGTTGATTCACCCGCTTCTGAGGAAGTCGGGCGTTTTGTCGTTATCTATTCTGAACTATTAAATTATGGCACTATATCTAAAAAAGGAATTGGAAGAGTCAAGATCCCTTATCGGGGTCTGGCAGATAACAGAGACTGAAGATAAACTTCGGGAACTTGCGTCCGTCCCTTCGGACGAGATGGAAGAGATCTCTTTCATCAGCAACGAGTCTCTCCGCAAGCAGAGGCTGGCGGTGAGGGCGCTTCTGTGCGAGCTGTTCGGGGAGAAGGTCTATCTTAGCCACCACGACAACGGCAAGCCTTACCTTGAGAACAGCGTCACCAACATAAGCATCACGCACACGGACAAGTACGTGGCCGTCATCCTCAACGACAACGAGGACGTCGGCATCGACATCGAGTCCCTGTCCAGGGATTTCTCCGCTGTCGAGCGCAAGGCTCTCTCGGAGGACGAACTGGAAGACCTCGATGATGACAAGAGGAACGAGCAGCTGGCCATCTACTGGTGCGCCAAGGAGGCGATATTCAAAAGACTCTCCGCCTACAGGGTGAACTTCGCCGAGCAGATCGAGGTCGAGCGCTTCCGCCCGAAAGGGGAGGGCGAGCTTGACGCTACCTTCATCCACAAGGACGGCTACGAGGAAGAGTTTGAACTTGAATATATGACCTTCGACAACCACGTCCTCGTCTGGGTGGTGGGATAGCCGAACAGGAATATTCAAATTATTGATAACCTTATTATTAACCTTTAAAGGAGAATTTTATGTCAACAACAGTCTTGGTGATAATCGTCCTGCTGGCGATTATATTCATTTACATCTTCTACGCGCAGCGCGAGTTTGTCAGCCTGGAGGAGAAGATGAAAAACGCGTTCAGCCAGATCAACGTGCAGATGAAGTCCAGATGGGACGCCGTGACGAATCTGGTTGAGATGACCAAGCAATACACCAAGTACGAGCACGACACGCTGGTGGATGTGGTCTCTAAGCGTTCCGCCCAGGTCACTAATCCGGCCGAATTAGCGGAGAGCGAGGCTTCGCTCAGATCTGTTGTCGGACGGCTCAACGTCGTCGCCGAGCAGTACCCGCAGTTAGGAGCCAACACGGTGTTTGTCAAGACGATGGGCGACATCAAGGACTACGAGGAGAAGGTCCGCCTCAGCAGGATGGTCTATAACGACTGCGTGACCAAAATGAATATGATGGTTCGCCAGTGGCCTTCCTCTATGGTGGCCTCTATGCTGCATTTCACCACCCGTGACCTCCTTCCGGAGGATCCGACGGTAGCCAACGCCCCTTCGGTCTCGGACATATTCAACAAGTAAGACAATGAGGAGGGTTCAGGCATTTTTCCTGGCCGCCGTCCTGTCGCTCGTCGCTGTTCCGCTTTGCGCGGGCAGCGACGTTGACTCGTTGAGAATCAACGTGACGCTGCGTGATGACGGTTCGGCCACGGTGGCGGAGACGTGGCGCATAGATGTTTCCGATGACATTACCGAATGGTATCTTGTTGTCGATAATCTGGGACGGATGACCATTCAGGATTTGCGGGTCCGGGACGAGACCGGCAGGGAATATCTCAATGAAGGCGAATGGAACATCAACCGTAGCCGTTCCGCGAAGGCCGGACGGTGCGGACTCGTGACCAAATCCGACGGCTACGAGGTCTGCTGGGGAGTGGGTTCCTCCGGGGCGCACACCTACACTGTCAGCTACCTGTTGACCGGACTTGTCAAGGGCTACGAGGAGATGGACGGATTCAATTATATGTTCGTCGCCCGTGACTTAGGGTCGTCGCCTCGGTCGGTCATCCTCACGATCCGCAAGCCGGGCTTTGAGTTCACGACCGACAACACGAAGGTCTGGGCGTTCGGATTCCGGGGTGAGATCCGCGTTGAGGACGGGGCGGTGGTCGCCCGTTCGAGCGAGCCTTTCGTCAGGGAGAGCGCCCTGATCACCTTGGTCGGCTTCGAGAAAGGCATTTTCCAGCCGGCTTTGGTCGAGAACAAGACCTTTGACGAGGTCAGGCGGAGGGCTATGGAGGACAGCGACTACCGTGAGCCGGAGAAAGACAAGGGTGACTTTTGGCTCGGAATTCTGGTCGGTCTTGGCGTGGTGCTGGCTGTCTATGGATCTCTGAAAGTCATCGTTGGGACAATCAAGCGTAAAAGGGAACTGTTGGGAGGGCGTATGAAGAATGTCCCTTGGTACAGGGACGTACCTCTCGGAGGCGATCTCGACGCTTCCTCCAACATTCTTCTATGCTTTTCCGGGAACGCCGCGCAGGAGCGGGAACGTCTGATCGCCGCCTACATCACAAGGCTTTTCTACCGAGGTGCGTTCGAGATAGTCAGTGACGGCTCTAAACCCGTGATGAGAATCAAGGATTTGGAAATCTCCGAAGCGGAAAGTTCGGGGTTGGACTCGTCTCTTGAGGCAGAGTTGTACTCCTTCATCAAGGAGGCGGCCGGTCAGGATGGTCTGCTTCAGAAGAACGAACTCAAGCGGTGGGCGAACTCGCACGGCAAGACCTTGTACAAATGGGTACAGAAAGCAATCCCTTTCCCGAGCAAGACGACCATCTGGACTATGACTCCGGAGGAGGCTCGTCAGGTCTTCGGTCTGCGAAGGTTCCTCAAGGACTTCACCCTGATAAAGGACAGAGGTGTTGTCGAGGTCAAACTTTGGAACAACTACCTGATCTTCGCCGCTCTCTACGGCATTGCGGATCAGCTGATAAAGGACTTCCGCAAGGTATGTCCGGAATATTTCACCCTGTCCTCCGTCTCAGGGCTGCTTGAGGATGATACCACGAATATGGTGATCTGGAGTATGATCAATATGACTTCCCGCAACTTCAACACGGCTGCGGTGACCTACGAGTCTTCCCTTTCTGGCAATTCGGGATCATCCTGGAGCGGCGGTGGCGGAATGTCGTCCTGGGGAGGCGGCGGAGGATTCTCCGGCGGCGGCTCAGGAGGAGGCGGCCGCTGATTCAATGCCATCTCAAGTTTTTGACTACTTTGTGATTACGTGCTATGTGGCTATCACTTGCTTTTCTGTCCGCTGTACTTTTAGGCTTCTACGATTCCTTTAAGAAGGAGTCCCTCGGCGGTAATGCGGTCATTCCGGTGCTGTTCCTGAACACACTGTTCTGCTCTCTCATATTCATTCCCTTCATTCTGCTGTCCTACACCACCGGAGCGCTTGACGACAGCATCCTGAAAGTCGGTGAATATGGCGGCTGGGCGGTTCAGCGATGGATTCTTCTCAAGAGTGTCATTGTCCTGAGTTCCTGGACTTTGGGTTACTACGGAATGAAGCATCTTCCGTTGACCATCGTCGGTCCGATCAACGCCACCCGCCCCGTGATGGTGCTTGTCGGAGCGATGCTCATTTTCGGCGAGAAACTCAATTACCTCCAATGGATAGGAGTTCTGCTGGCTGTTGTCTCGTTCTTTATGCTGAGCCGCAGCGGAAAGAAGGAAGGGATTGATTTCGAGCATAATGTCTGGATCTACACCGTTGTGGGAGCCGCTGTCCTCGGAGCGATCAGCGGCCTCTACGACAAGTTCCTTATGGATCCTGACGGTCTGGCCTTGGACAAGATGACCGTCCAAAGCTGGTACAACATCTATCAATGCGGGATGATGGGCATTATGCTGCTGCTCGTCTGGTATCCGCACCGGAAAAAGACCACGCCGTTCAAGTGGCGCTGGTCGATCGTGTTCATCTCCATATTCCTGAGTGTCGCCGACTTCGTCTATCTCTATGCCCTGTCGCTCCCAGGCGCGATGATCTCGATCGTCTCGATGATCCGCCGAGGCAGCGTCATAGTAAGCTTCCTCTTCGCCGCCCTTGTCTTCAAGGAGAAGAACCTCCGCAGCAAAGCCATCGACCTCGCCCTCGTCCTCTTAGGCATGGTCTTCCTCTACTTAGGTTCAAGGTAGGGGACGAACCAGCGCGAAGAAATTTTCCCATCACCAATTTTTGTAACGTGAAAAATTGGTGATGGGAAAATTTTTCGCGACCCCCTAATTCATCGATGGCGCAGCCGAGATATTCAGATTCCGCACTCGTGTATATTCATAAAAAAAGAATCCGCTCCATCAAGGAACGGATTCTCTGATAGTATGTTGAGCCTTTAATTACTTGCTCTGCTCGATGGCAGCCTGGGCGGCTGACAGACGGGCGATAGGCACACGGAACGGTGAGCAGGAAACGTAGTCAACACCGATCTTGTTGAAGAAACGGATTGACGCCGGATCACCACCGTGCTCTCCGCAGACACCGCACTTGAGGTCAGGCCTCTTGGAACGTCCGGCCTGGATGCCGAACTCAACCAGCCTGCCGACGCTCTTGGTGTCGATGGTCTGGAACGGATCGGCGTCGAGGATCTTGTTGCCAAGGTACTCACCCATAAAGGTTCCGATGTCGTCACGAGAGAAACCGAAGGTCATCTGTGTGAGGTCGTTGGTACCGAATGAGAAGAACTCGGCGGCGCGGGCCATCCTGTCGGCGGTCAGGGCGGCGCGAGGGATCTCGATCATAGTACCGAAGTTGTAGAGGATGAACTGACGGGTAGTGCCCTCGACCTCAGCCTTGACCTTGTCGCAGATCGCTCTCTGGAAGCTAAGCTCACGGGCGGAGATCGTGACAGGGATCATAATCTCCGGGTGAGGGTTGAAGCCCTCCTGCTGAAGCTCGGCTGTGGCCGTGAAGATGGCCCTGTACTGAGTCTCGGCGATGAGAGGGTAGGACATATGCAGACGGACTCCGCGGTGACCCATCATAGGGTTGACCTCGTGAAGAGCCTCGCCGCGCTTCTCGATCTCTCCGACGGTTACTCCCAGTTCTTTGGCAAGCTCCTGCTTCTTCTCCTCGGTCTTAGGAACGAACTCGTGGAGAGGCGGGTCGAGCAGACGGAAGACAACCGGCTTGCCGTCCATAATCTTCATAGTGCTCTTGGCGGAAGCCTTGATGTAAGGCTCAAGCTCGGCAAGAGCGGCCTTTCTCTCCTCGTCGGTGTCGCAGAGAATCATCTTGCGTAGCTTGGCGAGTGGAGCCTCAGAGTGGGCGCCGTAGAACATGTGCTCGATACGGAACAGACCGATACCCTCGGCACCGAAGCTGAGGGCCTTCTGAGCGTCCTCAGGTGTGTCGGCGTTGGTCCTGACTCCGATCTTGCGGAACTTGTCAACGATTGACATAAACTTGATGAACATAGGGTTCTCCGAAGCGTCCATCGTGTCGATTTTCTCGCCATAGACGAATCCCTTTGTTCCGTTGAGGCTCATCCAGTCACCTTCCTTGAACACAACGTCGCCGAAGGAAACGGTCTTCGCCTCGAAATTGATCTTCATAGCCTCGCAGCCTACGATGCAGCACTTGCCCCATCCACGGGCCACAAGAGCGGCGTGTGAGGTCATACCTCCTCTGGTGGTAAGGATTCCGGCCGCGGCGCGCATACCCTCGATGTCCTCAGGGGATGTCTCCTCACGGATGAGGATGGCTTTCTTGCCGTTGGCGGCGGCCTCCATAGCGGCCTCGGAAGTGAACACTACCTGACCTACGGCTCCGCCCGGAGAGGCAGGAAGACCGATGGCGAGAACATTGGACTTCTTCTCTGACGCAGGGTCGAGGATCGGGTGGAGAATCTCGTCGAGCTGTGAAGGGGAAACCCTCATCACGGCGGTCTTCTCGTCGATCATCTTCTCGTCCACCATATCCATAGCCATCTGGAGAGCGGCGAGACCGGTTCTCTTACCGATACGGCACTGGAGCATCCAAAGATGTCCCTCCTGGATCGTGAACTCGATGTCCTGCATATCGTGGAAATGCTGCTCAAGTCTCAGACGGATGTCGTCAAGCTCTTTGTAAACCTCAGGCATAGCGGTCTCGAGTGACTGGAGATCCTTGTTCTTCTCAGTCTTGGTGGCCTCGTTGAGAGGGTTAGGAGTACGGATTCCGGCGACTACATCCTCACCCTGGGCGTTGATGAGCCACTCTCCGTAGAACTTGTTGTCTCCGTTGGCAGGGTTACGCGAGAAAGCGACACCTGTGGCGGAGGTGTTACCCATATTTCCGAACACCATTGACTGCACGTTGACGGCTGTTCCCCAGTCATCAGGAATCTTCTCGATTCTTCTGTAGGCGATGGCCCTCTTTCCGTTCCAGGACTTGAACACGCCTCCGATAGAACCCCAAAGCTGAGCCTCGGCGGTGTCAGGGAACTCGACTCCGAGAACCTCCTTTACCTTCGCCTTGAACTTCTCGCAGAGATCCTTGAGCTCGTCGGCGGTGATGTCGGTGTCGGACTTGTAGCCCTTCTTCTCCTTGAGTTCCATCATCATCCTGTCAAGCTGCTGGCGGATACCCTGTCCGTCGGCAGGCTCGATGCCCTCGGCCTTCTCCATCACGACGTCTGAATACATCATAATGAGACGCCTGTAAGCGTCATAGACGAACCTCGGGTTGCCGGTCTTCTGGATCATTCCCGGAAGGGTGGCGGAGCAAAGACCGATGTTGAGGATTGTGTCCATCATTCCAGGCATAGAGCTTCTGGCGCCGGAACGGCAGCTTACGAGAAGCGGGTCTGAAGGATCGCCGAACTTCTTTCCCATAACGGTCTCGGTCGCCTTCAAGGCCTCGGCCACCTCTCTCTTGAGGTCGTCGGTGTAGCCTCCGCCGAGTGAATAGTACTCGGCGCAGCATTCGGTTGTAATGGTGAAACCGGCCGGAACCGGCATCCCAAGCTTGCTCATCTCGGCCAGATTGGCTCCCTTTCCTCCAAGGAGCTCACGCATCTGTCCGTCGCCCTCGGCGGTCTTCCCACCGAAACGATAGACTCTTTTCTTCTTGTCGAACATATTATTAAGAATTTGTTTTATAGACGTTCCAATAAATACAGACTACAAAAATACTAAAAATCTTTGGGAATACAATTACAAAAGGCGCGACGCGATGTCGGAAAGCTCACTTCTCTCACCGATCCTCAGGAATATATGCTCGAAGAGTTTCTGCCCGTCCATTTTCTCATTAAGGTGCGACACTCCGTTGGACCATTGGTCCAGATAAGGCTGGTCGATCTGGAATATGTCCCCGGTGAACACCATCTTTGTCCCTTCCCCGGCCCTCGTGATGATTGTCTTCACCTCGTTCGGGGTGAGGTTCTGGGCCTCGTCGCAGATGAGGAACACCCTGCCGAGACTTCTGCCCCTGATGTAGGCCAAAGGAGAGATCAGCAGTTTCTCCTCCTTCAGCATCGCCTCGATTCTCAAGGCCTCCTTGCTTGAAGGGCGGAACTGGGCCTTGATGACATTCAGGTTGTCCATCAGCGGCTGGACGAACGGACTCATCTTGGTCTTCTGGTCACCCGGCAGGAATCCGATCTCCTGGTTGCCAAGCACCACCGTAGGCCTTGTCAGGATGATCTGGTCGAAATCCTTGGCCTGCTCCAGCGCCGCGGCGAGGGCTATGAGCGTCTTTCCCGTACCGGCCCCTCCGGTCAGTGAGACAAGCTGGATGTCAGGATTAAGGCAGGCGTCAAGGGCGAACTTCTGCTCGTCGTTGCGAGGGCGTATTCCGTAAGCCTCCCTGTTCTTGATCAGAACTATCCGTCCCTTCCCGGCGTCAAACTTGGCGCATAGGGTGTTGTCTCCGCTCCTGACCTTGTAGAGCTGGTTGGCCTTAGGCTTCGTCCTGGTGACATCTTTCCAATCGACGGAAGTGTCCGGGCTGTAGGCCAGGTTCTGGATCGCCTCTGGCTTGATGCCGGAGAGGTACTGGACCTCCTTGTTGGAGTTCTCTATCTTGTCCTCCTCGATTCTGTCGGTCAGGTAGTCCTGAACCTCCATTCCGGCGGCCTTCGCCTTCATCCTGAGGTTGATGTCCTTGGTCACAAGCGCCACGAACCTGTCGGGATTATTGTCCCTGACCCAGATGGCGGTGGCGAGAATCCTGTGGTCCGGGATGTCATCGAAGAACATTCCCTTCATCGTGTCCGGGAATGGATGACCGGGGTCTATCCGGATGTTTCCCAGCCCCTTGCCGATAGGGACTCCATACTTTCCGAAGGACTTGCCGTCGGTGATCCGGTCGATGTCCCTCATAAAGCCTCTGGCGTTGAAAGCCAAGGTGTCGTTGCCTTTCTTGAATTTGTCGAGTTCCTCGATGACGGCGATCGGAATGACCAGGTCGTTGTCCTGAAACTTACGGATGGCTTTGCAGTCGTGCAGGATGATGTTCGTGTCAAGAACAAAGATTTTGGGCTTCCTGCCGCCCTCTCCTTTCCTCGGAGTGTCAGCGTATCTTGCCATATTCAAAATCCGTTGGTGAATTATTGTGGTTTTAATGTGGAAATCCACAGGCCGTCCCACGGCTCTGCGATTTCCACGCCAAGTTATGCAAAAAATCGCTGATTGTCAAGGAGGCGGCCCGAAAATGCTTATTCAGCACCCCCGCCGAGGGCATTGTAGAGGCTTATGACCCCCTGAATCTCCTCGTACTTGTCGGACACTTCCGCCAGCCGCGCCTGAAGCAGGGTCTGCCGGGCGGTCAGCACCTCAAGGTAGCTGGTGGTTCCGTCCTTCATCAGCATCCACGTGCTTCGCACGGCTTTCTCCAACGTCTCCACTTTCTGGTGGTTGATCTCGCCACAATGACCAAGTTCTTCAAGCGCCATACCGGCACCACCCCTACTGAATATCGAAAGAAAGCGGCCCTGTAGCCGCTCCTGTTATGCGCCTTCTCAATCCTCGCCTTCGGAGGCCTGGCAGGCGAGCAGGGACTGGAGGATGCCGGAGATTCCGCCGGAGCATCCAGACTTGACGTTGACTTCGCCGGAGCCGGGAACGGGATGGCCGATAGGGTAGTAGGCGATGTCCTGGAGCAGGAACTCGGCGTCGATGTAGTCGTAGTCGATGTCCTTGATCTGGATGATGGCTCCGGGAACTTCGGAGAAAAGGACGCGGACTCTGTCCTTCTCGCCGTAGGCTCTCATTATCCCGCTTATGTCGATGTCCGCCCCTGTCTCGGCCGAACACATCGACTTCAATGCTGCCAACAGCCCCCCGTCGCCCACGGTGACGGCCGAGACGGTGACCTTGTCCTCCACAAACTCGCGGACAACCTCGTAACAGTCAATGAAATAGTCAGCGTCTCCGATCTCAGGGAAGTTGTCGCCGTTCTGTCCGAGAGCGTCGCACAGAAGCGAGCCGCCGAGCCGGAAGGCGCATCCGTCGAACGGAACGTAGATTATCCAGCTGTCAGGGTCGGCCGAAAGTTTGTCCGGAACAGCCCTCCGCCTGCCCAATGTAGGATGTTCGCTGCCGAACGGAGCGTCCCCTGGCAGGAATATGTCGTCTTCCTCCTGCGTGTCGCCTTTGTCGGAAGCCCCTACCTTGAACGAGGCCTGGCAGAGTCGGGCGCTTTCGGAAAACGAGTACCCGCTCAGACATATTCCCAAATCATTGATGTAGTCGGCCGTGGCCTCCGCCGAGGCGTAGAACGCCGCCATATTGCCGAGAGGCCTGCTGTTCCACCGCCACCTTGCCGCTAAGGTCAGGTCGCTGAGTTTGAACCTTCCGTTCATCCAGATAGCGTCCAGCAGTGCCTTGGCTATCAGGGCTTTGGTGCAGGACTCCGGGAAGGAGACCGAGAACGGCCTCGGATCGCCCGAAAGCGAGACCACTTTGGCCAGATAGCCGTTTATGTCCTGATCCTGAATCTTTTTCAGCGACGGGGACGGATCGGTGCTTTCGTCAACGATCGGTTCCGCTCCTTCGTCCGCGCGGACGATCTCCGCACCTTTTGACGCAAGGCAGTCATCAAGCATTTCCGCCGGAGTCAGCTGTCTGGAGACTCCGTCGATGATGTACTTCGAATGAAGCGCTGAGGTTTTTTCTTTCATTCCGATAGAATATGTCCGTAAAATTAAGTAAATTTGAGTTTAGTTCAAAACATCAGTACATCAGACAGAATAATGGAGCCATTTTCCAAAAGCAACTATAAAAGCAAGGTGGAGGCGATCTTCACCAGATTTCCTTCGGTTCAGAAAGTCCCTTTCAAGGATGCCTATAAGCCAGGTCTTGACCAGATGCTCAGGTTCGAGTCCGTTCTCGGCGACCCTCACCTCTCGTTGAGGACCATCCACGTCGCCGGAACAAACGGAAAGGGGTCGGTGGCGAATATGCTCGCATCTGCTCTTTCGGCCTGTGGGCTGAAGGTGGGACTCTACACGTCTCCGCACATCATTGATTTCCGCGAGAGGATGAGGATAGCAGCCCCTTCCGTCGGAGCGGGTCAGGCCGTTTCCGCCGGGGCGGTGACGGAGCTTGTCCCGGAGGAATATGTCTATGACTTCCTTTGCAGGTATGAGTCCGATATGGATTCCCTGAGCCTGTCTTTCTTCGAGATCACCACCGGAATGGCGTTCAAGTGGTTCGCTGACAACAAGGTGGATGTGGCCGTGATTGAGGTGGGGCTTGGAGGCCGTCTGGACAGCACCAATGTCATCACGCCTGACCTGTCGGTGGTCACGAGCATTGCGCTGGATCATTGCGCCCTGCTCGGCGACACGCTTGGAAAGATCGCCGGAGAGAAGGCCGGGATATTCAAAAAATGTGTTCCCGCGCTTGTCGGGGAGTACCTTCCTGAGACGCGGCCTGTCTTTGAGTCCAAGGCCGCCGAAGTCGGATGCCCGCTTTTCTTCGCCGAGGATTCTGAGCCTTCCCTTTGGGGGCGGAGCGAGGAGATTCTGCGGCAGATGGATCTTCGGGGCAAGTACCAGAGGAAAAACCTCCGCACCACTCTGGCAGCGGTGGATCTGTTGATGAATATGCCAGCGTATGCCGGTCTGTCGGATTCCGAGGCGGTCATCCAGGCGATAGAACGCGCGGCCTCCCGGATGGATTTCCACGGCCGTTGGGAAAGGCTTTCGCTGCAGCCGTACATCATCGCCGACATCGGTCACAATCCGGCCGCGCTCAGGGAGAATTTCGCCCAGCTCCGCTCTATGGTCGAGGACGGCGAGTGTTCGTCCCTGATTCTGGTCTATGCGATTATGGCTGACAAGGATCTGGATGGCATAATGCCGCTCATTCCCGAGGACGCCACCTGCATATTCACTAATCCTGAGATCCACAGGGCGCTTCCGGAAAAGGAACTGACTGAGCGCTACCGGGCTTTCTGCGTGTCCGTAGGAAGGTCCGCAAGCAGGATTTATGACGCTCCGGATGTGCGGGAGGCGCTTTCGATGGCGATAAACTTGGCGAGGGAGACTTCCCGGAAGCCGGAGGGGAGCGGTTGCGCGTTCCCGCTGATCTATGTCGGTGGCAGCACCTATCTCGTGAGCGAGGCCGTGCGTATTCTCGGGTCGCTCAAGGTGTAGCGCCGGTGGTTCGGCAGGCTCACCAACCGGCCTTCCCGGCCGAGCAGGTTGTCGCTGCCCTGCGGTCGCTGAGCCTGTTTGGCAGGTTGCTGCTACTTCGCGGTCGCTGAGCTTGTCGAAGCGCCGCTTTCATTCTACTAATGCAAGGTTTTTGCGGGGAAGGATTTTGAGAACATAATTAAATGACAAATAACAATGAAGACCAGAATGCTTTTGATCTCTGTCTTTGTGGCCATTCTTTGCGCCGCTGCGATAACATCTTTTGCGTTGACGAGAAAAGACGCTGACAACAAACCGGATGGTCAGGGACATCTGCTGACCTCCCTTTGGGATGAATATTCCGCCGCCGTCAAGGCTGACAAACCAAAGGAGGCCTCTGCCGTTTTGGACAAGATCATCTCCAAGGCCAAGGCAGAGAGACTGCACTATGACTTCTTCGACGCGGCGACACAAAAGGTGAATGTCGAGATTTCTATGAATTGGAAAGTCAGGAAAGAGTACAGGGAATGGCTGGACAAGGAGATCGCCGACTATGCCGAACCGATTGTGACGTTCAAGCACACGTTCGATCGCGGGAGCGCCGCTTCTCTGACCGACTTCGTCCTCGTCAACAAGGCGAGACTTCAGGCTGGCCGCAACCCGAGGTTCTACTCAGGGGCTTTCAATGACCTTTGGACAGGAATGTTCAAGGATGACTATGAATATACTCTCTGGACTCTCGTCCAGGAGGGTAACTCACAGAAGGCTCTGCCTCTTCTTCAAGACTATCTCGGCGGCGCTTACCCGAAGGCCGCATACCTTGAGTACCGGCAGATCGCCGACAAGAGATTCTCATACACTGACAAAGGAAAGTCAGAGAGGATGGCCGCCTGTAGGGAATTTATCAGCAAGTACGACGGCAAGGCCATATCGCTGTACGCCAAGGCTCTCCTGTTGAGGGGTCAATTAGACAGCCTTTCGAGAAAGAATGACCGTGTGGAATCTGATCCGACACTGGGAAAATCAGCCTCCGCCTCGCTCGAACAGTCTTACAAAGCGTTGTTCGAAGCCTGCAAGTCAGCCGAGAAGGAACGCCGCTCGTACAAGAATGGTGTGGAAGAGCGGATTGCCGGGAATGTGGATGATTTCAAACAGTTGATGGAATCCCTTGAAAGAAAGGAAGTCCGGGCTTCGTTCTCCGGCAATGAGATGATTCTGACTTTCCGCAATCTGGACAAGGTCAGCGTGGAGATGTCCTTGGATGCCAAGGATGCGAAGCCTTTGCTGAAGAAGACAGTGACTAACCCTCAAAAGAGTTTCTTCGTGCTTGACACTGTGAGGATCGGGATTCCGAAATGCGATGACGGGGACTATGTCATCAAGATGAAGAACGGCAAGGTTTCGGAAACGGCCCAGTGGACTCCTAAGACCCTTTCCATCGCGGTTCGTGATGACAGCGAGGGAAAGAGATTCTATGTCGCCGACTACCTTACCGGAAAGCCTTTGGAGAAGGTGGATCTGGAACTTTTCCGCTCCGGCTCCTCTGTCGTCAAGGTGTCTGATGTGCCGCTTGCAAAGGACGGGTTCACGCCATTGCCGGAGGCTGTCGCCAATGCCATTAAACAAGATGCGGGGAATGAGCTTGTCGCCTCGTGCCGGGATTCCGAAGGGTTCCTTCACAAATCCGATTCTCATTACATCTATGGCAGAGATTTGGCTGTTCGTGACCAAGACGCAGACCCGGGGGCGTTCTGTGCCGTGTTCTCTGACAAATCGGCCTACAATCCGGGAGAGACGATCTCTTTCAAGGCGGTGCTCTACAGAGGACGGCACACCGGGAATCTACGGGTCTTCAAGGCCGGAGAGAAGGTGAAGGCCGAACTTGTCAATCCTGACGGGAAGACAGTCTGCGGGATTGAACTTGCCACTAATGAATATGGCTCTGTGGCCTCTTCTTTTGACCTGCCGGCTGGCGGAAAGAACGGAAGCTACCGGATTCACATCACAAGTGCCGGCGTTGACGTTTCGCGGTCCATAACCGTGGACGAGTTCATCCTGCCCACCTACGACCTCAGCTTTGATGATATTGACAGGCTCTACTTCCGTGGCGACACTGTCGAGGTGAAGGGTAGGGTGTTCAGTTTCAGCGGGCATTCGCTGTCTTCGGCCTCTGTGTCCTACACGGTTGACAAGTATGACAAGAGATACTTTTCAGGGATTTTGTCTTTGGACGATGACGGTACATTTACCATACGTTTCGCGACCAGCAAGATTACAGACACCAGCAAAGGGCTCTATGACTACCTGAAGGAGTATTCGGTGACAGTCAAGGTGACCGACGCTACAGGTGAGACCAGAGACTTCTCCAGAAGGGTTTTCGTCCTTGATAGTTTTGACCTAAGCGCCGAGGTCGGGAACGCTGTGGGCGGCAGAGTCTCTTTGCGAAAAGAAGACAGACGCGATGCTTCATTTATTGTGTCAGGGGACAAGGTCGAGGTGACATTCAGGATTCACGCTACCGGAGAGGGAAATCTCTTGTGTCCGGTTGAGGTGGAATATTCATTGAAAGACGCTGACGGCGGGGAAGTCGTTTCTGGCAAGGCTCTGTCCGGCAAGAAGATAGGAATAACGATTCCTAAGTCGGGACTGTACCGTCTGGAGACCAAGGCTTCCGCCAAGAAGCAGGATGGCACTGTGGTGACAGCCGAATCGGCCACTGTTCTGGTCAGGGTGGACGATTCAGACACGGTTCTTGAGGCCGATGTTCAGAACGTGTTCAAACTGACTGCGGGATGCGCTGACGGGAAAGTCAAGGACGGGGAGAACATCGGGGTTATGTTCGGCGCCGGAGCCGGCCCTGTCTGGGCGGTCGTGGAACTGTTCGGAGACCGGTGTCAGTTGCTGGAACACAGGATCGTCCATCTGGACGGAAAGACAGGGGAGGCGAGACCGCTGACTTGTATTACTTATAAATATAAGGAAGAGTACCCGGACGCTGTCCGTCTCAACATCTTCTATTTCCGTGACGGGTCAAGCGTCTCTTTCAGCCGGGAGTTCCGTAGGGCGAAAGAGAGGCCTGAACTGCCTTTGTGCTTCAGTTCGTTCACTGACAAGGCGTTGCCTGGGACGGAATATTCATTGACTCTGAGTTCCAAACCTGGAGTTGAGGCGGTCGCCGCCGTTTTTGACAAGAGTTCAGAGACCATCGCGGCCAATGATTGGTCGGTCATTCGTCCGGTGGAGATTGGCGCTGAGGAGGTGTATGTCTCGGCTTCGTCCGGAAGTGTCCGCGGGGAGATGTCGGTTATCGCCTATGGTTCGAAAGGAGTCAGAGTCCGTGGTTTAGGCAGCAACAGGAGAATGGCGAAAGCGTCAGTCAGGCTGGAGGAACCCATACCGTTTATGCTGAATGACTCTGTCTTGGAGGAGTCCGCCGTTGAATCCGCTCCGATGGCTTATAAGTCAATGGCGTCTAATGATGCGGGAGAGGAACTCGACATTTCTGGTGTGGCTGTCCGCTCTGACTTCTCATCTACTCTGGCTTTCGAGCCTTTCCTCCGTTCCGACGCCGACGGAAACATATTCCTGAAATTCAGGACTTCCGACAAACTCTCCACCTTTGTCGCCCAGGTTTGGGCGCACACGCCGGAGATGCTTGACGCCGCGGTTCGCCGGGAGTTTGTGGTGACTGTGCCGGTCAAGGTTTCTGTGGCCGAGCCGAAGTACCTTTATAAGGGGGACAAATTCACGCTTCACGCCACAGTTTCGAACAATTCAGAGGCTGATGTCACCGGCGAGGTGTCTCTGCGGGTATATTCCTCAAAGGATTATGAAGGTGCGAAGCCTTTCTACATCGGGAAGAAGAATGTGACGGTTCCGGCCGGCGGCTCCGTCCCGGTTGAGTTCGATGTCGATCCTAAGAACGCTGACGAACTTGGAATGAAGGTGGTCTTCGCCGACAAGGCCGGGGCGTTCTCAGACGGTGTTTTTGTGTCGCTTCCTGTCAACGAGGCCAAACAGGTTCTGACTGAGTCGCACTCCGCCGTGCTGTTCGACGGTGCCGAGAAGTCGGCTCTTGTGCGCCGCCTGGAGTCGGAGTTCACGGGGACAACAGCCAAAGGCGCTGAGGTCAAGGAGATTGACATCCGTCAGATGATTCTTGACGCGGTTCCGTCCAAGGTCGAGCCTAAGGGAAAGGATGTCCTCTCGCTGTCGGAGGCTCTGTATGTCCGTGAGGTGGCCCGCAGGCTCGGAGGCGATGTCGAGACCGAGACTTCCGACGGGTCTCTTGTCGAGCGGATCGTCGCCTGCCGTAACGCTGATGGCGGCTTCGGCTGGTTTGAGGGCTTCCGCTCGTCTCCGATCGTGACGGCTGTGCTGCTTGAACGCTTCGCCAAGATGCGCGACGCTGGTCTGGACTTCGGCGGGATAGAACTGGACGGTGCTGTCAAGTGGCTGGACCGCAATCAGTTCCTCCGCGGCGGCAACATCCCTCGCTGGTGTGACTGGCTGTCGATGGAGCAATATGCCTTCGTCCGCTCGATGTACCCGTCAGTGGCGTTTGACGTCACTCCGGAGACAAAGATTGACAAATCTGAATATTCCGCCAACTTCAAGGCGTTCAAGAAATCATTGAAGGATTACCTTCTTCCTTCGGCCAAGGATGGCCGCGGACTGGACGGCCAGATCCTTGCCAAAGCAAGGAGAATCAAGACTTTGGCGAATCTCGAAGGCTGCGAGGGCGGCCTAGCGCTCGCCAAGGCGTGGGGTCTCGGTCTGTCGGCCTCCTCGAAGATGGATCAGTCAATCGCGGCTGACATCCAATCGCTTCTTGAATATGCCGTCGGGCATCCGGACGGAGGTTTCTACTATCCTAATGCCGTGATGCCGTGGAGGGGCCTGCTTGAGAGCGAGGCCTACGCGCATAGCCTCCTCTGCGACCTTCTGACAGCCTCTGACGCTTCGACAGGCTCAGCGACCACTTCGACAGGCTCAGCGACCGCTTCGGCAGGGTCGGCGGACGCTTCGACAGGCTCAGCGACCGCTTCGACAAGCTCAGCGACCGCCGGACAGATCGCCGATGGCATCCGTCTATGGCTGATGCTTCAGAAGGAAACGCAGAAATGGGACGATGATCCGGCCTTTGTGGATGCTCTCAACTCCGTCCTTTCCGGATCCGACCGGCTTCTCCGGACGAAAGTCGTGTCGCTTACAAAGACATATTCATCGCCGTTCTCCAAGATAGCGGCCGCAGGCAACGGATTTTCCGTCGAGCGCCATTTCTACAAGGAGGTGACGGGTGAGAACGGCAAGGTAGGCCGTCTGGAGATATTCCCTGGAATGAAACTGAATGTCGGGGACAAGGTGACCGCTGAGTACAGAATCTGGAATCAGGAGAACCGAAGCTTCGTAAGGCTTACAGCGCCGAGGGAGGCTGCCTTCCGTCCTGTGGAGCAACTTTCCGGTCCTTACGGCTGGAGGCTCAGCCCTCTGTCCGTAGGCGGTTTCCTGTCCGTCACTCCGCAGGGCTACAGAAATGTCGCCACCGATCGCACCGAGTACTGGTTCGACCTCTATCCGGAGGACAAATCGACCGTCAGCGAGGAGTTCTACATCACTCAGGAAGGAACTTTCACCGCTCCGGTTGTCACCATCGAGTCGCTCTACGCCCCTCACTATCGGGCAAACGCTGCGTTCTCCGGTGTTCTCAGGACATTCTGAATGAATTGAATATTTATGATTCCGGGAGGGGAAACTCTCCCGGAATTTTTCTATTTTTGGCGAATGATGAAAAGAATATTCTGTCTCGCCGCGGCTTTTCTGCTGCTACGATCGGCGCTGCTCGCGTCCGACACTTTGTACGTCCATAATCCACAGATCCCTGTTTTGATCGATCGTCTGGACAATGTGATGTTCCAGATCCGTGTCCCTGACGCAAGGCGGGGCGATGTGCTTGAGTCACTTACGGTGGAGTTCGCTGCCGGGACAGACCTTGGGGCAATCGCCGAGATGCGTCTCTTCTATTCAGGGACGGATGCGGCGCGGCGCGAGGGGGTGAATTTCAGTCCTGTCCAATATATCTCCTCCCACAATGTTTGGAACACCCGTTCGGCCAATCCTTCATATTCAGTGCTTCAGGAGCAGACTTCTGAGATCGGACGCAAGGTGACCCTTCGCTCACGGCAGCCGATGGTGGAGGGTGTCAACTACTATTGGGTCAGTGTCAGGATGAATCCCGAGGCCTCCCTGTTGACTCTGCTGCGCGCCGAAGTGGCTGAGGTTGTGGTCAATGGCAGGAATGTTCCCTTGGCCGGTGATTCCGGTGATGTGGTCCGCAGGGTGGGTTATGGAGTGCGTCACGCTGGTGACGACCATTCCGCGGCTTTCCGCATCCCTGGTCTTGTCACGACAAATTCCGGAAGTCTCATCGGGGTCTATGATGTGCGTTGGAACAGCAGCGTTGACCTTCAGGAACGTATTGACATCGGTGTGAGCAGGAGTGTTGACAAGGGGCAGAGCTGGGAACCGATGCGCATAGCGATGTCGTTCGGGAACACCGGAGGCCTTCCTTCCGGACAGAACGGCGTCGGTGATCCGGCCGTCCTTGTGGATGAGAGCACGGGAACAATCTGGGTCGTGGCCGCCTGGACCCACGGGATGGGGAACGGCAGGGCCTGGACGAACTCTATGCCGGGAATGCTTCCTGAGGAGACTCCTCAGCTGATGCTTGTCCGAAGTGATGATGACGGAAAGACTTGGAGCGCTCCTGTCAATGTCACGAGCCAGGTCAAGGATTCGTCCTGGTGTTTCCTTCTTCAGGGCCCTGGACGGGGAATTACGATGAGTGACGGCACGCTGGTCTTCGCCATTCAGTTCATTGACAAGGACAGGATGCCGCACTCTGGAATAATGTACAGCCGTGACCACGGTGAGACCTGGCATATTCATAATCCGGCGCGTTCCAACACGACGGAGGCTCAGGTGGCGGAGGTTGAGCCCGGAGTGCTGATGCTGAATATGCGGGATAACCGCGGCGGATCGAGAGCCGTTATGACAACCCGCGACCTTGGCCGCACCTGGACTGAACACGTCTCGCACAGATCCGCTTTGCGGGAGCCTGTCTGTATGGCGAGTCTGATCTCCGTGCCTGCCGGTAGGAACATTTTAGGTAAGGATCTGCTTCTGTTTTCCAATCCGGACACGACCGACGGCCGCTACAACATCACGATCAAGGCAAGTCTGGACGGTGGCGTGACGTGGCCTTACAGCCTTTTGCTCGATGAAGGACACGGTTGGGGGTATTCCTGTCTTACTATGATAGATTCCGAGACTGTGGGCATTCTTTACGAGTCGAGCGCCGCTCACATCACTTTTCAGGCGGTAAGATTGGGTGACATTGTGCGATGAAAACGATAAAGGTCAAAAAAACTTCAAAAAAATTTGTGGTTATCAAAAAAAGTAGTACCTTTGCATCACCCGAACGATGAACAACGGGACAACGATTCGGGAGCTTAGCTCAGTTGGTTCAGAGCGTCTGCCTTACAAGCAGAGGGTCGGGGGTTCGACTCCCTCAGCTCCCACGAAAGCCTCTTCATTTTGAAGAGGCTTTTTCTTTTATATCCCTTTCAGTGTCAATGCTTTACCTCCGGTCGCTGAGCCTGTCGAAGCGACTTTTGAATTTTCCGGTCGCTGGATCAAGACACAAGCGACCGGATATTCCGAATTTTCTGTTTGATACCTCTCCTGCCTCAGGCGAGTCGTTCGAGAATGTCGTTCCAGACCTTAAGCTTGTCGGTCTCGTTGAGAATCTCGTGACGCATTCCAGGGTAAAGATGAAGATCCGTGTCGGCGTAGCCTACCTTCCTCATCAACTCCGCCGCCTGCTCTATCGCCTTGTCGGAGACTCGGCAAGGATCGTCGGCCCCGGAGATGAAGTGAACCGGAAGTTTCGGGTTCGCCATCTTCCAGCCTTTGGGGCTGTAGCAGTCCTGCATCAGGCCGAGAAGATTCCTGAATCCGTTGATGGTGAACGTGAATGTGCAGTACGGGTCGTTGTGGTAGGCCTTCAGGGTCTCTTTGTCGGAGCAGACCCAGGCGGAAGGATAGCCCTCTGACTCGAACGGCTTGTTGAACTCTCCGAACGACAACTTTTGCAGTAAAGGGGAGCGGTAGTGGTCGCCTTTGAACAGTCCGATAAGGTTGACGGCCAGTTTCGCGACCCCGCCCAATGGATTGTAGCTTGGGCATCCACAGACGAACAAGGCATCTATGCTGTCGTCATAACGCTTTGTGAATGAGCGCACGGCCATCGATCCCATACTGTGTCCGAACAATGTGTACGGTAGCGACGGGTAACGTGACTTGACCTCGTTCTGCACAAGGCGAATGTCTTCGACAAGCGCTTTCCATCCGCCGTCGTACATATACCCCAAGTCCTCTTTGCCGAGAACGGACTCGCCGTGTCCGCGGTGGTCGTGTATGGCGCAGATGTAGCCCCGCGCGGAAAGATATTCCATAAAAGGAATATACCTTTCCTTGTGTTCGCACATTCCGTGGACTATCTGAACGATGCCTTTCGGCTCTCCCTCAGGCTCGCTTATCAGCGCCGCGAGCTCCAGCCCGTCCGCCGATGCGTTTATCTTCAGCTTCAACATATTCATCACTATTTATGTTATGTCTTCAAATATAATCATTAGTTTGCTAATTTTTGTCAAACTGCCGACTTTTGGCATTGTGCGATTTTATTTTTGCGATGCTGGAGAAGGATGGGTGTTTGCGTTACTGCGGAATTTTTCCCATCTTGGTGAAGTTTCCGGCAATATGCTGAAACAACTTTTAATAATTATTGAACGAAATGAGAAATCCGGACAACATTGAACGCTATCAGGGAAATTACTCTGAGAGCGGATTCTGGAAAAAGGTCAAGAAAGTGGCTATGAAAGCCGGAGCGAAGGTGATTTATGTCGCCCTCATTCTTTACTATGAGCTGTCGGATCCCAATGTCTCCCCGAAGGAGAAGGCGATCATAATCGGAGCTCTGGGCTATTTTATCCTTCCTATTGACCTGATTCCGGACGCCATTCCTGTCGTTGGCTACACTGACGACCTCGCGGCATTGGTGGCGGCATACCAGTATGTGAAGGTTCACCTTACACCTGAAGTCAGATTCCGCGCGCAGGAGAAGATGCGTGATTGGTTCCCGGACCTCGACCCTGACTCTGTTGATCCGGACGAGCAATAGCGCCTCGCCGCTTCTATGGCGGGCTTTGGTGCGAGATGCGTCTCAGATTAGGCCATAAATCAGTTTAAAAATATTCTTTTGGTTGAATTTGTTTGTCAATATGGGAATTAAATCTACATTTGTTCCTTGAATGACAATAAAATTCGACTAAATGAAAAGAATTATTATGCTTGCGGCAGCGGTCTGCTGCGCCGTCGTCACCGCCAAGGCGGGTGGTTATGTGACCAATTCGAACCAGAATGTGGCGTATCTCAGGAATCCTGCGCAGAACGCCGTGATCGGGATTCAGGGGGCATACTTCAATCCTGCCGGAATCGGATTTATGGAAAACGGATGGCATCTTGCCGTTGATGTTCAGACGGCTTTGCAGAGGAGATACACCACTTCCACCTACGAGCCACTGAAATACGGCGTTGACAATGAAGGACGCGGCTACAAGAAGTACACCGGCAAGTCTTTCGTGCCTGCTCTTCCGCATCTCAGCCTGGCCTTCAAACACAACAACCTTTTCGCCTCATTCCACTTCGGAGTCATCTCCGGAGGCGGCAAGGCGAAGTACGACCAAGGCTTAGGTTCGTTCGAGGCTCCTGTCGCTATGATTCCGGCCCTGATCAACAACCTCTCCGGCCGCCAGATGGTCACGGGCTATGACGTTGATGTCAATCTCACCGGTGAGCAGTACAATTTCGCCGGCCAACTCAACATCGGCTACAAGATCGGCTCCAATTGGAGCGTCTCCGTCGGTGCCCGTCTGAACTACATCTCCAACTACTATGTCGGAAGCCTTGAGAACATCCGGCTCCAGTACGCCGGTCAGATGCTTCCGGCCGCCAATGTGCTCGGCACCGCTGTTTCGATGATCTCAGGTGGTGCGATTCCGGTCGAGACGGCTGTCGGGATGGTCGGAGGCCTCGTCAGCGACAAGAACCTTGACGCACATCAGAAAGACATCGCCTGGACCCCTATCATCTCCGTTGACTACCGCACCGGCAAGTTCAATTTCTCCGCCCGCTACGAGTTCAACACCAGGGTGCGCCTGAACAACGACACGAAATCAAACACAACGGGAATATCCCAGTTCGATGACGGCAAGAAAATCGCCGCCGACATCCCCGCCAACATCAATCTTGGCGCTGAATATTCCGTGAAGCCGAACTTCCGTGTCGCATTGGGTTTCAACTACTATCTCGACAAGCTGTCCAAGCAGTATAACAACGAGACCGGTCTCAACGACAAGCAGAACTATCTGAAGCACAACTCTTTCGAGATCCTCGGCGGACTTGAGTACGACCTGAGCAAAGTCGTCACCCTCAGCATCGGCGCAAACAGCAACACCTTCGGTTTCGGCAACGACGCCAAGTATATCTCAGACCTGAGCTACACCACAAGCTCGATCTCCGGCGGTCTCGGCGCCAGAATCAACGCCACCAAGAAAATCGCCATTGATTTAGGAATATACAAGACCTTCTTCCTGCACTTCACCAAGGAACAGGCCGACTATGGCGGAAACGGTGCGCTGATCGCCTCGAAGCTCGCCCCTGTCCTTGGCCAGATCGCTCTGTCCGTTCCCGGCCTCGCCGAGAAACTTGACATCAAGAATCTCCAGATCCCAGGCCAGGACGACTTCTACCGCACCAGCATCGTGGGTGGTGTCGGCGTTGTCTTCAAGTTCTAGTAACGTCTTTTTTTGACGATGGCTTGATTTAGCCGCTTTAGCAAAGGAGAGAGTCCCTGTCCCAAAATTTTCACGTTACAAAATTTTGGGACAGGGACTCTCTCCTTTGCTTCTTTACCTTAATATTCAGTGTCTTTGCTCTTCCGTGTAGAACCGTATCATCCTCTCGATGGCCCTGCGGCACACCGGGCAGAACTCCTTTGCCGTGTTGGTCCTCATCCGGCAGTCCTCGCAAGGCCTCCACACACCTTTTGTCTGGTAGCCACCGCCTTCGACGAGTCCCACAACCCCCTGATCATAAAGGTCTTTCCATTTGCTCTCGAAATTCGCCTTCGTGGTGATGTTCTGCTCCCACGGCTCGATACCCGGGTAGTAGTACTCAACATACTGGTCGTCGTAGGCATATTCATCAGTCAGTCCTCCAAAACTGTGTCCGAACTCGTGGACCACCACAGGACCGAAAAGCTTGTGATGGGCGGTCGTGAGGGTGTAGGAATTGTAGATGCCACCCCCACCGTAAGTGTCGGTGTTGGCGAGGATTATGATGTGCTCGTAAGGAATCCCGGCCAAAGCGTCGTGCATCTTGAACAGATGCAGGGTCGTCAGATAGCGGTCAGAGTAGAACGTGTCGAAATGCGAATCCACGGCGGTCTTCTTCCATAGCCCCTCCCGCGGCACGCTGACCCCGCTGTCCTGCGACGGAGACGCGACAGCGATGATGTTGAACCGATCCTTCATCGACTTGAACGGCTCGTGGCGAAGAAGGTTCTCCACGGTGCTTTCCGCATCCTTGAAGAATATGCCCATCTCAGCCTCGGTGTAGCCTTCGGCGAGGATCGCCACATCAATCTTTTCCTTGGAATCTCCGCTGTGAAGAATGTATCTCGCCACAGGCTTCCCGCCGACCGGCCTGATCAGGATGTCATTCGGATCAACTGGATGCGTCAGGCTTGAGGCCACATTCTCGTGGAAATCAAAAAGTTGAACGGTGATCTCCGCCGGGGCGGCCGGCATCGGCACAAGGAACACATTCTCGAAACTCTTGCGAACCCTTGTGGCCTCCTCTGTAGCCTGCCATTCCTGGAATAATGTGCAGAAAGACATCCTGTAGAGGGTGTCGCCCGTGGCCTTGTCCGTCATCGTTAGATGCCCGTTGCCCCGAAGCGGAACGTCCTTCAGATTAGTCCTTCTTCCGTGCCAGCCGTCAAGGCTAAGCAACTCGGCCACAGCGATGTCGCAATCCTTGTCCGATCCCGTGAAGATGTAATCTACCCTGAGAGTCTTGTCCAAAAGCCTTCCGTCGGCGAATGCCTCGTCCTTAGCGTCGGCTATGGCATTCTCCTCCGTGACAGTCGTCGCGGCGTACATTGTTCCGCCATTCGTTACGGCCATCAGTCCCGGCAGCGTGGCCATAACCGCAATCAGAAATATTCTTTTCATTCGTCTTACTATTTAATGCCTTTCCGACGAATTTAGGAATTTTTCTGAATATTCGGAAATATATTCAAATTTGGCTAATGAGTCTCGTGGACAGGTTCGCAGGTGAGATCGACGCCGAGCTTCCTGAAGACTTTTTTGTCGATGTCGCTCAGGAGGACGGTGGAATGGACCTGACAGCCTTTCAGGAGCGGGAGGGTGTCGATGGCCTTCCGGCAGTTCTCGTCGTCGGGACTCAGGACCGAGAGGGCGATCAGGACCTCGTCTGTGTGGAGGCGAGGGTTCTTTCCGTGAAGATAGGTGACCTTGGTCTTCTGAATCGGCTCGATGAGCCTGCCCGGGATCAGTTTGACGCTGTTGTCGATCCCGGCCAGATGTTTTGCCGCCTTGAGAAGCAGGGCGGCGCAAGGACCGAGCAGATCTGAGGTCTCGGCGCTGAGGATCGTCCCGTCGCCAAGCTCGATCGCCGCCGAAGGATTTCCGGCCGTGGCCTCGCGCTGCTTCGCCGCGACGGTGACACGACGATATTCAGTAGTGATCCTGGCCTGCTTGAGAAGCAATGCGATTTTTCCCACCTCGCTCTCGTTGTCCTTGCCGTCGGCCATCTGGTCGAGGGCTGAGTAGTAGCGCCGGATGATCTCGTCGTTGGCGGCCTTGCAGCAGACGTCGTCATCGCTGATGCAGTAGCCCACCATATTCACTCCCATATCGGTAGGGGACTTGTACGGATTCTCGCCGTAGATTCCTTCGAAGAGGGCGTTCAGCACAGGGAAGATCTCGATGTCTCTGTTGTAGTTGATCGCAGTCTTACCGTATGCCTCCAGATGGAACGGATCGATCATATTCACATCATTGAGGTCCGCTGTGGCGGCCTCGTAGGCGATGTTGACAGGATGTTTGAGCGGGAGGTTCCAGACAGGAAACGTCTCGAACTTGGCGTAGCCCGCAGCCACACCCTTCTTATGCTCGTGGTAGAGCTGGCTCAGGCACACGGCCATCTTTCCACTGCCTGGTCCAGGAGCCGTCACGATGACAAGCGGACGGGTTGTCTGAACGTAGTCGTTCTTGCCGTACCCCTCCTCGGAATCGATCAACGCCACATTGTTCGGATAGCCCTCGATCGTGTAGTGGTAGTAGGCCTTGATGCCCATCTTCTTGAGCTTGGCCTTGTAGGCCTTGGCGCTTGCCTGCCCGTTGAAATGGGTGATCACCACGCTGCTCACGAGGAAGCCCCTGTTCTGGAACTCCGTGCGAAGGCGCAGCACGT
>CAYZKZ010000021.1:0-30506 GCA_964479325.1 uncultured Muribaculaceae bacterium
TTCCTTTCATAAGAAATCAACGCTCTTCATTTTCGTTCTCGGTACTTGTTGTACTTCCTTCAGTCTTTTCAATGAACTTGTTTTGTTGTTTTCAGGTTGACCGTAGAGGTTCGTTCCTGAAAGCGGGTGCAAAGGTAGTACTTTTTTCTTTCCCTCCAAACTTTTTTAAACTTTTTTTTGATAATAATTTTCAACAAAACCGTGTTGAAAGCCGCAGTAAACCGATGTAAGTTTCAGACAATTCGCAGTTTGCATAAAACTAAAAAAAATCGGCCACAGAGCGGACTCTGAAGCCGATTTATTAAATATGCTTAAAATATCTTCCGGACAACGGATCAGTTCGCTCCAGCGGCCACAATCAATCCAAGACCGACAAGGAAGAAACAGAACATCGCGCCAAGGAGAGAATAGACAGTCTTGTTGGATCCCTTGAACTCCTTCCAAACAAAAACACCCCAGATGGCGGCAACCATAGGAGCGCCCTGACCGAGGGCATAAGAGACGGAAGCGCCCGCCTTACCTGCCGCGATGTAGCTGAGGGCCGTACCAAGACACCAGATGCAACCGCCGAGCATACCGACGAGATGGGTCTTGGCGTTGCCTTTGAAATATTCACCCATAGAGACAGGTGCGCCCTGGAAAGGCCATTTCATAAATATAGGGCCGAAAATGAAGTGGCTGGCGAGGACAGCGAGGCTGAACACCACAATGGCGGTGTAAGGGCCGACACGACCGGCCTGCATATTCGCAAAATCATTAAGATCCATCGCCTTCATCACGAATGAGGAGAAGAACGACATCACAACACCTGCCACAACGGCGAGAATGATGCCCTTGCGCTGGTCTGCCTTGCTGATGTCAGCGTTGCCTGCCTTTTTGCCGGAAGCCACGCCATTGAGGATGACAGCGATCACAACAAGAGCCACACCGAGTCCGAGAAGGGTGAGATTGCTCTTGAGAGAGCCTTGGGCAGCCTCGACCCTAAGATTGTTGATCACACCAAGGACAAGCGCGAGACCGCAGCCTACCGGGAAAGCGACAGACATTCCGGCGATGGAAGTGGACGCGCTGAGGCAGATGTTCGACAGGTTGAAGATCACACCACCTATGACGATGCTGAGGATGGCGGATCCGTCAGCCTGAGCGATGTCCTGGAAGAAAGGACGACCGGCAGGTCCGAAAGTTCCGAGCGTGAGGGCGAGGAGCAATGAGAATATGACCATTCCGATCACATAGTCCCAGTAGAAAAGCTCATACCTCCAACTCTTGGCGGCGAGTTTCTGGGTGTTTCCCCAGGAACCCCAGCAAAGCATAATGATGAAGCAGAAGAACACTGCCAGACCATAACTATTGACAATAAACATAATTATTAGTGTTATTTAAGATTGAATATTCATTATTACCTTGCCAGGAAAGCCTCTGCCTCGGCTCTGGACGGCATAGCGGTCTGAGCGCCCATCTTCGTCACCGAAAGCGCAGACACGGCGGAGGCGAACTCGGCGGCTTCCTTGAGGGACTTGCCTTCCGACAGAGCCACGCAGATCGCGCCGCAATAGGTGTCACCCGCGCCAGTGGCGTCCACTGCCTTGACCTTACGGGCCTGCACGAACGTCGGCTCACCGCCGTCAAGAATCAGAGAACCCTTGCTTCCCATCGTCACGATCATATTCCCGACTCCCTTGCCGAACAGGACCTTCGCCGCCGCGGCAGCGGATTCCTTGTCGCTCACCGGCATCCCGGAGAATGAGGCCAACTCGGTCTCGTTAGGGATGAAGAGAGAGATGTATTTGAATATCTCCTCCGGCAGCTCGGCGTACGGAGCAGGATTCAGGACCACGAAGGCACCGGCCTCGTGGGCGATTTTGGCGGCCTGAAGGACGGTCGGCACAGGGATCTCCAATTGCATAAGCAGGATGTCACAGGACTTGAGAGCCTTCTCCGAGGCCTTCACATCAGCGTCCGTGAAGTCAAGATTCGCTCCGGAAGCCACGACGATGCAGTTCTCCGCGTCGTTGTCAACAGTGATCAGCGCCACTCCCGAAGGTTTGTCCGAACGGAGAATACCGCTGACATCTATTCCCTCATTCTCGTAGTGCTTGACGGATTTGTCACCGAAGACATCATTTCCTACCTTGCAGATGAAAGTGACATCTCCGCCGACCCTCTTCGCGGCGACTGCCTGATTGGCTCCCTTGCCACCGGCGCTCATCGTGAACACACCTCCAAGAACAGTCTCTCCAGGAGCGGGCAGCGTCGGAGTCTTGACAGTCATATCCGTGTTGCTGCTCCCTAAAATCAGTATTTTCTTCATATTCTTTGATAATTTATTTTCAGTGGTTATGAATATACTGCTAAAACGTTAGCGCAAAAATTTATCAAAGGTCAAAGTTAAATAAAAAACGTCACAATCCTTGTTTTGGAACGAATATTTTTGTGATTTTTACGACATCTCCGGTTGGTGAGCACGTCGAACCACGGTTGGTGAGCACGTCGAACCACGGTTGGTGAGCACGTCGAACCATCCGCACCAGTAGAGACAGGGCATCATTAGTCGCTTCGACAAGCTCAGCGACCGGCCTACATAAGCACAAAAAAAGCGGGAACCATCACTCTGGATGATTCCCGCTTTTAGGTTATTCTACTTAAAGACTACATCATTCCACCTGCAGGCATCGCAGGGGCTGCCGGCTCCTTCTCAGGGATGTCAACGATACCGCACTCGGTGGTAAGGAACATTCCGGCGACAGACGCGGCGTTCTCAAGAGCCACGCGGGCTACCTTCGTAGGGTCAATGACACCGGCCTCGAGCATATTCACATACTCATCGGTGCGGGCATTGTAGCCGAAGTCTCCCTTTTTCTCGCGGATCTTCTGGATGATGACGCTTCCGTCAACACCGGCGTTCTGAGCGATCTGACGGAGAGGCTCCTCGATGGCGCGCGCGATGATGTGGATACCTGTGGTCTCATCGTCGTTGTCACCCTTGAGCTTCTTCAGAGCCTCGGCGGCGCGGATGTAGGAGACTCCACCACCTGGAAGATAACCTTCCTCAACAGCGGCGCGGGTGGCGTTGAGAGCGTCCTCAACCCTGTCCTTCTTCTCCTTCATCTCGATCTCGGAGCCTGCGCCGACATAAAGAACAGCGACTCCACCGGCGAGCTTGCCAAGTCTTTCCTGAAGCTTCTCCTTGTCGTAGTCAGAAGTTGTGGTCTCGATCTGCTTGCGGATCTGTGCGACTCTGTCAGCGATGGCCTCCTTGTCACCCGCTCCACCAACGATCGTGGTGTTGTCCTTTGTGATGGTGACCTTCTCGGCCTTACCAAGCATATCAGGGGTCGTGTTCTCAAGAGTGAAGCCTCTTTCCTCGGACACAACGATCGCACCGGTAAGGGTGGCGATGTCCTGAAGCATCTCCTTACGACGGTCACCGAAGCCAGGAGCCTTGACGGCAGCAACCTTCAGAGTGCCGCGGAGCTTGTTCACAACCAATGTTGTCAAAGCCTCGCCATCGACATCCTCGGCGATGATGAGCAGAGCCCTTCCGTCACGGGCGATAGGCTCAAGGATAGGCATAAAGTCCTTCATAGAGGAGATCTTCTTGTCGGTGATGAGAATCGAAGCGTCATCAAGGACAGCCTCCATCTTGTCGGAGTTGGTCATAAAGTAAGGAGAGATGTAACCTCTGTCGAACTGCATACCCTCGACAACCTTGACCTCGGTCTCAGTGCCTTTGGCTTCCTCGACGGTGATCACTCCGTCACCCTTGACCTTTGACATAGCGTCAGCGATGAGCTTGCCGATGGCGGCGTCATTGTTGGCGGAGATTGTGCCGACCTGCTCTACCTTGGAGTAGTCAGTACCGACCTTCTTGCTGTTCTTCTTAAGTTCTGCCACAACAGCGGCGACAGCCTTGTCGATACCCCTCTTGAGATCCATAGGGTTGGCGCCGGCGGTGACGTTCTTCATACCCACATTGATGATGGCCTGGGCGAGAACAGTAGCGGTTGTGGTGCCGTCACCGGCCTGCTCGTTGGTCTTGGAAGCGACTTCCTTGACCATCTGGGCTCCCATATTGGCGTACCTGTCGGCGAGTTCAACCTCCTTTGCGACAGTGACACCGTCCTTGGTGACCTGAGGCGCACCGAATTTCTTGTCAATCACCACATTACGTCCCTTAGGACCGAGAGTGACCTTTACTGCGTCCGCAAGAGCGTCAGCTCCTTCCTTCATCTTTGAGCGGACATCAACATCGAATTTTATTTCTTTAGCCATAGTAAAATCCTCCTAATAAATCAATTACAGAATAGCCAGAATGTCTGACTGCTTCACGATAAGATATTTCTTACCCTCGACGGTAACCTCCGTGCCGGCGTACTTGCCATAGATGACCTCGTCACCTACCTTGACCTCCATAGGTTCATCCTTCTTGCCGGGACCTGCGGCGATCACTTTGCCTTCCTGAGGTTTCTCTTTCGCTGTGTCAGGAATATAAAGACCTGAAGCTGTCTTTGTCTCAGCCTCCTTAGGCTCAACCAAGACTCTATCTGCCAATGGTTTGATCATAATATAAAGTTTTTTAATGTTTTTAAATCTCCGCTCCGGATCATTCCGGAGACGCAGTGACAAAATCAAAGGGTGTGCCAGCGGCCGCGGACTGACATTTTGTCACGCTCGGACATATTCAAAATGATTTGGCCGCAAATTCCCGGGAAGCGCTTACTTTACGGAAAAGAATTCCTAAATTTGAACTTTAAGGAATATGACCATAATACTCTTATATATAATTAAGGTATATGAAAATGAAACCAACGGTAAAATCAATCATCACAATCCTGCCGGCGATACTCCTGGCCATCACTTTCACATCGTGCAGCCGCTTCGGCAAGAGCAAGGGGCAGAGCACCGAGTTCGCCACGTTCATCAAGGCCTACACCGGCGGAATAATCTCGGACAAGTCAACCATCCGCATCGAGTTGGCGTCTGACATTCAGGACGCGACACCGGGAGCGGATCTCAAGGACGGAGTCCTCACATTCACCCCTTCAGTAAAAGGAACTGCGAGATGGGTCTCCCCGAATATGATCGAGTTCATCCCGAACAACGGGGCGCTGAAGCCGGGCCAGTCCTACACCGGAAAACTGCGGCTGGACAAGATCCAGAAAGTCGGCGACAGGAAATTCAAGAAGTTCACCTTCAAGTTCCTCGTGGCCATCAAGGAGGCTGTGCTCTCAATGAACGAGCTCACCATCACCGCGGCCTCGCCGGACAAGGCAAGCGTGGAAGGCTCGATCTCACTGACGGAGGAGCTTCCTCTCGACAAGGTGCAGCCGATGCTTGAATATGACTATCCGGATCACGGGGCGGAGGTCAATGTGACAGCCGGAACAGATCCGAGGACTTTCCATTTCGAGATCATCGGACTGCCGAGGGACACCAAGGACAGAGTGCTGAAAGTCAAGCTGAAAGCCGGTGACACGGGATTCGTCACTGATTCGAGGCTGGAGATCACCATCCCGGCGACGGGCGACTTCAAGGTCCTGAGCGCGGAGCGTGTGGATGCCGACGACCCTTACATCGACATCTACTTCACGGAAGCGCTGGCCGACATCGACGACAACTCCGGTCTCTTCACGATGGAGGGAGCGGGGAACTACCACATCCAGGCCGAGAACGCCCGCGTCAAGGTGTTCTACGAGAACTCATCCGACGGTCCAGTGACGCTGAACGTGTCGGAAGCCGTGAAGAGCCACGACGGGACAAGGCTCGGCCAGAACTACTCAAAGCAGTTCCAGGCCAAGGAGTTGAAACCGGCTGTCGAGATCCCGGTCACAGGCACGATCCTGCCTGACTCAAAGGAGCTTATCCTCCCGTTCAAGGCTGTCAACCTCAACGCCGTGGACATCACCGTCATTCAGATCTACGAGGCGAATGTCCTCACGTTCCTTCAGGAGAACTCCCTTTCCGGAAACAATTCCCTGAGACGCTGCGGACGGCTTGTCTATAAAAGGAGCATAAGGCTGGACTCAGACCCGTCCAAGAACCTGCACAAATGGCAGGACTACTCTGTTGACCTGTCCGGCTTCTTCAAGCAGGAGCCGGGAGCGATCTACCGCGTCAGGCTGTCATTCAAACAGGAATATTCAGTCTATGGCAAGAAGGGTTCCTTCAAGAGCGGGACGCCGACGGACAAGATGGTGAGCCTCTCCTCGGAAGGTGTCACGGAAGAGGACGACGAGGAGTGGGACAAGCCTTACCCGTACATCTACGACAGTTTCTATGACTGGGAGAAATACAACTGGGACGACAGGGACAATCCGCTCAAGCCGACCTACTATATGGAGGACAGCAGATTCCCGTCCATCAACCTTCTGTCTTCAAACCTTGGTGTCATCGCCAAATACGCGGGCGGAAACAAGATCTGGGTAAGTGTCAGCGACATTCTCTCGACTGACCCTGTGTTCAACGCCGAGCTTTACGCCTACAGCTACCAGCTGAAGGAGATCGGCTACGCCAAGACCGGCACTGACGGAATGGCAGAGATCGAGCTTTCCGGAAAGCCGTTCGTCATCGTGGCGAAAAGAGGCTGGGCCACCAGTTACCTGAAAGTCACGGAGGGCGAGCAGAAGTCCCTCAGCCGGTTCGACGTGGGGGGCAAGGCCCTTGAAAGAGGGCTTAAGGCGTTCATCTACGGAGAGAGAGGGGTCTGGAGACCGGGCGACACACTTCACGTGACGATGATCCTTGAGGACAAGGAGAACAGGATTCCTGACAACCATCCGACCGTGATGGAACTGTACACTCCTGAGGGACAGTTCTACACCAAGCAGATCAACAGCAACGGCAGGAACGGATTCTACTCCTTCACAATTCCGACTAAGGCCGAGGATCCTACCGGAACCTGGCACTCATATTTCAAAATCGGCGGAGCGACGTTCCACAAACCGCTGAGAATAGAGAGCATAAAGCCTAACAGGCTCAAAGTCAACATCGATCTCGGCTCGGATGTCATTGAGGGCGGACGTACCGTTCCGGTGGAAGTCTCGTCGAACTGGCTCACCGGACCGGCGGCCGCAGGATTGTCGGCGAATGTAAGTATGACCCTTCAGAAGGGAGCATCCACATTCAAGGGATTCGAGGGCTACACATTCTCCTGCCCGCTGTCAGACTTCACTTCCAGCGAGCACACCCTGATGGAGACGAGACTCAACAAGGACGGACAGGCAAGACAGAACGTGGAGATGCCGGCGGCGAGACGCGCTCCGGGAATGCTGAGAGCCGACATTGTCACGACCGTGACGGAACAAGGCGGGGACGTCAGCTTCAGTTCCGTTTCGGTGCCGTATTCACCATATTCATCTTATGTCGGAGTGAGGATTCCTAAGGAGGAGAAGGGAGGCGTGTTCCTCCAGACTGACAAAGACTACAGGATCTCCGTCGCTGTCGTTGACAGCAAAGGAGCGAGGGTGTCCGGCCACAAGTTGGTATATTCCATCTACAAGATGAAGTGGAGCTGGTGGTGGGAGAGCCGCGAGGAGAGTCTGGACTCCTACATCAACAGTCCGTCCGCCAAACCGATAGCGGGAGGGACTCTGACATCCGGAAGCAAGGACAACGAGATCACGCTCCGTGTGGACTATCCGGACTGGGGGCGTTACCTTGTTCTGGTCGGCGACACGGAAAGCGGCCACACCTCCGGCGACATCGTCTATGTTGACTGGCCGGACTACAGGGGCAGGTCGTCCAAGACAGACCCTGACGCTCTCACGATGCTGTCATTCTCGACAGACAAGGAGTCCTACGATGTGGGCGAGGAGGTGACCGTGTATATTCCCGCCGCATCGAAGGGACAGGCTTTGGTTTCGCTGGAGAACTCCAGAAAGGTGATTTCCAGGGAGTGGGTCAAGACCTCGGAGGAGGGCGACGCCGTCTATACATTCAAGGTGACTCCGGAGATGGCTCCGAACTTCTACATACACATAACCCTGATCCAGCCGCACGAGAAGGCCGGAAACGACCTTCCGATAAGGCTCTACGGTGTGCGTCCGGTTCTGGTGAACAACAAGGACTCGCATCTTGAGCCGACAATCACCCTGCCTGACGTTCTGCGTCCTGAGGAGGAGTTCACCATCAAGGTGAAGGAGAGGAGCGGGAAGCCGATGACCTACACCTTGGCCATCGTGGATGAGGGTCTGCTGGACCTTACGGCCTTCAAGACACCTGATCCGTGGAATGCGATGTACGCAAGGGAGGCCCTCGGGGTCAGCACGTGGGATCTCTACGACGATGTCATCGGGGCCTACAGCGGCCGGTTCTCCCCTATGTTCAGCATCGGTGGAGACGAGGACCTCATAGTCGGGGCGAAAAAGGACAACAGATTCAACGCTGTCGTCAAGTTCCTCGGCCCGTTCACGCTCCAGGGAGGCTCGGCCACGCACAAGGTAAGGCTGCCGATGTACGTCGGAAGCGTCAGGGTTATGCTTGTGGCGGCCAAGGACGGAGCCTACGGCAACGCCGAGAAGACCGTTCCTGTCAGATCGCCGCTTATGGTGCTTCCATCCCTGCCGAGAGTGATCGGAGCGGGAGAGACGGTCTCTATGCCTGTCAATGTCTTCGCATTGGAGAACGGCGTGAAAAACGCCGAGGTCAGCGTGACAGTCGAAGGGCCTATGAAGCTCACGGGAGCGTCAAAGGCTTCCGTCTCGTTTGACAAACCGGGCGACAAACTGGTGAGATTCAACCTTGAGGCCACCGGAACAGGGGCCGCGACCGTCCACATCTCCGCCTCCGGCAACGGACACAAGGCGGCGGACAAGATCACCATCCAGGTGCGTTCGTCGAATCCGCCTGTCACCACCGTCTCAAAGGCGATGATCGGCAAGGATGCGTCCAAGCGTTTGACATTCAAGCCTTTCAAGGCCGATGACAACCAATGGGCGACGCTGGAGCTGACCAGATTCCCGTCGGTTGACTACGGCGGAATCTTCACTTTCCTCTCTGGCTATTCCTACAATTGCTCAGAGCAGATCTCCTCTAAAGGCATAAGTCTTTTAGCGATCAGGAATATGCTCCCGGAGGAACAGCAGAGGAAGGCCAACGAGATGATTCCGGAACTTCTGAGACAGCTCTACCAGAGGCAGCTCGGCAGCGGCGGATTCGCCTACTGGCCTGGAGACACCGACGCCAACGGATGGGTCACATCTATGGCTGGACAGTTTATGATCTCAGCGGCCAAGAACGGATTCAGCGTGAGCAAGGGCGTGCTGGCAAGCTGGTCAAGATTCCAGAAAAGGAACGTTCAGGACTACCGCAACTCGGACAACTCCGGACTCGGAGACCTTGAGCAGGCCTACCGCCTCTACACCTTAGCCCTGAACGGCGAGGCTGAAAGCGGAGCGATGAACAGGCTCAAGGAAAGCGAGACCCTGTCGCTCCAGGCGGCCTGGATGCTGGCCTCGACATACACCATCACAGGCAAGAAGACAGTGGCCGAGGAACTCATCTCGAATCTTAAGACCAATTTCTCTGAGCATCAGGAAGCGGACAGGACATTCGGCTCTCCGATAAGGGACAAGGCCATAGCCCTTGAGGCGCTGACCCTCACCGACGCACTTCCGGAAGCGATGGACATTGCCCAGGAAGTGGCTGACGCAGTCTCCGGAGGATGGCATTCCACCCAGGAGGCCGCCTTCATCTCCTGTGCGATGAGTGATCTGGCCTCAAAGGTAGGGACCGGCTCGATCAACGCCGAGGTGACGCAGGGAGACAACACGGTCACCATAAAGACCGCCAAATCCATTGGCAGAGCCGCGGTTGACACCGAGAACGGCGGAATCGAAATCTCCAACAAGACTGACGGAAGCATCTTCGCCACCCTTGTCACAACGGCGGTGCCGGGTTCTGGAGACAAGGCGGAGGCCAAGTCCAGCGGAATCAGCCTCAAGGTCTCCTACACCGGGGAGAACGGGAAAGTACTCAACCCGCGCGACATCCGTCAGGGAACAGACTTCACCGTCACCATCACCGTAGGAAACACGAGCGGCTCGAAAGACTACACGAATCTTGCCCTAACGGATGTGCTTCCTTCCGGATGGGAGATAGTCGGGGACAGGATTCTCAACGGAGAGTCGGCAGGCACCGTCTATCGGTACCGTGACATCAGGGATGACCGTGTGATCTGGTTCTTCGACCTTGCGAAGGGAGCGGCCAAGACGTTCAGGATCAAGGCCCGCGCCTCCTATCAGGGCGAGTTCATCCTCCCGGCTGTCAAATGCGAGGCGATGTACGACCCTAAGGTCAGCGCCAACACGGCCTCCGGAACGGCGAAAGTCTCCGAATAGGAATGAAAGTCAGATTGCCCTCATTGATCCTGGGCGGTGTCGCAGCCGCCCTGCTGACGGCATATCTTTTCTGTCTGCCGGGTGATATATTCAAAAACACCTGCTATTCCACGGTTGTGACAGACCGCGGAGGCGAGCTTCTCGGAGCGAGGATCGCGTCCGACGGACAATGGCGTTTCCCGCCTTCGGATTCCGTCCCGCGGAAGTTCCAGACCGCACTCATCGAGTTCGAGGACAGGTGGTTCGCCTTTCACAACGGGGTCAATCCCGTGGCGATAGCGAGAGCCGCTGTCGGCAACATCAGGGCCGGCAGGGTCACAAGCGGAGGCAGCACCATCACGATGCAGGTCATCAGGATGTCCAGAGGCAAGGAAAGGACTATCGGGCAGAAACTTGTCGAGGCGATCCTCGCCACCAGGCTCGAACTCAGGTACGACAAAAAAGAGATTCTCGCCCTCTATGCGTCACACGCTCCTTTCGGAGGCAATGTGGTCGGCCTTGAGGCGGCGTCCTGGCGTTATTTCGGCCGTCCTCCGGAGGAACTTTCCTGGAGTGAGGCAGCCACGCTCGCCGTCCTGCCGAACGCCCCGGCGGAAATCCACCCCGGAAAGAACCGGGAAAGGCTGTTGGAGAAAAGAAACAGACTGCTGAAAACTCTCTTTGACCGAGGGCATCTCGACTCTCTCGACCTTGCCCTCGCCTACGACGAGCCTCTTCCGACCGAACCCGTGGCGCTGCCTCAGGAAGCGAGGCATCTTACTGAATATTACTGGAAAACGTCGCCCGGAAAGCGCATCCGCACCACGATAGACATCAACCTTCAAAGGCAGGTGAACGCGGTCGCAGACCAATGGAACGACGAGCTGGCGCAGTCAGGAATATCCGACCTTGCGGCGATCGTGAAGGATGTCCGCACCGGCGAGACACTGGCCTACGTCGGCAACGCCAACAGCGGAAGGAAACGTCCCGGAGGTGAGGTTGACATCATCCGTTCCCCAAGAAGCACAGGCAGCATACTCAAGCCTATTCTCTACTGCGCCCTGCTTCAGGAAGGCGAGATGCTTCCGAGGACACTGATCCCGGATGTGCCGATAAACCTCAACGGTTTCTCCCCTCAGAATTTCAACAGGCAGTTCAACGGGGCCGTCCCGGCGTCGGAGGCGCTCTCCCGTTCGCTGAACGTTCCTTCCGTGATTATGCTCAAGAAGTTCGGCGTTCCACGGTTTCTCGACCTGCTGAGGGCGTGCGGGATGACAACCCTGCGGAAAAGCGCGTCGCACTACGGGCTGTCGCTCATCCTTGGAGGCGCGGAAGGCACTCTCGGAGACATCACGGACATCTACGCCAAAATGTCCTTGGCCTATCAGACGGCCGACACTTCGGACGGCGGGCGGGACAACATAACCAATGGATTCAGACTCACGGACAAATGCGCCCTCTGGTGGACTTTTGACGCACTTAAAGAGGTCAACCGTCCTGACGAGATGGACTGGCGGCTTGTCACTTCAGTGAAAAAAGTGGCGTGGAAAACCGGCACCAGCTACGGTTTCAGGGACGCGTGGGCGGTCGGGGTGACTCCTGACTACGCCGTCGGAGTCTGGGCCGGCAACGCTCAGGGGCAGGGTGTTCCCGGACTGGTCGGCGCAAGAGCGGCCGGACCTGTGATGTTCGACATATTCAACCTCCTTCCGACAAAGGAATATGACCGTGAATATTCCAGGAACGGTTGGTTCAAGGAACCGGCCTACGGCGACTACATCACCGCCGAGGTGTGCAGCGAGTCAGGCTATCTGAAAGGAGTGGATTGCGGGCGGGCCGACACCCTTATGCTGCCGAGGAAGGCCATAAAAAGCGAGCCGTGTCCTTACCACAAGGTCATAAACGGGGAAAAGGTGTTCGTACTTCCGCCGTCGATGGAGTGGTACTACAGGCAGCATCATCCGGAATATTCCCCCGCTCCCCCTCAGGGATCGGATTGGACGGAGCCGCCAATGGAGTTCATCTACCCGGAAAACGGAGCCGTGATCCTCATCCCCCGCCAGCTTGACGGCTCGGTTCAGGGAATCACGTTCAACCTGGCGCACAGAGATCCCGCGGCCACAATCTATTGGCACCTTGACAACGAATATCTCGGGCAGACAAGTCTGATTCACCAGATGTCGATCACGCCGTCGCCCGGGAAGCACACTGTCACGGTGGTTGACGGGCAGGGCAACACCATCTCGGTCGGGTTCACGATAGCGGAGAACCGCTGATCACTTCTTGGCAGGCCTCTTGAAGCCTTCCTTCTCCGCCCTCTGCGCCATACGGGAGATTCTGTCCGTGGTGGCCGGGTGGGTTGAGAACAACTGCCCCACAGACGATCCCGAAGCCGCCTGCGTTCCGGAAGCGGTGCTTCCGCCGGAGAGTTTCTGAAGTTCCTCGAACGCCATAGCCATAGCCCACGGATTCTTTCCGGCTCCCTTCAGGAAGTCATAGCCGTAGTCGTCAGCGTCGCTCTCCTGCTTTCTTGAGAAACTTGCGCTCATCAAGGCTTCACCCAGATCGCCGAGCTGAGATGCGGTCAGGACGGCCACCGTTCCCCCTGTGGAGACCACAGCGTCCCTTAGGGCGGAGGTGAGGAGGGCCTGCTTGAACTGTTTCTTCGAATGCTTGAGGGCCACGTGGCCGATCTCGTGGCCGACCACTCCGAGGGCCTCGTCGTCAGTCATAGCGTCCAAAAGTCCGGAATAGATCCTGACACTGCCGTCGGCACAGGCGAAAGCGTTGACTTCATTCGTCTTGTAAACCTTGAAATTCAATGGAATACCATCAACTGAGGTTATGCCCGATGTCATCTTCCTGACCCTCTTGACGTAAGGGCTCGACTCCGGGAGGACGGTGTTCTCAGCGTCAAGTTTCTGGACATACTGGCCGACATAAGCCTGAATCTGACTGTCAGACAACGCGGCGGCCTGAGCAACCTTGACACCTCCGGAAAGAAGATAGGAGGCGTTGAACTGCTCCGAGCAAGAGACGCACAGCGTCACGGCCGCCAAAAGGACAAAAATCTTCCGCATAGCAAAAACACTGATTTGAATATGCAAATATATAACGATTTTTCCGGAAGTGAATGAACACTCCCGACACCGCCGCTATTGTTCGTCAGTGCCGGGAGGAACATTCATAGGTTTGTTCAAGGTCGTAAGGTCGTGACAATGTGCGATCTTCGTCCCACTTGACAAAAATAGGACTTCATATTGCCAAAAGTCGGCAGCAATGAGAAAAAGCGGATTATTCGGCCACGCAACGAACGGAGTACGCGTCAGCCTGGCCAGAGACGATGTCAACGTAGCCCGGAGTCAGACGAAGGCCCCTTGCGACATAGTAAGTCGAACCGTAAAAGGCCGAACACCAATAAAGACCTTCTGGGTTGTCATAGGAATTCCCTACCTGACGGTGTCTTGCCGTCCCGGAGACATCGATGTACCCGGCGACAGGCAGGAATATGGACGCGGCATCCGCCCCATAGATGTTTGACCCGGAAAACCAGCGGCCTTTTTGCCCATTATCCGTCACCAACGCCGAGTAATGAGACTTCAGCGCCGAAATTTCCCGGAATGTCGGCACCCTCCATCCTGAAGGGCAAGGATCGTTCTCGGTCTTAACCGGTTTCGATTCTGTGCCGGTGTTCCAAAGAGGCACGTCATCCTCTTTCATCCAAGGGCCATACGAAGTTTTGAAGAACACATTCGAGTTCCGCTCAAGATTACCCTCGGTGTAAGTGACTGGCCCCTGCTTCAGCACGGGGGTCGAAGCGTCCTTGAAATTAGAGTCCGAGTACCCGAAACCGAACCTGCGCCCCCATTGGTAGAGTTTGCCGAATGGATAGGACTCAGGATGGTAGCCGCAGTTGACCGGAGCCCAGACCGTGCCTGAGATGTTGATTCCCTTACCGTAGTCAACTCCGCCGTCGATGTACGAAACGCCGTCAGAATCAGTGCCTGGACTCGGTTCAGGCTCAGGATCGGAGCCCGAACCGGTGTCAGGGTCAATACCGGTCCCGGGATCGGGGGTCTTTCCTGAGTCGATAGGCTTGATTTTGTTTTTCCATTCGCTCCAGTTCGCAGCCAGGCGGTACTTCTCAAGAGACTCCTCCGGGACATAGATGACATTGGCGTTTTCGCAAAGGAAGGTGTCCTCCAGACAAGGAGGATCAACGGCAAGAACTGTCACCAACCTCAGATGGTTGCATCCGCTGAATGCGTCCGGACCGATGAAACGGACATTCTTCGGAATCGTGAACTCGACGAAACGACAGTTGGCGAAAGCCTTCTCGCAAATCTCTTCAAGATTGTCGGGCATACTTATGCTCTCCAAGGCCAGACAGTTCTCGAACAAGCCTTTACGAACGGTAAAGATCATCGGAGGGAGCGATGTAAGTTTCAGTTTGTAACAGAACCAGAATGCGTACTCCCCTATTTCCAGCAAGCCGTCCGGCAGACTTGTCAAGGCAAGGGCGTCACAGCCTTGGAAGGCGTGCTTGCCGATTTCCCGGACCGTGGAAGGCAGGCTCTTAGGGTTGAAATTCTTACACTCGAAGAACGCCCATTCGCCGATGTAATTGATGTTCGACGGCAGTTCCGCCGGAGTCACTCCGGGACAGTTCGAGAAGACTCCGCTGTCAATCATCGGCAAATCCGGAGGCAAGGAGGTCAAAGAAATGCTTGCGCAACGGGCGAAAGCCCAATTACCTATCTCGGTTATCGTCTCGGGCAGTGAGGTCAATGGCATCTTGGCACACCCGGCGAACGCGTGCGTCCCGACGACTGTAAGATGTGACGGAAGGCTTGACAGACGAAGCTCGACACAATCCAGAAAAGCACGCTGACCTATTACGGTCACACTTTCCGGCAGTTTAAGATCCCCCAGGTTGCCGCAGCCGGCGAACGCCGAGTCAGCCACAGCCTTGAGTCCGGTGAAATATTCAAGTTCCTCGAAAGAGGTGACCAGCGCGTTCCGCCTGAAAACCATTTTCAGGTCGCGGACCGATGCGGCCTCGGATTTTGAGAGTTCCCCGTCACCGTCAAGATCCCAGTTCTCAACGCAGATCGCCTTCACCACATCATCCTTGAAATGAATCGTCTGATCCACTGGCTCAGGAGGTTCAGGCCCGACCGGCTCCTCTCCGGTGGTCACACCATCCAATTCTGTGGCGATCTCATCACGGCCGTTGCCAAGCCACGCCTTATAAAAATAGGATCTGGAATATTCCAGTCCCTCCCTGGTCAATGAATATTCCAGCCCTTCCGACTTTGTCGCCTTCAGTCTTTCCAAAGAGCCCCCGTCCGACCCGAAATAGAAGCCGTACTCCACGCAGGCGGCCTTGTCCTCGGAACTCTTGAACTCCGCCGTCAAGACAATAGTGTTCCCATCGACCGTCACACTGACAGACGGCAGATCCGGCGTCCGCAGGCTCTCAGGCACGGACAAATCCGTACAGTCCGACAGTATCAGCGGCGCCAGCAGGAAAAGGAACAATCTTGTCAACCGAAGTCCTCGCATCTGAATCGTTTTTCTCAACAACCTACAAAGATACGCATTCCTGCCGAAAATTGTTCACCCTGCGGTGTTTCAGTTTATTCTGTTTTCCATTACCGATCTTATCAAGGACGGCATTCCAACTGGCGGGGGACAAGGAAGTATATTCATTTATTCCGATCCGCCGGAGCGGGAGTCGGGGGTCAGAAGGATGACCATCTGGCGGATCACGTAGGCCTTCCAGGACTGAAGGTTGCCGTCGAAGGCGACCGGAGAGTCAAGAAAAGCTTTCTCTATAAGAGGCTTGGAAAGGAATGGAAACGTGACAAGGCCGAAGAAGGTGTAGATGATGAACTGGATCGGCATACGGCGGAGGTTTCCTTTGTCCATCTCGCTTAGCATCTTTTCCTTGACACGGGCGGCGTACAGGCCTATGTCCAATTTGCCAATGGTGCTGAGGACATAGTCGGCGTTGCGCTGCATTTCCCGGACAATGAAGAACGGGAAGCCCGGCTCCTTGCTGAACACATCGAAATAGATGTCGGCGATCTCGGCGACACGCTCGGCGATCGGCTTGTCCTGAAGGATGATGCTGTGGATGGACGGAATGAAAGACATCACGATGTCCGAAAACACGGCCTCGAAGAGTTTTTCCTTCGTGCGGAAATAGTAGTGCAGACCGGAGCGGTTGATCCCCACACGCACGGCTATGTCATTCATACAGGTCTCCGTGAAGCCTTTTTCAATGAAGACCTGCTTTGCGGCGGCAATAATCTGCCGCTCCATATTCGTATTCTCACTCGCTCCCATTGTCAATTGTTTTGAAGTTCATTGATGAACAGCAACAGCCTGTTTGTGATGTTGACCTCACTGACACTGCTGTCAAAGTCCAAAGATAGCATATTTACGCGAGGATAAAGAGCCTTCAACCTGTTTTCGATGCCTTTGCCCACTATATGGTTGGCAATGCACCCGAAAGGTTGCAGACTGATGATGTGGCTGACACCCTGACGGGCCAGCTCGCCGACCTCACCGGCGATCAGCCAGCCCTCTCCGAACTGGGCGCTCAGAGTGATTGCATCACCGGCAAGGGCGGCTTTCTCGAATATGTCGTCGAACGGCACAAAGTAGTCAAAGGCATCGCCTATCCTGTTGACCGCATCAATCTTTTTCTTGACCATCCCGTAAAGGAAATCAATGACCGAATCAGGCATAAACCTGTTGCCGACATAGCTCGCCTTCCTGTCCTTCGCATTCACGAAACACTGTACGAAGAAATCGGCCAGCGAAGGATAGACCACCTCAATACCTTGCCCCACAAGCCATTCCGTCACGTGCTTCTGAGCGAAAGGATGAAACTTCATGAATATCTCGCCGACGATTCCGACCTTAGGGTGTTCCTCCTTCCGGCATATTCCTTTGAAATCGGCGGCAGCCCTGGAAAGCAGTCCATAGAGTTCGTCAGGCTTGTTCCGCAGAATCGGGGACTCGGCCGCGGACATATACCGGTCCCGCAGACGGTCCGCCTCGCCCTTGGCGCTTTCCCTCACGACAGAGGCATAGTAGAATCTCGCTATGCAGTCCCCGTAGAGGATCGCCGCCAACGCTATCGGCAGAACCTTCAGCCAGTTGACCTTGAATCCGGGCTGATAGTTCTCGATTCCTCCTCCGAACGTGACAGAGATCACCGGAGTGTCCACATACCCGTTCTCGACCAAGGCCTTGCGGATCAAAGAGATGTAGTTGCTCGCCCTGCACTGGCCGCCGGTCTGCGTCATCGCCACGGCCGTCGCGCCCGGATCATAGACTCCGCTCCGGAAAGCCTTGATGATGTCGCCGACCACCAAGGTCGCCGGGTAGCAGACCTCGTTGTTTGAATATTTCAGGCCTAAGTCACAGGCCTCGCTGTCACTCATCGGAAGGCTGTCCACATCGTAGCCGGCCAATTTCATAAGCGGAGGAATCAGCGGGGAGATGAAAGGCGTGAAGAAAGGCACAATGATTTTCCTTTTCCTCTCCGCCGCCGTGAATGGTGGCAGAGAGACATCGCCCACGGTCTCGCCGCCGAGGTGACTTGTGGCCGTGCCGAGGCTCTCGATCAGGGAGCGTACCCTGAGCCTGAGAGACCCGATGTTGTCAATGTCATCGATCTTGAGCAAGGTAAGGTTCTTGCCTCCGTTTTTCAGCACGGATCTGACCTCGTCGATCATAAAAGCGTCCGGCCCGCAGCCGAAGGACGTGAGCTGCATAAACTGCACTTTGGAATCCTCTCCGGCGACCCACACCGCGGCCTTCATTATCCGGTTAGGGAACGCCCATTGGGAAACGAATCTGACATCAGGCATCTCCACACCCTCTCCCCTCATCAGATCGTCTGTCAGCACATAGGCTCCCTGCGCCGCCACCATCTCCGAAACCTTGTGCTGGATGAGGCTGTCGGTGTGGTAGGGACGGCCAGCAAGCATAACGGCAAGCGCTCCGTTAAGCCTGGCCTCCGCAAGGACGGTCTCATTGTAGGCGGCGATGTCATTCTCAAAGTGTTCCTGCTCATCCAGAGCCTTGCGGACAGCGTCACGGACAACGGAGGCCGGCACCCCAAGTCCGGTCAGATAGTCCCGGCACTGAAGGTAAAGCGCCGCCTTGTCCTTGAAGGAGACAGTCGGAGTGTCAATCGGGACTCCGCCTTCACGCACACTCCGTATAACCTGCGAATAGCCCGAGACGACAGGGCAGTTGTAGCTGTTCTGCATCTGTTTGTCCCGGCTCTCGTACAGCACGAAAGGCATAAGAATCCTATCGACATTCCGCCGGGCCAGATCCTCGATATGACTGTGCACCAGCTTGGCGGGGAAACAGATGTTGTCAGACATCACCTGCCCCGCGCAGCGCTCGTAACCGGCGATGCTTGAGACATCGGACAGTCTGACCTGAAAGTTGCAGGAAGTCAGCAGAGTGTGCCAAAAAGGATATTCCTCGTACATATTCAGACACCTCGGGATTCCGATTGTCATCAACGGGCTTTGCAGAGCCTTGTCGCGCCCGAAGAGCAGCCTCCGCTTTTCCTCGTAGGCGTTCAGTCCCAGCTCAGCCCGCCGCCCGCGGTTGTTGAACACTTTCTCGCACCTGTTTCCGGAATAGTACGTTCCTCCGTTGCCGAAACGATAGCGGGTCACGGAGCAATGATTCTCGCATCCGCGGCAGTAGGTGACACTCTGGGTGTAGTCTGCTCCGGAGAGCATCTCGTCCAGCAAGACGAGCCGACCAGGCTGCCGCATCGCGTGAAGGGCGCACCCGTAGGCTCCCATCAGCTCCGGGCAGTCGCTTCTGAACACCTGCCTGCCGGTGAGAATCTCCAGCGCCCTGACCACGGAATCGTTGCGCATCGTCCCTCCCTGCACCACAAAACAGTCGCCCAAAACAGACGAGTCCTTGAGCCGCAGCACCTTGTAAAGACAGTTCTTGATCACTGAATATGACAACCCGGCGGCGATGTTCTCCACGGAAGCGCCCTCGCAGAGGACCTGCTTTACCTTGGAATTCATAAAGACCGTGCAGCGTGTCCCCAAGTCGCAAGGAGACGGGGCAAGACAGGCAGCGGCGGCGAAATCCTCGGCGGAATAGCCCAATGACTTTGCGAAAGTGCTTATGAACGAGCCACATCCTGACGAGCAGGCCTCGTTCACCTCGATGCGGTTGATCACTCCGTTCTCCACAAAGATGGCCTTCATATCCTGTCCGCCGATGTCAAGGATGAAGGAGACATTCTCATTGATCCGCCTTGCGGCCGTGTAGTGGGCCATAGTCTCTACCACGACCGAATCCAGATTGAAGGCGGCCTTGATCAAGTCCTCGCCGTAGCCTGTGGAGCAGGAACCGGCCACCTGAATTGTGGCTCCCCGTTTACGGCCGACCTCCGAGAGTTCCCTAAGCCCGTCCTCGACGGCCTTGACCGGATTCCCGTCATTGTTCCGGTAGTACGAGAACAACAGTTTTCCTTCCTTGTCCAGAGCCACTATCTTGGTCGTGGTGGAGCCTGAGTCCACGCCAAGGAAGACCGGTGTGACTCCCCCTACCCACTCGGCCTTGCCGATGGCCGCCCGGGACATCCTGCCTCGCCATTCCTCCAGTTCCTCACGGCTTCCGAACAGAGGCCTAAGGTCGCTTTTCCGCGCAGCGGCGGCGTTGCAGGAAGCCAGCCGGTTCTTGAACTCCGCCACCGTCACCACCTCCCCGCAATCTGAGAGGGCCGCTCCACAGGCCGGAATCAGGTTGGCCTTTTCAGGGAGGATGAAGCCGGACTCTGGAATATTCAGATAGTCTGCGAACGCCTTGCGCAGCGCCGGGATGAATGTCAGTGGACCGCCGCAGAGAAGCACCGGGACTCCGATTCTGTGGCCGTGGGCGAGGGTCGTGACCGTCTGAACGGCGACGGCGTGGAAGACGGAGGCAGCGATGTCCTCCCGGGGGACATTGCGGGCGATCAGATTCTGGACATCGGTCTTGCAGAACACTCCGCAACGTGAGGCTATCGGATAGACATTAGTCGCTTTTTCCGCCAATGTTCCCAACTCTCCGGCCGAGACATTAAGAAGAGCGGCCATCTGGTCGATGAAAGCGCCCGTTCCACCGGCGCAGTTGCCGTTCATCCTCAGATCCGGACATCCGTTCGAGAAGAACACCATCTTGGCGTCCTCTCCCCCGATGTCGATCATTGTCATCGTGTCCGGATAGTGGCCTTTCACATAGTGAGAGGCGGCGACGACTTCCTGCACGAACGGAAGGGAAAGCCGTTCGGCCAGACCGATGCCGACCGATCCGGTCAGGCAGACAGAGAGGTCACAGTCATCAGAAAGCCGCTCCTGAATGGCGGCGAGGAAGTCTCCCAGGCACTTAGCCACCTGAGTCTGATGCCTTTTGTAAGAGTCCAAGACCACTCTGCCGTCCTCCGCATCGACAAGAACCATTTTCACGGTGGTGGAACCAATGTCTATTCCAAGCTTATACCCACATTTATCTTTCATATTCCGCAAAGTTTAACACCAGTGTTTGACACTAATGTCAAACACTACTGCAAAGATAATGGAAAATAATTGAAATTGTCAAGAACAACGAGCCTGGAAATAGAAAAAGGCCATTTAGAATTGACCCTATTAGCAAAAGATGGCAGTAACGAGGCGGCGTTCTGGGTAAAAAAGCGAGATGTTCATAAAAAAACACATTCTTACCCCCAAATGTTTTTTATCACCCGCTTGAAATGTGGGAAAACGGTCGTACTTTACGGCGGGCTTTCACACAGGAATAACGGAAACTTCGGAAGCCGGAATTTGTTCAACTAATTAAAAACTACTATCTTTATGGCTGTTAACGGATATGACGAGCTGAATGACGGCGAGTGGGCAAGAGCCTTGCTCGAGGATGGGGCGACCGGATTCGGGGATGAGGGAGATAACGGGGCGTTGATGACGGACAAGCTGAGGTTCGTGTTCATTGAGATTGGGAGGTTCGACAAGAAGCCGAAAGATGAGAAGGAACAATACGTCAACAATATGATCAACGAACGTGACACTTACAACCAGATCGCCAATGCGAGGGAGGTTGGAATGGAAGAAGGTATGGCAAGGGGCTTGGCAAGGGGCCGGTCCGAGGAAAGGGAATCGATAGCCGGGCGGATGAAGGATTCGGGCGTGCCGATTGATGTCATTATGCGATGCACGGGACTGGATAAGGCTGCGGTGGAGGCACTTGGCCGAGACAAAGTCCAGCAGTAATGCTCTGAGAAAGCAAGACTCTACCACGCAGTCTTGACTGGCTCATATACTAAAAGAGGTTGGCCTGAAATTATTTCCGGCCAACCTCATATTTATATAACGGTCAGAATCTCGTTATGCAAAAGTAGGGATCCTGACGTCAGGAATCAAGTCCATTTTGGTTCATTTCCACGTTGGGTCATTTCATCGTCACGGCGATCACATAGTCCTCGGCGGGGAGACCGGCGGGGAGAGTGATGAAGAGGATCTCGCCCATCTTCTTGAAGGCCAAGGCCTCGCCGCCCGACAGAGCGGTGACGGACTTCACCTTCGACTTCTTGGCCACAGGAATCTCAAGGACAGCGCCCGGATTCTGGAGAACGTGGAGGTAGAAGGTCTTGCCACCCTCAAGAGGAGCCGTAGAGACTCCCCATTCCTGCTCAGAGACAGGTCCCGGGCCGCAACCCTTGATGGACTCACCATTGACTCTCATCCACTGGCCGATCTCCTTGAGAAGAGCGAGAGCGGCGTCAGGAAGGCAGCCGTCGGCGCGCGGGCCGATGTTCAGAAGCAGGTTCGTGTTCATCGACACAGCCTTGGCGAGAGTGCCTACGAGCTGGGCGGCGGTCTTGTAGTCCCGGTCGGAGACACTGTAGCCCCAGGTGTGGTTCATCGTCTGGCACATCTCAAGAGGCAGTTTGTCACTGACCGTCTGACCCTCGGAATAACCGGCAGTGTTCTGGCCCGGAAGGTCGCGCTCGAACATCTGGAAATCCTCACCCTCAATCGGTTGAATGTGATGGTTATTGCCGATCAGACAGGCCGGATCGACGGAGTGGATATATTCATAGAACTCCGGCATCTTCCAGTCAAAAGGGATGGAGTCGCGCTTGTGGTCCCAGTAGCCGTCGAACCAGAGGGCGCGGACAGGGGCGTACTGGGTGAGCAGTTCCTTGACCTGATCCTTCATAAATGAAAGGTAGTGGTCATAGTCCGGGTGATCCCCTTTGCGGCCGGTCTTGCGGCCAGACTCACCAATCGGGAAGTCCTCCCTGATCCAGTCAAGGATGGAATAGTATAACTGGAGGCTGAGTCCTTCCTTGTGGCAGGCGTCGGCCAGATCCCTCATCACATCCTTGCCCCAAGGAGTGGCCTTGACGATGTTGTAGTCGGAGGCCTTGGAGTCGAACATAGAGAAGCCGTCGTGATGACGGGAAGTGATTGTCACATAACCCGCTCCCGCGTCCTTGAACGCCTTGACCCACTCCTCGGCGTTGTAGCGGGCCGGGTAGAAGGCGGATGCCGCGTGGGCATATTCATCCTTGTTCAATTCCCCAAGGTTGAGGTACCACTCCCCCTGAGCGTAGGAGGCGTAGATTCCCCAATGCAGGAATATTCCGAAACGGTCGTTGACGAGCTGGCGGCGAGCCTCGAAGTTCTCCGGCGTCGGCTGATAGTGGGTTTGTGAATATCCCGCCGCAGCGGTCAGAAGTGAAAGGCACAAAGCCAGAAAAGTGGTTTTCAATGTCTTCATACTGAATATCTTAACAATTAATAAGCAAGGTACGGCGTTCTCCGTGGCCGGCACTACTTCTCAGGATAGAGCGAACCGGCGATGCCCATCTGGAGACCGCGCAACTCGGCTATGCCCCTCATACGGCCATAGCAGGAATATCCCGGATTGGATTTCTTTCCGAGGTCGTCGCACATTCTGTGGCCGTGGTCCGGACGGCAGAAGACACGGAACTTACGCTCCTGCATCACCTCAAGAAGGGTCTTCATCATTCCGTACATATCCACGTCACCGGCAAGATGGGTGTCCTCGAAATAGTTGCCTTCGGCGTCACGCTTAGTGCTTCTAAAATGAACGAAATCAGTCCTGTCCCCGAACTCCCTCATCATTCCGACAAGGTCATTATCGGCTCTGATGCCGAACGAGCCGGTGCAGAGGCAAAGGCCGTTAGACCAGTTCGGCACCGCGGCGATCAGCTTGCGGAAATCCTCGGCGGTCGAAAGAATCCTCGGAAGTCCGAGAATCGGGAACGGAGGGTCGTCCGGATGGATGACCATCCTGACACCGACTTCGTCGGAGACCGGACAAATCTGGCTCAGGAAAAAGATTAGGTTGCTCCTAAGTTTCTCTGAATCAATTCCGTCATACCTTTCAAGCTCCTTTCTGAACTGATCGAGAGTGAAGCTTTCCTCACTTCCCGGAAGGCCGGCGATCATCGTTCTGGTAAGCTTGTGGATCTCCTCGGCATCCATCTTCTCAAAGCGTGCCTTGGCCTTGGCGATTTCCGCTTCTGAATATTCCTTCTCCGCTCCCGGCCTTTTGAGGATGAAGAGGTCGAAGGCAAGCAGGGCGGAGCGCTCGAAACGGAGGCAGGTGGAGCCGTCAGGCAGTCTGTAGTCCAGGTCGGTACGCGTCCAGTCAAGAACCGGCATAAAGTTGTACGTCACGCACTTGATGCCGCACTCGGAAAGGTTGCGGAGGGTCTGCTTGTAGTTCTCTATGTAGCGGAGATAGTCTCCGGTCTGGGTCTTGATGTGCTCGTGGACAGGGACGCTCTCGACGACGCTCCAGACAAGTCCCCAGTCAGCGATCATCTTCTGACGGGCCTTGATCTCCTCGACAGGCCAGACCTCGCCGTTAGGAATATGGTGCAGGGCGTGCACGATGTCGGTCACGCCGGTCTGACGGATGTAATCCAGGGAGATTGGGTCGTTCGGGCCGTACCATCTCCAACTCTCGCGCATCAGGTATAGATCCTTTCTCATAAATGTCCTATATTCGAAACAGATTTTAGATAGAGAAAGCGTCAAATCCGCCGTCAACGACATTGATCGTTCCGGTCACGGCCTTGGAGGCGTCGGAAGCGAGCCAATGGAGAGTGCCGAGAAGTTCCTCAGGCTCAAGGAAACGGCCGAACGGTGTGTGTGCCAGAATCTTGTGCGAGCGGTCGGTAAGGCTGCCGTCCGGATTGGTCAGCAGAGTACGGTTCTGGTTCGTGAGCAGGAATCCGGGAGCGATGGCGTTGACGCGGAAGCCTTCGCCAAACTTGATGGCGAGTTCTCCGGCGAGATATTTCGTCCAGTTGGCGACGGCGGCTTTTGCCACACCGTAGCCAGCCACACGCGTCAAAGGCCTGAGCGAAGTCTCGCTACAGAAGTTGATGATCGAGCCTTTCTTTTTCTCGACCATAGCCTTGGCGAACACCATAGTAGGGAGAACCGTTCCGAACAGATTGAGATCCACAACCTTGCGGACAGCCTCGACATCCAGGTCGAAGATTGTCTTCTCAGGCGGGACAGTGGCGGCGGCCATATTTCCTCCGGCAGCGTTAAGCAGGATGTCAATCCCGCCGAACCTCTCAACGATTTCCTTGCAGTTAGCCTCAAGAGTAGCCTTGTCAAGGACATTAGTCGGGAGGAAACAAGCCTCTCCGCCATCGGCCTTGATCTCGGCGACGATGCTCTCGCCCTTCTCCGCAGCCCTGTCAAGGTCAAGAAGAGCCACTTTGGCTCCCTGCGCCGCAAAATATTTCACAATGGTGGCTCCGAGAACCCCGCAGGCTCCGGTCATCACTACCACCTTACCTTTGATATCAAAAAGATTTTCCATTTTATCGGGATTTGGTATATTCATTAAACAACTATTTGACAGGCATCGAGTTGATTACCTTGGTGTTGATCTCCCTGAGCTTCTTCTCGTCCAGTTTGACGACCTTGCGGTCGTAGGTCATAAGACCGTTGACCTCGCCCTCAACATCGGTGGTCTGGGTGTAAACGGCTCCGCAGACGCCCTGCTTCACCAAAAGGATCAGATGCTCGGCGTACTGCTCGTAAACATCGAGAACCTCCTCGCCGCTCTTGTACTGAACATAGCCCCAGTTGCGGTCAGGCTGCCAGAGATGCCCCTCGACAGGCAGACCGATTCCGCCATACTCGCCGACCACGTTCGCCATCTTGGTCTCCCAAAGGTACATAGCCGGGTAAGGATAGTGGTGGTTGTCCATAATGTCGCCACAGTCAGGCTCCCAGTTGCCTCCTGAAGACATATTAATAAGCCTTGTGGGGTCAAGTGTGCGGGTGAAGTCAACGACAGCCTTGGTGTCGAACTGGCTCCAGGCCTCGTTGAACGGAACCCACATCACGATGCAAGGGAACTTCTTGGTCTGAGCAATGATTTCCTCCCACTCCTTGTAATAATTGGCCTTGGCCTGAGGCGTGGCAGGGAAATCCGTACCCTCGTTGTAGTTGTGGATTCCCCATTTGTTGAGATTGTTGGAGCCGAAGCAAGGCATATCCTGCCAGACAAGCATTCCGAGCTGGTCGCAATAGTAGAACCAGCGGGAAGACTCGACCTTGATGTGCTTGCGGATCATATTGAAACCGAAGTCCTTGGTCTTCTGAATGTCGAACTTCAACGCCTCGTCGGTCGGAGCCGTGTAGAGTCCGTCAGGCCACCACCCTTGGTCGAGAGGGCCGAACTGGAACAGCGGCTTTCCGTTGAGTGCCATCAGCTTGGTGTTCTTGTTCTTTGTGAAGAGGGAGATTTCCCTCATCGCGGTGTAGCCCTCAACGGAGTCGATGACCTTTCCGCCGCGGACAACCGAAACCCTCAGACCATAAAGGTAAGGCGAGTCAGGAGACCACAGGCGAGGCTCGGCCACAGGAAGGGTCACCGTGCCGCCAGGGACAGTCTTACCCTCGGTCAGGATCTTTGACGAGGCGTTCTCGGTCGAGTAGCCTACACCCCCCTCAAGAAGAGCGACCTTCACGATGTCGCCTTCCTGAACTCCTTCGGTGGAGACCGTGACATCGATCGTGCCGGTTTTTATGTCGGAGACGGCGTAGTAGTCAGAGACGCGGGCCTTCGCGACAGGCTCAATCCAGACGCTCTGCCAGATCCCGGAAACGGCTGTGTACCAGATACTCTTAGGGTTCAGAACCTGCTTGCCTCTCGGCTGGAAATCATTGTTGGTGCTGTCCAGTACCCTTACGGCCAAAGTGTTCGAGCCGCTCTTCAGATAAGGAGTGACATCGAAGGAGAAATGAGTGTAGCCTCCGGTGTGCCTGCCGACCTGAACGTCATTCACATAGACATCGGCCTGCCAATCCACGGCCTCGAAGTTGAGCATCAGCCTCCTGCCCTTCCAGGCGGACGGAACAGTGAATGTCGTCTTGTACCAAAGAGCGTCCTCCGGGGTCAAGGCGCAGCCGACACCTGAGAGCGACGACTCCACAGCGAAAGGCACAAGAATCTGACCGTCAAACTTTTCAGGAGCAGCGGCGTTCTTCGGGGTAATTGAATATTCCCACAGACCATTCAGGGATTTCCAGTCCTTGCGGACCATCTGCGGACGCGGGTACTCCTTGTGGACATTATCCGGAGTGACCTCTTCGGCCCAAGGAGTCTTGATCCTGTCTCCGACAGGCACCCAGTTCTGGGCTGAGATTGTTCCAAGAGTCATCATCGACAACGCCAGAACAGCTATAACACTTCTTTTCATCACTACTATATATTATTTAATCAAATTTCCGAGTATCGATCTGGAAATCTCGCGGGTCATCGTGCGGGCGGCCGCGGAGGTCGCACTTTTCACAACCTTTGACGTTCCGCTCCCCTTAGCGGATTTTTTTGTGGTCTTCTTGCCGCTGACCTTATTGGAGACAGCCGTACCCACCGAAGCGGCCACGGAAGCCGTCACAGCTGTGAGGACAGACTTGGCGATCTTTCCGAACAAACCGGATCCGCCTTTCTTGGCCTTGGCCTCCGCTTCCTTCGCCTCCGCCTCCTCGGCGGCCTCCTTTTCCTCCTGCTGAGCCTGGGCTAAAAGCACCTCAAAGGCGCTTTCACGGTCAATCGGAGTGTCATATTTTCCGAATATCCTCGAAGACTTTATCAGCCTGCCTCTCTCGGACTCATCGATGGCCCCGATCTGGCTCAAAGGGAAGAGAATCTTCGCCTTCTGAACCATTCCAGGAGTTCCGTCAGCGTTCAGGAAAGAGACCAGAGCCTCGCCTGTGCCAAGGTTCATAATGGCCTCGGAAGTGTCAAAGGCAGGGTTAGCCCTGAAAGTCTCGGCGGCCACCCTTACCGCTTTCTGATCCTTAGGGGTGAACGCCCTGAGAGCGTGCTGCACGCGGTTTCCGAGCTGTCCGAGGATGCTCTCGGGGATGTCGGTAGGGTTCTGGGTCACGAAATAGACTCCGACTCCCTTGCTGCGGATGAGCCTTACGACCTGCTCGATCTTGTCGGTCAATGCCTTAGGGGTCTCGTCAAAGAGCATATGCGCCTCATCGAAGAAGAACACCAGCTTAGGCAGTTCCATATCCCCGACCTCCGGAAGGGTCGAGTAAAGTTCCGACAGAAGCCACAGCAGGAATGTCGAGTAAAGTTTCGGCTTCATCATCAGCCTGTCGGCCGCCAAGACGCTCATCACGCCCTTCCCGCCCTCGCAGGCCAGAAGATCCTGAATGTCAAAGGACGGCTCGCCGAAGAACAGGTCAGCGCCCTCGTTCTCAAGGCCGAGGATGGAACGCAGGATCGCGCCGACGGAAGCGGCTGCGATGTTGCCATAGACTGATGAATATTCCGCCGAATGCTCCTGCACGAAGTTCAGCATAGAGCGCAGATCCTTGATGTCGATCAGAAGAAGCCCTCTCTCGTCAGCTATCCTGAACACGATGTTCAGGACTCCCTCCTGAATGTCATTGAGTCCGAGGATTCGGCTCAGCAGCTGCGGCCCCATCTGGGAGACCGTGCATCTGAGCGGATGTCCCTGCTGGCCGAAGACATCGTAGAAACGCACCGGACAGGCCTGGAACTGAGGATTCTCGATTCCGAACTCCGCCATCCTCTTCTCGATGAATCCGCTCAGGCGTCCCGGCTGGGAGATTCCCGAAAGGTCTCCTTTCATATCCGCCATAAAGCAAGGCACTCCGGCCTGACAGAAAGTCTCGGCCATTACCTGAAGCGTGACGGTCTTTCCGGTGCCGGTCGCACCCGCCACAAGACCGTGTCTGTTGGCCATCTTTCCGATGATTGAAAGCGGCCCGTCTGGACAATGGGCTATCCAAAGCCCGTTCTTGGAATCGTACATAGCTATTTTTCTTTACTGAAAAACGAGAAATGAACCCGTCCGTATTTCTTTTCCTTCTTAAAATAAGGATGCCCGGTGAAGGAGTGCTCGTCCCCGTGCTCAAGGATGAAGTAGCATCCGGGATGGAGGATGTCCGCCGAGAACACCTTGTCCGGCAGGGTCTCAAGCCCCTCAAGAGCGTAAGGAGGATCGGCGAACACGATGTCGAACTTCTCCTTGCATATTCCTAAAAAGTCGAAGACATTGTCCCTGACCATCGTGACATTGTTCAGTCCGAGGCGCGCGGCCTCAGTCTTTATGAACGAGGCGTTCTCCCGGGCCATCTCTACAGACCAGACCCTCGCCGCACCTCTGGAGGCGAACTCGAAGGCGACAGCCCCGGTGCCTCCGAACAAGTCGAGGACCTTCAGATCCTCAAACTCGTACTCGTTGTCCAACACATTGAAAAGACCTTCCCGCGCGAAATCCGTGGTAGGTCTTGCCTTGTAGCCGGCCGGCGGATTGACAGTCTTTCCGCGAAGCTTTCCTCCGATGATCCTCATAATCTTTCGACAGATTTAAAATAGCGGTAAAGCGACATCTCCTCCTCCTCGGACAACGGTGTCCTGAAAAAGACCGACGACACCTCCGGATTGAGCTGGAGCTTTCTCACCGCCAAGAACAGGAAATACTCAGCCGTGGTGAAGTCCGCAGCACGGAACACATTGGCCAGGAGCAGATTCCTGCCCTGGGATATTCCTAAATGAAGGTAGCCGGAGGCGTACGAGGCGACGATTCTGTTATATTCGTCCACCTTCTGAAGATCCTTCAGCACATAGTACATCTCCGGAAGAACCTCCGCGGTGCCTCCGTCGGTGTCCAAAACGGTCTGAGAGACAGTCCGGGACAGCATCTCGCCGATGGACAGGGAATAGACCAGCTCGGCGGCATACTCGGAAAGGGAGATGTGCCTGACCTCGTCGTCCTTGTCAAGGATGACCGTGTCCTCAAGGCTCTTCCTGGCATCCGACCCGTCAAAGAACACCGACGGGACAAGGGCGACCTTCGGGGTAAAAAGGGAGATTTCCACGCATCCGTAGCGCCTCTGGAGTTCCGGAGCCGTGAAAACCGTGTCCGCTCCGAGCCATCCGGAATCCCTCACCGACCCACCGTCGGCTATCTTAAAAGAATATCCATTCAAGCAGACTTGAATGGATATTCCGTCAATCTTCTGTTTTGGATTATAATCCATCTATTCCGGGACAGGTGAGACTACTCCCAGTTACCGACATTGTTATTAGGAGCGGAAACGCTTCCGACCATAAGGCCTTCGTAACGTCCCTGATCCTCACACTCGGCCACCTTGTTGACAATCAGCTGGTGGTTCATACCGTTAAGGATTGACTTCCAAGGCATCTTGGCCTCGAAAAGAGGCACGTTCACTCCGGAGACCTTCTTCACGATGGCGTCCATCTCGATCTTGGTGACAGCGGCCACGGTCTCGCCTTCAGTGGCGTAAGGGATCTGGTCGATCGTGTTGATGTCGAAATCAGTCCTGCCGCGGAACAGTGTGTCCTTGACGGCGATCTTGTTCTGGATGGAGAACACGAGATTCTTGTCACCGTCCTGATAGAGTTTGTAGAGACCCTCGTCGGTGATTCCCCTGTGGGCTTTCTTCACATCATTGGTGTGGGCCATAGCAAGTGAGTCATCCTTTGAGCCGACCTGCATAAGCACGACCATCTGACCGTCATTGTAGAACTGCTTGAGAGTGTCGAAAGACGCGGTGAACTTCTCGTTCACGCTCTTGTACGGCA
>CAYZKZ010000022.1:0-30099 GCA_964479325.1 uncultured Muribaculaceae bacterium
ACACCGGTGCGGTCACACTTGACCACTCCGTCCTCCATTATGTGACGCAGAAGATCCTGATACTGTTTCATTTTCCAAGTTGTTTTTAAGGCCTCGGCACTTCGGCACTTCGACAGGCTCAGTGACCATAGGCTCAGTGACCGCAGGATTAACGCACTAACCGAACCTCATCGGTCACTGAGCTTGTCGAAGTGCCGAAGCGACAAATTAACGCACCGAGAACGCCCAGATGATAGCCTCGCTGAAAGTCTCTCCCGGACGCAGCACAGTGGTCGGGAACTCCGGCTTGTTCGGAGAGTCCGGACAATGCTGGCACTCGATGGCCACACCCTCGTAGTCGTGGTAGCCACGCCCGCACTTACCCTGAGGACATCCCTCAAGCCAGTTGCCGGTGTAGATCTGCACCGCAGGCTGTGTCGTCAGCACCTCAAGCTGACGGCCGCTCAACGGAGAGTACAACTGAGCCGCGGTCTGAAGCTGCCCGGCCTCGTAGTCATTGATCATAAAGCAGTTGTCGTACCCCTTGCCATAGTTCAAAGCCGGAAAGTCCTCCTTGATCTCAGCCCCGATCCTCTTGAACTCCTGAAAATCCATCGGAGTACCGGCGACAGGCTCGGCCTCACCAATCGGAATCAGAGTCTCGTCGGTCGGCAGATACACAGCGGCGTTGAGCCTCAACTCGTGGTCAAGAATATTCCCGTTCCCCTCGCCATTGAGGTTGAAGTAGGCGTGGTTGGTAAGATTCACCACCGTCGCCTTGTCGGCCTGCGCCGTGAAAGTCAGCTTCAATGCGTTGTCCTCGCTCCACTCGTAGTGAGCCACAACCTTCAGATCGCCAGGGTAGCCAGCCTCGCCGTCTTTTGAAAAATACTGGAACTCAACGGCATCGCCTTCAACACGGCTGTCCCACACCTGATTCTGGAATCCCTCCGGGCCGCCGTGCAGATGATTCGGGCCGTTGTTGACCGGCAATGAATATTCCACCCCGTCCAGCGTGAATTTTCCGAATGCGATTCGGTTGGCGAACCGTCCCGGGCATTTCCCGGCGCAAGGCCCGTCCCCGAAATAGTCCTCAGGCTTGTTGTAGCCCAGAACCACATCCGCGATCTTTCCGTCCTTGTCCGGCACTCCAATCGAAACGATCCCCGCACCGACACTTGAAAGACGCACAAACGCACCACTCTCATTCTCAAGAGTATAAAGGAAGATCTCCTTCCCATCCGGGGTCTTCCCCCAAAGTTCCTTATTGATTTTCATAACAGTGTTACTATCTTGTCCACACACAAAAGTAGCCAAAATCTTCTTCTATTCAATCTTTGCATCTGACTTTTTGATGCGTTTGACAGTATGCTTAATTTTCCCGATAAAGAAATTCAACTCTAATGTGGATTCAGTCTCAGATGTCTCCAAATCCGGCATTACTATATCTGACAAGACCTTACCAAAATGCCGCATCTTTGTCGTTTGTTTTTCCGGATCGTTTTCTTTATGCAAATCAAGCAATTCACGTTTCAAGTTCCTTACTTGTGTGAAAGTCTCTATGATAGCGAATGTCACACCTAATGCATTCCTACTCTTCAAGATTGTAGCCAGCATATACAATCCCTTCTCCGTAAAGACCTTTGGAAGCGCCCTACTTTTGGAAGAAAGTTTTGTGGACGAAAATTTCGACCGCAAAACACTTAATTCCTCGGAAGACAAGACAAACATATAGCCTTCGGGAAATTTATCTGGATTATTACGTACCGCCTCATTGATTCTCTTTGTCTCCACGCCGTAAAGATTGGCGACATCAGCATCAGTAATAACTGGCAAATTCCTAATTATCACAATACTATGACGGACATTCGTCAGAAGTTCGGAGTTTAGTTCTGTTGTATGCCCTACGGCTCTTATTTCTTTTTGATGTTTGTTCATAGTTCGATTTCCTTAATTCAGCCACAATCTATAGATTTTCAAGATACGGGAGGATGGTCTCGACGGGGGCGTCTTTCATCAGGACGCGCCTGGAGGAGTCGAGAAGGTAGAGGGACGGAATCGCCCGGACGTTGTAGGTGATGTCGGAGCGGATAATGTAGCTCTGGTCGTAGCCATTGTACCAATTCTTGGGATAGACGGAGGCATATTCACGCCATTTGTCGAGTTCCTCGTCGATATAGACATTGACGACGGCGAGCCTTCCGGAGGAGACAAGAGCGGCTATCCTCTCGTTCGTGGTCAGGCTGCTGATGATCTCCTTGCAGGCGGGACAGCCGGGATTCGTGAAGAAGAGCAGAGTCGTCTCGGCCTTGATTCCGTAGAGAGTGTGCCGCCGTCCGGACAGGTCGGTGAACGTGAAATCGGCCGCCGGCGACCCTATCATATTCAGTGAACACATCTTGGCGTCGTGGTCGTAGGCAGGCCGCATCTCGGGATCGACGAACGGCGAGACTGCGAGGCGGGAAACATAAGGGAGGTAAAGATCCTCGTTGCGCACCGGAGAATTCGGGTCGTATAGGTACTTAGCGACCATTTTCTCGAAGAATCCGAAGACATTGGAAGACGTGTCAGCCGACTGGAATTTCTCCACCTTGTCGAAAAAAGCGGCCATAGCCTTTCTGCCGAAATCAATCGAACAGGCCCTCTCAAGGATGGTAACGTAGGTTCCCAAAGCCTCCTCGACCTCCGTCGCCGGAACTCCGTTGACGATGTTGCTGTCGCACGGGTAAGTCTTCCCCAAAAACTCGTTCCAGAAATTCGAGACAAGATATTCATTCTTCTCCCGAGGCTGCGAGATCACCGCGGGAGGTTCCGGCATCGGCGGGAAACTATGCGGGGCGAAGGCGGCCGAGGCGCCACCCTTTCCGGAACCGCCGCCCTTGCAGCCAAACGCCATAACGGCGCAAACCACAATCAATGAATATATTAACGCTCGTTTTCCCATTGCGTCAGTCATTCTTTTCAAGCAGGCTCTGGGAGATGTTGATGATGAAGTCACCCATCTTCTCAAGTTCCTGCACAATGTCGATGTAGAACACGCCCGTCTGGTAGTTGTAGCCTTCCTTCTCGATGTTGACGATGTGTTCCTCACGTAGGCTGTTGCGGTACTCGTTGATGTTGTACTCGGCGTCCACGGCGTTGGAGATGTCCTTGAGGAACACCGCCGGAGAGTTCAGATTCGCAACCATAGCCTTGAACGCCACGTCCAGAAGATCGAGCATCCTGTCCAGTCTCTTTATCATCTCCTGATCGAAAGTCTTGCCGTGGTCAAGCGCGCGCTTCATCATCCTGCCGATCGCCTCGCCGGAGTCACCAATGCTCTCCAGCTCGCCGATAACCCTGTACATCGACTTGATTCTCAATGCGGAGACGGCGCTGATGTCGCCCTTGGAGACCTCGTTCAGGTAGGACGCTATCTCGTACTCGATCTTGTCCGTGATGTTTTCGTACTTCACAAGCTTCTCATTGACAGGCTCCAGGTCGGACAGCGACTTGGCGCTGACGGCGGAACGTATGAAGGTGACCTCGCGGCAGCATATTTCCGCGAAATGAATGATCTCCTGCTTGGCTTCGTCGAGGGAAAGCTCGGCCGTGGAGAGAGGTCCGCCCTGGATGAACTTGAGCCGATAGACTTCCTCCTCGCCCTTAGGGGTAGGTATGATTCTGTTGACGGTCTTGACGAGCTGAGGGATGAATCCAACGAGGATCAATGTCGTGGAGAGGTTGAACACAGTGTGCAGGATGCAGATTCCGTAAAGCATCGAGTTCTGCTGATCAGGCGTGAATCCGTCAGCCGAGACCGAGCCGTCAAACAGGGTTATCGGGTTCTCGAAACCAATCGCCGTGGTCATCGCCGCAATCAGTTTCATCAGCGGATTGAAGAAGACCAATGCTAAAACCACTCCGATGACATTGAACAGCGTGTTGGCGATGGCGGTTCTCTTGGCCGAATAGTTCGCCACGGCGGCGGCTATGTTGGCGGTGATCGTGGTTCCGATGTTGGCTCCGAGCACCATCGCCGCGGCCATCTCGAAGTTAATCCAGCCATTGGCCACGAAGACCATAGTCAACGCAAGCGAGGCGCTGGAGGCCTGCACAATCACGGTTATCAACGCACCGACAAGGGTGAATATGATCACGGAGAAGAAGCCGTAGCTTGTCAGGTTCTTCACAAGAGCCAGAACATCAGGGTACTGATTGAGGTCTGGGACGGAATTCTTCATCGTCGCGAGACCGATCAGCAGGAAGGCGAATCCGATGATGAACTCTCCGATGTTGCGGTTCCGGTTGCTCTTGAGAGTCATCATAAAGAATCCCAAGGCGATGAACGGAACGGCGAACGCTCCGATGTCATAACTGAATCCGAACAGAGAGATCATCCACGCGGTGAGCGTCGTTCCGATGTTCGCTCCCATAATCACGCCGATGGCGTTCCCCAGTGCGAGCAGTCCCGCGTTGACCATACTCACGACCATAACGGTCGTTCCGCTTGATGACTGGATGAGCGCGGTGATGACTATACCGGTGAGAATGCCTTTGAATGTTGTCGATGTCATCGACGCCAAGAACGACCGCAGCTTGTCACCCGCCGCTTTCTGAAGACCCTCGCTCATCATCGTCATTCCGTAGAGGAACATCGCCATAGCTCCGAGCAGGGTAAGAATCTGTAGAAAAACCTGCATCTTTCCTTAAAAAGAATATTCCTACAAATTTACTCAAAAATCCTTTGACTGAAAGAAATTCTGCCATTTTGGTACAATCAGACGCTTACATAATTGCAGGAACGTGTGAATCTGAGGCGGATGGAGAACGAAGTGGGGTGCAATTCTCCGGATTAATAGCTGATTTTGGCCAAGGATTGCTATATTCGCAAAAGACAATTTCGCAAAGAAGATAAAGGAGAAGAAAGATGATGAGGAACTTGCTTGGAAAGAGAATAGCGCTGGTGGCTGCCATCGGCTTGCTGTGCCTGAAGGCGGCGGCGCAGTTCTCGGTGACGGGGACTGATCCGGGGGCGCTGCGGTGGAGACAGATGGAGACGGAGAATTTCAGGCTGATCTTTCCGGCGGGAGAGGACTCTTTGGCAAGGGTCTATGGAAGCGAGCTTGAGAACGCAAGAATCAGAGTGGCGCGATCCTCAGGCTACCTCATCGGCCAAAGCTACAAAGCCAAGCTGCCGGTCATCCTGCACAGCCGCTACACTATTCCTAACGCCACGGTCGTCTGGGCGCCGAAAAGAATGGATATGTTTACAGTCGGCGACCCTTACACTCCGACAGCGATGACCTGGGTGCGGAATTTAGCGATCCACGAGGGACGGCACGCAGCGCAGATGCAGTTCGGAGCTGCCCGTGGCAACAAACCGCTGCACTGGCTCTTCGGCGAGATGGCGGCTGGTGCCTTGGCGGGAATATACCCGGGACCGACGTTCCTCGAAGGAGACGCGGTGGTGGCGGAAACGGCGCTCAGCAGAAGCGGACGGGGGCGGCAGGCCGACTTTCTCGACTATATGATGCCGGCGTTCGACTGCGGCGACTGGCGCGACTACTACCGCTGGAGCTACGGCTCATTCAGACGCTACACCCCTGACTACTACAGAGTTGGGTATATGCTCATAGCCGGATCGAGGGTGTTCTTCGACGACCCGCTCTTCACCAATGAATATTTTGACAGGGTTGTCCGCAAAGGCTGGTTCAATAACCTTCAGAAGACTGTCAAGACGGCCAGCGGAAAAAGTTTCAGGAAGTCTTTCCGGGACATCGAGAAAGGATTCCAGCGGATGTGGAGCGAGGACGCGGCTCTGCGTGGGCCGTTTATGCCGTCACGGCAAGTCACAGGAAGCCCGAGGCTGCACACCGAGTACAGCGGGACCGTCGTCACGGGGGATTCAGGAATATATTCCCTCAAGTCGGGGCTTGCGGTCCAGAACAGCTTCGTGCGGCTTGACAATGACGGTAAAGAGAAGAGAATCAGGTCGTTCGCCAATTACACAAGCGAGCTTGCGGCCGATCCGAAAGGTCAAAGAATATTCTGGAGCGAGTCCGTGGCGGGGCGCAGGTGGACTCTTGGCGGCAGTTCGCGGATCCGCTACGTGGAGATGTCCGAACCGGGAAAGGTTCACAATCTGACGAAGGACGGAAGGTACTTCAATCCGGCTCCGTCTGACGACGGAAAGGCGGTGGCTGTCACTGAATATCCTTACTCAGGCGGCTCGCGCGTTCTGTTGTTGGCGGCCGCCGACGGATCGGCACTGGAGTCGTTCACGGCTCCGGACTCGGTTCAGTTCACGGAGACGGCCTGGATCGGGGAGAGACTGTTCGCGGCGGGATTGTCGGAGAACGGAACGGGAGTGTATGAGATTGTGGGTAAAGGAGTTGACGGAAAGGCGGCGCTCAGGACGCTGCTTGGGCCGCAGCCGGTCACGCTTTCACGGCTCAGGGCCGTGCCGGCGCTTCGACAAGCTCAGCGACCGGCCGAAAATCAGCGACCGGAAATGTCGGTCACCGAGCCTGCCGAGGTGCCGGATCTGGTGGTTAGACAGGCTCAGCGACCGGACGAAGCCCAACGACCGGAAACATCGGTCACCGAGCCTGTCGAGGTGCCGAGCTGTGCGGAGAACAAGACGTTGTCGTTCCTGTGCGACAGGACGGGAGTGACGGAATTATATTCATTGAATGTCGAGAGCCTTGTGCTGACGCAGCTGACCTCGACGCGCTACGGGATCAGCGCCCCGGCCTTCAGCCAAAGCGCCGACACCCTGTACTACAGCTCGTGGGCGGCTTCTGACAGACCTCAGGACTACCGCCAGGGCCGGATGATGTACGCCACCGCCATCAGCGACCTGCCTTGCCAACGGGTGTCGTTCGAGGATATTCATAAGTACAAGGTAGCCGATGCCCTAACGGCGCAGGAAATCGCCCTCGGCGACTCGACGAAGGCAACTGCGGAGGTAAATTTCACGCGGCCGGAAAGATATTCAAAAATAAGGTTTCCGCACTTCCATTCGTGGGCGCCGATTTATTTCGACTATGACAACATCGAGTCGATCAGCGGCGATGACTACTACAAAAGCGCCTCGCTGGGAGCCACCGCCCTGTTCCAGAATCTCTTGGGCACAGGCTACGGGTTTGTCGGCTACGGAGCGCACGAAGACCCGTACAAGTCGGGAAAATGGAGACATTCCGGACATCTAAAATACACTTTCACAGGACTTTACCCAGTGTTTGAGATTTCGGCCGACTTCAATGACAGGGCCGCTCTCGACATTCAGAGGAGGCAGGACACAAAGGTCTGGGTCGGCACTAACCGGCAGTCTTACACGCTCTACAATCAAGGCACCGTGACGGACAGACCGTACCTCAACGCCGGCGTGAAGGTCTATATTCCGTTTAATTTCTCGTCCGGTGGCATCAGCAGAGGATTGATTCCGCAGGCCAAGTACAGATTCACCAACGACAGATTCAACGACCAGATCATTCTCAGGGAATTCGACATTAAGGAAGGAAAGAAAGAGACTGGTGACGAACCTTCGCTCAAAGATGGAGAAGTACGTGTTAAAGAGACATTGATTAACGAGAGACACACCTCTCCGCTCAGGACACTTGACTTTTCTGTGAGGGGGTACGTGATGAGGCAGAAAGCGGCTTCGCAGGTTTATCCTTCGCTCGGATTCGGAGCGGAGGCCGGAGTCCACACTCGTCCAGGACACTCCGACTCCTACAGCGGCACAGCCTACCTCTACACCTACGGCTACCTTCCGGGACTCACGGCCAGACAGGGACTCAGGCTGAGTGCGTCTTTGGAGACAGATCTCGGTACAGGTGGTGATTACAGCTGTCCGGAGGGAACGCTTAACGCGATCCCGAGAGGATTTGTGGACACGAACCTGAAAAACGTGCTGAACACTTGTTCGGGAAACAGAATCAGGGTCACGGCCGACTATGCGATTCCGTTCCTTGACGTGGACTGGTCGTTCCTGAGTCCGGTGGCCTACATCAAGAACTTCGAGCTGACTCCGTTCTGCGACTGGTCCTACCAGACCTTCAATTACGATTCGCAGGTTCACTACAATCCATCAGGAGTGTTGGGAGAAAACCTGCTGAGCGTCGGGGCCGACCTCACGGTCAATCTCGGCAACTTCTTCTGGCTTCCGTACGACACACAGATCGGAATCCGCTACGCCCGCAACTTCTGGAGCAATCTTGCCTACCTTCCTGTCTCAGGTCTCAACGCCGACTACATCGGCTGGATCTTCAGCGTAAGTTTGTAGATCGGCCTTGAAAACCAAACGGAGAAGGACATACAGCGTCTTTCGTCCTTAATTCTGTACGGCAACCTCCCCAAAGGGACAATCGTACTATTAACCAGGATTATTGTCAGATGTTTTTCTGATGATTGGCCTATCCTTGCGTCTTCAACCAACTTTAGTCTTTCAGACAGCCGATAGGCACAACATAAATGCCATCCTCACGACGATATGCGAAACTGCCAACCGCGGTGAGTATCATTAGGAATGACGGATTCTTCATCTTGGTGGTATCTATCTTCTGCGCCAATTTATGAAGTGTTGTAGATCCTTCTTCGATTAACTTGTCACCACCAATTTTAATCTCAATCAATCCATAACTTCCATTGCGAAGATGCACAACAGTATCGCATTCAAGACCTGTCTTGTCACGATAATGATAGACATCACCATCCAGAGCTTGGGCGAACACGCGCAGGTCTCTTACACATAGCGTTTCAAAAAACAACCCGAATGTATTCAAGTCGTTGAGTAAATCCTCAGGTCCGAGACCAAGTGCGGCCGTCGCAATAGACGGGTCAACGAAATAACGGGTGTTAGTCGTACGAATAGCCGTCTTAGAACGCAGGTTCGGATTCCACGCTCGCATATCTTCAACAACGAAAATCTTGCGCAATGCCTTCAAATATAAATTGATTGTATTTTCATCCAACGAATCCTGGTCGTTGGCTATCATATCCTTGCGTATTTCTTCCACCGATGTCTGTGTACCCAGGCTTCTGGCATAAGAACGCATCAGCCTCATTACACGTTCAGGATCGTAATCAGATTCGCCTACTCGCTGAATATCAGCACGTACCACGGCATCATAATAATCCATTGCTTGGTCAAGAGCCACATCCTCGTCGTCGCTCAGATTTGCAGCCTGTGGCCATCCTCCGCGACATATCAAAAATGCTATTTTTTGAAGGTCATTATTATTGACTGCCGAAATGGTAGCCGGCCCGCCAAATAGTTCTTTCAAACTGACGGCTCCATTGGAATCGCCCGATTCCCATAGTGACATAGGGCGCATCAGAAGTCTGGCAATACGGCCAGTTCCAGTATGTTCCAACTCATCTATATTTACGGGAACTGCTGATCCTGTAAGGATAAACTGCCCCATACCTCGACGATGATCAACCTCGAAGCGCACCATATCCCAAAGTTTCGGTGTTTTTTGCCACTCATCTATCAGGCGCGGTGTTTCTCCATCAAGTATCATCTTGGGATCGGTATCCACAAACAACCGATATTGATCGCGCTTAACAGAGTCTGACATATAAATCACACTCTTCGCTTGTTGTTCGGCAGTAGATGTCTTACCACACCATTTGGCGCCTTCAAGTAAAACTGCACCCTTACCTCTAAGCTTACGGCTGAGAAGTCTGTCAATCAGCCTTGGTCTATAATCTTCTGTTGTCATTGCGGTCTAATTTTGGATACAAAGGTACAAAGATTATTTCCAATTCAGTAATTTGGACTACTTCAGCTCAGTAATTTGGACGTAAATTATTCAGCAATTTGGCTTATATTTGTGGTACTCAACTTATATGTTGACGGCATAACTTACCGGAACAACAAGGTGATTCTCAATAATGAATATGCCTGTGACCAGCAGGCGAGACATTTCATAACGGAGAATTGCGACAATGTCGTCATCGAGGAATGACAGGATCAGCGGGAATAATAGTGTGAAAAAAGTTTTGCTATAAAGCGGCAGTTGTCTTATCTTTGCAAAATAGTAAAACATTATACTAATTTTTCTACAGATGGAGAAAGGCAAGACTGTTCCCGCTTTTTGGGGAAAGGAAGACTGGCAGGCAATCTGGATCGGAGGCATCGTGATCATCATCGCCTGCATCGCTGTCCTGACAAAGGCATTTGATTTTTCGGCGGTTAAATTCGCCACCTGGACTCTCGGAGAGAACCTTTCGGGAGCCGCGGCGGCAAAGGTTGTCCCTTTGGGCGAGCAGCTGGCCTCCTGGGCTTTCTGGCGCAAGTTCCTGGTGACATTCGTCACTCTCGGAGCGCTGTTCACGATCGGTGTCAAACTTCAGGGCGAAAGTGTGAAGAAATATATTCCCGCTGTCATCGGGTTGTTCGTCATCGCGCTTGTGGTGAGGCTCATCAGCGCTGAATATACTCTCAACCGCTACCTCGAATGGGCTTTCTGGGCGCTTTTAGTCGGCCTTCTGATCTCCAACACGGTAGGTGTCCCGAACTGGCTGAAACCAGCCATCAAGACTGAGTTCTACATCAAGACAGGCCTTGTGATTATGGGATTCTCCGTGCTGTTCTCCAACATCGCCAAATTCGGTCTCTACGGACTCGGAATAGCCTGGATCGTCACTCCTGTAGTGATCCTGTTTATGTGGTGGTTCGGAACAAGGGTTCTGAAAATGACCAACAAGCCGCTTGTCATCACTATGGCCACCGCCACCAGTGTCTGCGGCACGAGCGCGGCAATCGCGACCGCGGCGGCCTCCAACGCCAAGAAGAACGACCTCTCCATCACGGTGTCCATCTCCATCATATTCACAATCCTTATGATGGTGCTTGAGCCGGTGATCATCAAGGCTTGCGGAATGTCGCAGATTATGGGAGGCTCGCTCATCGGAGGCACCGTCGATTCCACGGGTGCCGTCGTTGTGGCGGGTACAGCCCTCGGCCCTGAGGCGCAGCAGGCAGCCGTGCTTGTGAAGTCCATCCAGAACATTCTCATCGGATTCATCGCCTTCTTCGTGGCTGTCTTCTTCGCCACCAAGGTGGACAACACCGGAGCCAAGGTCGGCCCGAGCGAGATCTGGTACAGATTTCCGAAATTCATCCTCGGATTCTTCATCGCCTCGATGGTGGCCTCGTTCCTGATCCAGCCGCTGTGCGGAGCTGACCAGGTCGGAGCGATCAACAAGGTTCTCGACCAGTACAAGAACTGGGCTTTCGTGCTGGCTTTCACCAGCATAGGTCTGGACACGAACTTCAAGGAGATCATCAAGCAGATGCAGGGCGGCAAGGTTCTCTGGCTCTACATCATCGGTCAGACATTCAACATCCTGCTGACTTTCTTCGCCGTCTGGTTCCTGCTTTCGGGCAAGTTCTTCCCGATTCCGGTGCTTGACTGATGCGCATAACAGGCAAAAGAATCGTCAAGGTTCTTACCCTGACAGTTATTGGGGCGACCGTTCTGGCCGCCCTGTACATTATGTGCAACGGGCTTGGACTTCAGGACTCGCTTGATTTCGGGGCGGGGGCCTACTACTACGCCGACATCCCGGAGTTCGACAAATACACCCAAAGCACGAATTTTGCGGCAAAACTCCCGTTCTGGGTCTATGTCGTCCTCTTCCTCGCCTGGGGAGCGCTGATGTACAAGATCTGGAAGTGGCTTGATAAATAGAATTTACGAATATGTCAGAGAAGATTTTGGCCGTTTGCGCGGCCTGCGGGGAAAAGCACGGAATAGAGGTCTGGAACCGCATCAACATCGGAGAGAATCCCGAGCTAAAGTCAAAGGTCAAGGACGGCTCGCTGTTCATCTGGGAATGCCCGCACTGCGGCAAGGCCAATCTGATCCAGGGACAGACACTCTATCACGACCCGGCCGAAAGACTGATGATCTGGCTTATGCCGGACGGGATTCTTCCGGAAGCTCAGGAAAAGGCTCTTGAGGCTCAGTTCGAAAAGATCTCCGAGAGCCTTGAAGGCTACACCCTCCGCCGCGTCAGCGACGCAGGATCACTGATCGAGAAGGTCAACATCTTCGACTCCGGACTGGACGACTGCGTCATCGAGATGTGCAAGTACATCACAAAGATGGAGCTTATGGAGAAAGGCGGCCCGAAAGACCTCCTTGACACCCCGTTCAAGTTCTACCACATCGACGGCCCTGACAACGACATCGAGTTTTCCTACCCGAAAGACGGTCAGATGCACGGAATGCGCATCGGCTTCAACGTCTATGAGGACTGCGCCGGAATAATCCGCCGCAACCCGTCCGTCAAGCCCTCCCCCGGCTTCTCCCGCATCGACCCAGCCTGGGTCGCCCGGTTCTTCAGGTAGCCCTGCTTATTTGACACACATCAGCAACAGGATCGGAAGATAATCCTTAAGAGAGGCGCGGAGTATTTCCAGCGCCTTTTGTATTTCCCTTTTCACCTTCCTCGGCGAGACTCCGTACTTCGCTGCGATTTCTTCGTATGTGAGATCCTCGAAACGGCTTGACAGGAAGATGTCGCGGGAAAGATCCGGAATATCATTAAGAAACCTACGGAATATTCCTTCCACTTCCGAATTGAATATGTCGCCCATCTCGTTGTCCTCAATCACGGAGATCTCCGACAGCATCGCCCCCACCTTGGAATTCAGTTCGGGATCCAACGATCCCTCGGCCTTGAGCAGCCTGGAATTGTCCCGAAGCCAGTTCAGGCATCGGTTTTTCACCGATTTCAGGATGTAGGCCTCCGGCGATGATTTCAGTTCTATGCTTTCGCGTCTGTCCCAGAATGTGGTGAAGCATTCGGAAACGATGTCCTCCGCCGCAGCCTCATCCCTAACGTAGGATTTGGCTATGGCGACATACTTGTCGTGGTACGTCATAAACAGTTTTCCGAATGTAATCGGGTTAATATCTGTAACGGACATTAATACCTCTGATTATTATTTTTCGACAAATATAGTCCTTTTATTGAAAAAACACATTTTTAGGGGTCCGTTTGACTTAATGCTGTGTCTTATATACGAAACATTAAAGGCTAAAATAGTTTACATAATGCTTAATCATCAGAAAATAAGCACATTGCTGCTTCTGAAATATTTAAGATGCACCACCACGCGCGAAGAAGAGCAAGCCGTGCGCGAATGGCTTGCCGACGACCCGGACGGAAGTCACGCGAAAAAATACCGTGAGGCACATTTCATTTTCGAGGGAATGTCGCTGTATGGACACAAGGAAGACACTCCATCTTCCGTTTCAAATGTTCCGTTACGCAGGCGGATCGCCAAAAGAATATACGGATATGCCGCCGCGGCGGCCGCGGTTGTCCTTGTGATGATGGCCACGGTGTCTTACGTGAGGAACAGCACCTTGGATATGTTGGCGGAGAAAACCGAGACAGTCTATGTCCCATCAGGAAAGACAATGGAGCTTACCCTTGAGGACGGCACGAGGCTCTGGCTTAATTCAGAGACACAGATCGAGTATCCGGCCGTTTTCGGAAGAAAGTCCAGAAACGTGAGGCTGGTGAAGGGAGAAGCGCTTTTCGATGTCGCCAAAGACGAGGATAAACCTTTCATCGTGAACACTTTCGCATCGAACATAAAGGTACTCGGAACAAAGTTCGATGTCATTGTCGATGAAGAGGCGTCGTCTTTCAGCACTTCTCTTTTCCGTGGTTCTGTAAGCGTAAGCAGTTGTTATGACGATGGTGAAAGCATACTGCTGAAACCTGACCAGACAGTGGAGATGCGGAACGGGCGTCTTATCGTTTCGGAGATGTCCGACCCTGTGGCGGCAATCTGCTGGAAAGACGGTCTCGTGAACCTCGCCGATGTTCCGTTCGAGCAACTGATGAGACGTTTCGAGAAAGTGTACGACGTGAACATACTGATCGACAGGAAGGATATTCCTGTCATCCGCTACTCCAGAGGAAAGGTCAGGGTGGCCGACGGAGTTGACCACGCGATGGAGATGCTGTCAAAAGCCTCCGACTTCAAGTGGGAGCATAACAGGAACACGAACACTATCAGAATATACTGATAACCTGCCTACTCAAATTATCCAGGGGTTCGCCCCGCTCGATCATATTACTAATAATCAAAAAATAAATCAATGAACAAGTTTCTTTTCCCACAAACATTGAAACGGTTTTCATTGACTCTTGTCCTGGCGGTGTCTGTCCTTTTCGGGACAGCGGCCCAGAACACGGGTACGATCACTTTGAAAATGGAGAACTCCACTCTGGGCAAAGTGATGGACACCATTGAAAATCAGTTTCAGTATCTGTTTCTAAATGACGGAGTTGACGTGAATATGCCTGTCAGCGTCGATGTCACAGGAGCGACCATAGCAGCGACACTCGAGAAGATGTTCGCAGCCAAGCCGGTGTCCTGGAAAATAGACGGAGTGAACATCTACATCTCTCCGAAAAAGGATGACGCGCAGACATCCAGACGCACCGTCTCCGGTGTCGTTACCGACGCGGAGGGCATTCCTCTCATCGGTGTGGCGGTTCTCGTGAAAGGCACGACCAACGGAACCAGCACGGATGCTGACGGCAAATTCTCGTTCAATCTTGACAGTGAGAACACGTCAGGTTCTAAAACATTGCAGTTCGTGTGCCTCGGCTACACAACCCTTGAGCTGCCGCTTGGCACAAGGCGCACGTTCAACATCGCTCTGTCAGACGACTCCCAGCTTCTTGAGGGTACGGTGGTCACCGCACTCGGCATCAAGCGTTCCGAAAAGGCGTTGAGCTACAATGTACAGAAAGTTGATTCCGAGAGTCTTCTCACCAACAAGGACGCTAACTTCGTGAACTCCCTCAACGGTAAGGTGGCAGGTCTCGTGATCAACTCATCCTCGTCAGGAGTTGGTGGCTCTTCGAAGGTTGTGATGCGTGGTGAGAAATCCATAAGCAAGTCATCCAACGCGCTTTACGTCATCGACGGTATTCCTATGTACACCTCCGCGAGAGACGCCGGCACCGGTTTCGACTCCAAAGGTTCGACCGACCCTATCGCCGACATCAACCCTGAGGACATCGAGGAGATGACAGTCCTCACCGGAGCGGCCGCCGCAGCCCTCTACGGCTCTTCCGCCGCTAACGGAGCCATTGTCGTGACCACCAAGAAAGGCCTCGAAGGAAAGACTTCGCTCACAATCACAAGCAACACCGAGTTCTTCAATCCGTTCGTCCTCCCTTCATTCCAGACAAGGTACGGGACCGGAGACCTGAACTCTTCCGAAGGCTCAGCCATCCGTAGCTGGGGCAACAAGCTGAATGGATCAAACTATATGGGTTATAGCCCAAAGAATGACTATTTCCAGACAGGTGTGACCGGAACTGAAAGCGTCTCCCTCTCTACCGGAAACTCAAAGAACCAGACCTATCTTTCCGCTGCCGCCGTGAACTCGAAGGGTATTGTTCCGAACAACGGGTACAACAGGTACAACTTCACGTTCCGCAACACCACCAAGTTCCTGAATAACAAGATGACTCTGGATGTGGCCGTAGGCTACATTATGCAGAACGACAGGAACGTCACGAATCAGGGTACTTACAACAACCCGATCGTGGGCGCGTACCTGTTCCCTCGCGGAAACGACTGGAATGACATCACTATGTACGAGAGGTGGGATTCCTCACGCAAGATCTACACCCAGTACTGGCCGGTCGGCGACGCTGGAATGACAATGCAGAACCCTTACTGGATCAACTACCGCAACCTCCGTCAGAACAAGAAGGACAGGTACAACCTCAGCGCAGGCCTGTACTACGACATAACCGACTGGATGACTCTTTCCGGCCGCGTGAAGGTGGACAATTCCTCGAACAAATACACCGAGAAGTTCTACGCCACCACTAACACCCAGCTCACAGAGTATTCCACCAACGGTCTCTACGGTCAGGAGGAATCCCAGGACAAGCAGGTGTACGCCGATGTCCTCCTTGACATCAACAAGACTTGGAACAAGTGGAGCCTCCACGGAAACATCGGTGCCTCAATCTCCGATATGCGTGCCGACAGCTTCCTTCTCCGCGGCCCTATCGCCGACGGCAATGTCGATCCTTCCGAGTCCGCTAATATTCCTAATGTGTTCAACGTCTTTGCTTTGAGTCAGTCCAAGTCTGTAAAGAAGCAGACCGGATGGAGAGAGCAGACGCAGTCAGTCTATGCCTCGGCCGAAATCGGATTCAAAAACGCATATTACCTCACCCTCACCGGACGTAACGACTGGCCTTCACAGCTCGCCGGACCTCGTTCGAACCAAAAGGGCTTCTTCTATCCTTCAGTCGGCGCATCCATAGTACTTTCTGAGATCATTCCGAATATGCCAAAACAACTCGAGTATCTCAAGGTGCGCTCATCGTGGGCTTCTGTCGGCGTTCCTTTCGGAAGATGGCTTGCGAACCCTGTTCACGAATGGCCTGACAAGGGAAACTCTTGGAACACGCAGACCGCCTATCCTGTCGAGAACCTGAAGCCTGAGAGGACAAACTCCTGGGAGGCCGGTATCACAATGCGTTTCCTCAACTGGTTCAGCCTCGACGCGTCGTATTACAACACGCACACGAGAAACCAGACCATATATCCGGAAATCTCCACCAGCTCAGGATATTCAGAGATTCCTATCCAGTCCGGTGACGTGCTGAACGAAGGTGTCGAGTTATCGCTCGGATTCAACAAGACCTGGGGTCTGTTCGGCTGGAACAGCAACTACACATTCTCCACCAACAGGAACAAAATCGTGTCCCTCGTCAAGGATGTGAACAACCCTGTGACCGGCGAACCACTCAACATCTCAGCGATGAATATGGGAGGTCTCGGCAACGCGGTGTTCATCCTCAAGGAGGGCGGCACTCTCGGCGACCTGTACTCACGGCAGGATTTCGTGCGCGACAGCAACGGCAAGATCTATGTCGATGCAAACGGCAACGTGGCCACGGAGACAAAGACCAACATTGACGACTACATCAAGCTCGGAAGCGTGCTTCCTAAGGCCAATATGGCCTGGAGGAACGACTTCAAGGTACAGAACTTCAACTTCGGGTTCTTGCTGACAGCCCGTCTCGGCGGTGTTGTATATTCCAGAACCCAGGCTATGCTTGACTACTACGGTGTGTCCGAGGCTTCAGCCATCTCCCGCGACAATGGTGGAGTGCTTGTGAACGGCGGCACCGACCTCATCGACGCAAACAGGTGGTACACCGCCATCGGCTCCGGAGACACCGTGCCGCAGTACTATGCATATTCAGCCACCAACGTCAGACTCCAGGAGGCGTCCATCGGTTACACATTCCCTAAGAAGATGCTCGGCAACCTGTTCGACCTCACGGTGCAGGTAGTAGGCAGGAATCTCTGGATGATCTACAACAAGGCTCCATACGATCCTGAATCAGTGGCTTCCGCCACATCCAACTTCTATTCCGGTCTCGACTATTTCATAATGCCGAGCACAAGGAACTTCGGCTTCAACATCAGAATTAAATTCTAAAAAGGGGCTTCAGACAATGATTAAGAATATTTATAAAGCATTTTCGGTGGTTGCCGCCGCACTTTGCGGAATCGCCTGCACCTCGAACTTCGAAGAAATAAACAAGAACCCTTACGGTGTCACCGATGACGAGATGCAGAGAGACGGCTACATCATCCGCGCATCTCTTACCGGAATGGCGAACGGCGTGATCTCTCCGGACGTGAACACCACGCAGTTCACAGAGTGCCTTCTCGGCGGGACGCAGGGCGGCTATATGGCCGACGCCAACGCAGGCTTCGCCAACACAATCTCCAACTACAACCCGACAGACAACTGGACCAATGTCTTTATGAAGAGCGACAAGGTCATCCCTGTCATCTACACGAACTACAAGCAGCTCCACCAAGTCACAGACGACCCTGTCATCCTTGCTGTCGGAGACATCGTGAAAGTCGCCGCTATGCACAGAGTCACCGACACCTACGGACCTATTCCTTACACCAAGATAGGCCAGGACGGAAGCATCAGCGTGCCTTACGATTCTCAGGAGGATGTCTATAAGGCGATGTTCAATGAGCTTGACGCGGCTGTGGAGGTTCTGATTCCTAACCGTACGAACAACTTCTCCTCATCGGCGGACGCCATCTACGGCGGAAAGGTGGATAACTGGATCAAACTTGCCAACTCGCTGAAACTCAGGCTTGCGATGCGCATCTCCTACGCCAATCCGGAACTTTCCAGGTCAATGGCCGAGTCAGCGGTGAAGAACGAGGTAGGAGTCATCACTTCCAATGACGAGAACGCAAGATTCTCATCTTGGGGAACAGACGGAAACCCTATCAAGGTCGCTGTCGAGTACAACAAAGTGAACATCCACGAGGACGGGACATCCTGCGGCACTTCAGCAGGCGACTCGCACGTCGCGGCCGACATCATCTGCTATATGAACGGCTACAACGACCCCCGTCGCGCGGCATACTTCACCAAGAGCGAGTGGAATGAATATGAATATGTCGGTATGAGAAGAGGCATCATCATTCCTGCCCAGGGAACAATCGGACACAAGTTCTCCGGCTTCACACTCAAAGTCACAGACCCGGTGTGCTGGATCAATGCCGCCGAGGTTGCGTTCCTGGAAGCTGAGGCTGTGGCCGTCTTCGGCTACGATATGGGAGGTTCAGCAAAGGATTTCTATGAGAAAGGAATCGAATTGTCGTTCGAGCAGTGGGGCGCCGGCAGCGCCGCGGAGTACATCACCGACAACACAAGTGTTCCGGAGACATACACCGACCCTTCAGGCTCCAACACCTACACAGAGACGCTTTCCGACATCACCATCGCTTGGGATGAGAACGCCACCGTGGCGCAGAAGCAGGAGCGGATCATCACCCAGAAGTGGATTGCCAACTGGCTGCTCGGCAACGAGGCCTGGGCAGACTGGAGAAGGACCGGATATCCGACTCTCATCCCTGCGTCCGACAACGGAAACAAGAGCAACGGCATCGTTGATTCCCGCCGTGGAGCGAGACGTATGGCTTACCCTACAAACGAGGCCGTATCGAATGCGGAGAACTATCAGACGGCCCTCAGCACACTTCTGAAAGGCGCTGACAATATGAACACCCGCCTGTGGTTCGACTGCAACCCTGACAACCCCTATTACAAGAATTAACACTAAATGACCCATAAAATGACAATGACAGGTAACAATCTGATGAAGACTGTCCTCGGTGCGGCGGCAGCGATGCTCATAGCATCCTGCTCCGACTGGACCGAGACGGAAAGCATCAACATAAAATATCCTGATTTCAAGACTGACGCTCCGGAACTGTACGAGCAGTATATGCAGTCTTTGAGAGAGTACCGCGCGGCCGACCACAAGGTCGTCATAGCCAAGTTCGACAACAAGGCATCTTCCCCTGCCGGACAGGCTGAACATATCAACGCCATACCTGACAGCATTGACTTCGTCGTACTCCAGAATCCTGACGGTCTCAGTGAAGAGATTGTCCGCGAGATGGCCGAAGTACGCGCCGAGAAAGGTATGAAGGTGCTTTACGAGATAAGCTATGACGACATCATCTCGGCCTACAAGTCCTATTCCGAGCAATGGAAAGCAGCGCATCCTGAGACGGAACCAGCGGAAGGCGAGGAAGAGACACCTTCCGATCCGGCCGACACGCTCACGGCTCAGAACCCTTACGTTCAAAATGCGGTAACTGAACAGCTTACCTATTTCTCTGAATATGGCTATGACGGTCTTGTGGCATCATTCACCGGACAGAACCCGCTCAGCGTCACTGATGACGACAAGCCTGCTCTCCTTGAGAGCCAGGAGGCGTTCCTCGGCGGAATCCGCGAATGGAGAAAGGCCAATCCCGACGCTTCCTTCTTCTTCGAGGGCACACCGCATTATCTTCTGAACAGTGATATGTCCCTCGTCGAGGGTGCTGACTACATCATCATCCCGGCTCTGTCGGAGCAGAATGTCTTTGCTTTCACGTATCTTGTGAACCAGACGCTGAGGTTCGGGAATATTCCTACAGACAGGTTCGTCATCGGTGTCACCACCGTTTCGATGACTGATCCGGGCGACACTAAAGGCACATTCATTGACAAGGACGACGCAGGCAACACTCTCACGGCCATCACTGGAGCGGCTTATTGGGCAGCCCAGAGGACATCAGAGTTCACTAAGGCCGGAATCTGCATCTCGAATGTCCAGAATGACTACTACAACATCCAGTTCGTGTATCCGAATGTCCGCAAGGCCATCTCGATTATGAACCCTTCACCACTTAATTAATCATCGGAAATGAAAAAGACATTGAAATACAGCCTTATCCTGCTTGCCGGAGCGTTGACATTCATCGGATGCCAGACGGAAAGCGAGAAGATGGATGAGCATCATTTCGACAACAAGCTCTACCTTACGGCCTCCGCGTCAACGGACGAGATTCTTGTCAAGCAGACCGGGGCTGCCGTAGAGGTTTCCAGAACACTTACAATCGGTACGGCTCTGATGGCTGATCAAGACATCACAGCAAAGCTTGTGGCAGCCCCTGAGCTTCTGGACACCTACAAGCAGGCATATTATGACGAGAATGCCGTCATCCTTCCTTCTGAAATGTGCGAGATCACCGAGCCTGAGATGAAAATCACGAAAGGCTCCAACGTGTCTCCTGCCGTCACCATCAACTTCACAGGCCTTGAGTCTCTCGACCGTGAGATTGTGTATGTTATGCCGGTGAAACTCACTGACATCCAGGGTATCGAGGCTCTCGGTTCAAAGACTGCGGTATATTACATTTTCAAGGGAGCGGCCCTCATCAATGTTGTGGCCGACCTCGCCGAGAACAGGGCTTATCCGAGCTGGAAAGACGGTAGCATCGTGAACAATATGACGAACTTCACCCTCGAATGTATGGTGAACTTCAACAAGTTCGGCCGCCAGATCTCCACAATTATGGGCATAGAGGGCAACTACCTCCTCCGTGTCGGTGACGCCGGTGTCCCTGACAACCAGCTCCAGGTGGCCTGCTCAAATAACCTTACCAGCAGCGATCTCCAGTTTGAGACAGGAAAATGGTATCACGTGGCCGTGACTTTCGACAAAGGTACAGTGAAGGTATATTTCAACGGTGTCGAGAAACTCACGGGAAACTGCGGCAAGTCCAGCGTCAGCCTTGGCGCCGCACATACGGATGCCGAGACCTCCGGACGTTGCTTCTGGATTGGATATTCGTATGCTTCAGACCGTTATATGGACGGCAAGATCTGCGAGGTAAGAATCTGGAACAAGACCCTTACCGCCGATGAAATCAATGCTCCTACGCACTTCTACACAGTAGATCCTTCTTCTGAAGGCCTCGTGGCATACTGGAAGTTCGATGAGGGCGCAGGCAACAAAATCAAGGACTACAGTGTGAACGGCAACGACCTCACCGTGGATTCCAATCCAGGCTGGACAAAAGTCACTCTTCCATAACTTTAAAATAGAACAAAATGAAAAAATATCTGAATATACTTGTGATGTCCGCCATCTGCTCCGGAGCGATGCTTGCCTCCTGCACGGATGACATCCAGATAGGTTCTCTGGATGAGGCGCGGTATGACAACGTAAAAGAACTGAAAGGCGCGGTGCGCGACGCCTCCAACGGCAAGAACAGCACCATAGTCGAACTACGCAAGGATGACTATGAGACAGCCGTGGAGTTCACGCTCGCCAGAGCGCCTAAGAAGGGCGTTGATGTCACCATCTCTGTTGACGAGGAATATCTCGACACCTACAACGCCGAACACGGCACTTCTTTCAAGCTCTATCCTGCCGACAGGATAAAACTCCAGAATGACGGGAAGATAGTAATGGCCCCTGATGACAGGGCTTCATATTCCCTTGATCTGGTCATCCCGGCTCTCGACACCGTGAATTTCGAGGCAGACCAGACCTATCTCCTGCCTCTGAAGGCGGAAATCGCTACGGAAGGTGTTTCCGTGTCAAAGAGCGAGTCCCATTGCGTCTATCTCGTGAAGAATCTCGCAGGTGATGGCCTGGCCGAAAGGAAGCCTGACGAAAAGCAGACTTTCTTCTTCTTCGAGGTCAATGACACCAACCCTCTGAACGCTCTCCAATGGAGAATGGAAGACGGTCGCTATCTGGTGAACTATCTCGTGCTTTTCGCCGCCAACATCAACTACAACAGGGAAACCGGCGAGGTTTATATCTACACGAACCCTCAGGTCACATATATCCTCGCTCATAATGAGGAAGTGCTCCAGCCTCTCCGCAAGCACGGAATCAAGATCATCCTCGGTCTCCTCGGCAATCACGACGAGGCTGGTCTCGCACAGCTCTCCGACATCGGAGCGAAGGATTTCGCACAGAAAATCGCCGCTATGTGCTATGCCTACAATCTTGACGGTGTGAACTTCGACGACGAGTATTCAAACAGCCCTGATTTGAGCAACCCTCTGTTTGTCCGTTCATCAAATTCCGCTGGAGCCAGGCTTATGTTCGAAACAAAGAAAGCAATGCCTGACAAGTACGTGACAACATTCCAGTATGGGAATATGTATGGTGAAGACTATATCGATGGCATTTCTGCCGGTTCTTGGCTTGATATCGCTGTCGCCAACTATGGCAGTGCGGCAAGGCCTTTGGAGGGAATGACGCTTGCTAACTGTTCCGGACAGTCCACTGAGATGGCCCGCGGAGGCTACATCAGTGTAAGCACCGCTCAGAGGATCGCAAACAGCGAGTACGGCTACTATATGGTGTTTGCTCCTTGGGCGGCGAACAACCAAGGCAGCCACAGCCACTTTGACTCGCTCAGTAATCTGGCCGAGGGACTATACGGGAAGAGGCTTGTGACTCCGACCATATACTATCCTGCCACGCAGTCACTTGAAACAAGAGCTTACTAAACTGATAATCTGATAAATGATGAAAAAGTATATTTTACTTCTCGCATCAGCGGCTCTTCTGCTCAGCTGTTCCGAGAAAGAAAACACAACTGTCTTAGAGGACAGCATCTCTGTGTCCGCCGACACTCTCAGGTTCGGTCCGGACGGCGGCACGATGGATCTCAAGGTGACCAGTTCCGGCGACTGGAGACTTTCCGGTCTCTGCGACTGGGTAACTCCTTCGGCAACAGAAGGAAAAAACGGTGCGACCATCGTTTTCACAGCTGAACCAAGCAACAGCAAAGACGCACAGGAGACCTCATTCAAGGTCTTTACAGGTTCTGCGGTTAAGAAGATTGTCGTGACTTCGACTCCTGCCTATGTCGTTTCTCTCCTTTCTGACAAGGAGGTCAACATCGTCTCTGACGGAGGTGTTGCCTATGTCAAACTTGACACGAACGTACCTGATCTTGAATATGAATATTCCGGTGACGGTGCGGACTGGATCGCATTCACTCAGCGTTCTGACGCTTTCGAAATGACTACGCTCCAGTTTAATGTTAAGAGGTCATCAGTGACAAAGAGCCGCAAGTCAGTAGTGACTATGAATGGCGAAGGTCGTTCTTTGTCAGTGACATTTATCCAGTCGCAGCGCGACACCGTAATTGTCCCGGGAAAAATGGAAGTGTATGATCTTGCATCCAGAGATCTGGAAATCAGGTTAAAGTCAAACATCGACTTTGACTACACTCTTGCCTCTTGGATGACGAAAGTCGATGACACCACAGGTGAAAAAGGTGAGGATGGACTGACTGAAAGGGTCATCAAAGTTCACCTTGATGAGGCTATGGCAAGCCGATTCCATACTTTTGAGTTCTCGAAGAACGGGACAGTATATGGCAAGTTTGCAGTCAAACAACAGAATCCGAATCCTATCTTCTGCAACATTCAGGACTCTCAGCTTCGTACTAAACTTACAGATCTCGGTTGGATTTTGAGTAACGACTCAGATACGGAATGCGAGGTTCTTGAACCAGGACTTACCGGCACAACTCTCAGCCTTATCGGTACCGGGTATTATGGCTTGCAGGCAAAAACTATAGATGGTCTTGGGGCATTCCCTAAGCTGGAGACACTTGAGATTACGAACTGTTCTGTTTCTACAATTGACGTTTCGGACAGCAAGAGTTTGAAATACATAAAAGTACAGCAAGTTACCGATCTTCAGGAAATTAAGGCAGGAGACAGCCCTGTGATAGACCTGGATTTTGGAACATACAAGAATGATTATCTTGCCAAAACTTCGTTGATCATTTCCGGAAAGAACATCAAGAACATCAAGATGAACTCTTCTTCTTCATATATTACTTATGGGTATGAATTGCTCGCAGAACTGGATGTTACCGGATGTCCAGCTCTTGAAAGTCTGCACGCAAAACGAGAGCGCACATCTTATGGTGTCACTAAATGCCGTCTCGTAAGCATATATCTTACTTCTGCCCAGAACGACGCCGTCACCGCCGGAACTCTTGCAGTAGAAAAGAGCACATTGACTGAAATCAAAGTCAAGTAGCAATCCACAATGAATATTTCCAGCCTCCGGAACGCCAGACCTTCCGGAGGCTGTTTCTATATTCCTCATTAAAAAGGCATTGTGTATTCCGGTTCAGAAAATTACCCTGCTTTATAACTTTTCCGTAAGACAGCGGCAAGCTTCAGATCGAAATCAAGGATGACATTCCTCCCCCTCCTTATAATCTGCGGTAAGTCCAAATTTTATCGACTTTCCGCTAAGTTATACTCCAAATAACCTTGCGGTAAGTCGATAAAAAATCGACTTACCGCTGAGTTATGCTTATAATAACATTGCGGAAAATTGATTATTACCTTTGCGAGATCAAATTCTGGGAAGGTCCATTCACAATCACCAAGAAGTACCGCCAGGAGCTTGACAACAAGATCAACTCATTCCGCTTTCCGCTGCCTCCGGAAGCCACGATGCCTCTGGAGGCTGTTTATATATTTCTCATTAAAGGGAAATGTGTATTCTGATTCAGAAAGTTTATCTGACAAATCCCACGTCAGTAAAATTCGCTATATTTGTTCAGTTTGACCAGTCCTGATGAGGTTCCCGTCAAGATATTGTCAATGTTCACCAAAATGGCGAAGACAGTGATGAAAGAGGATATTCAATTTCTGCTTTATAACTTGCCGGAAGACAGCGGCAAGGTTCAGGTCGTAATCAAGGATGACACGATCTGGTGTACACAGAAGGCTATGGCGCAGGTGTTTGGGGTTGAACGCTCAGTAGTCACCAAACACTTGGGTAATATATTCAATTCAAATGAACTGGACGAATGTTCAGTATGTGCAAAATTTGCACATACTGCTGAAGACGGGAAAACATACAATTCAAAATTCTACAACCTCGACGCCATAATCGCCGTAGGCTACAGAGTCAATTCATTGAAAGCCACACGCTTCCGCCAGTGGGCAACAAAAATTCTAAATGAATATATCCGCAAAGGCTTCGTCCTCGATGACGACAGACTAAAACAAGGGACAGCGGTTTTCGGGAAAGACTATTTCCGTGAGCTGCTTGAGAGGGTACGGTCCATCCGGGCGAGCGAAAGGCGCATCTGGCAGCAAATCACGGACATCTACGCTGAATGCAGCATCGACTATGACCGGAACGCCCAGACCACCAAGGATTTCTATGCGATGATACAAAACCGCTTCCACTACGCCATCACCGGGCAGACAGCAGCGGAAATCATCTATTCGAAAGCCGATCACAATGAGCCGAATATGGGGCTGACAATTTGGTCGCTGAGCTTGTCGAAGTGACCGGCGCTTCGACAAGCTCAGCGACCGATCGGAGAGGTTCAATGACCGGGACGGTAGCCAAGAATTACCTCCCGGAAAAGGACATACGCAGACTGGAGCGAACCGTCACCTCGTACTTTGACTATATCGAGAACCAAATCGAGATGCAGAACTCATTCACAATGGATCAGTTCGCCGCCAGCGTGGATAAATTCCTAACATTCAACGATTTCAAAACGCTTCCAAACAAAGGACACATCTCTGCGGCGCAGGCCAAGGAAAAAGCCGAAGGAGAATACGACATCTTCAACCGCACACAGAAGATAGACTCCGATTTCGACAAGGAAGTCCGCAAGATGATTAAATAGTGAGAATGAAGGACAACATATTCAGCCCCTGTCCCGTCTCGACAAAATAACCCTGTTCCCCACCCCTTAATCTGCGGAAAGTCCAATATTTATCGACTTCCCGCTCTCCGCCCCTTCCGGTCACTGAGCCTGTCGAAGTGACCTCTGCCGTCGGTTACAGAGTCTCCTGTCACTGTGGTTCGACAGGCTCACAACCGTACGACAACCTCACCAACACGTAGAAGAATTGCACAAGGCTAATCTCTTAATTAATTATTAATCAAAATATTATCTTCTAAACGTTTGTGTTTGTTTTGCAAATCCGTAGCCGAAAACGTGCATTTATGGCTTTATGGGCAATAGAATTGCAAGGGTACAGGCCTTAGATGTAACCGTAGCGCAGGGAAGAATGCAAATCCGTAGCCGGTTGAATAGAACGGAAAAATAACCACGGCTGAAGAACCGCAGCAATAACTTAGTGAAGCAACAACGCAGCGACAACTCCCCTCCGGTGTTGTCTTCTCCGAAAATATTACTATCTTAGCATCGTTTTAGGCCAATAGGCCTGAGACATACATATTGATGAAAGTGTTTTCGCACTGTCCTTTAACAGAAAATGTGGTAATTTTCAATGGAATAGGGACTCCGACAACACCTTTTCATCTGTATCTGCTTGCGTGTACCCTACACTCAACGATACAGGTGTGGGGATTGTTTCAGTTTATTTATTCCAAGGTTCTACCACAGCCTCTGTTAAGATAAACGAATCGGCTCCACACTTTCTGTTTGTACAAACTTAGGATCAGTCTCTGGAACCAGATTGAATATTGGTATATAGAATGCCGACATATAGCATAGACGTTAAAAAAGTATATGATTTTCCAGATGCACTCAGGATCGTTAGTTACAAGAATAAGATTCTTGCCATAGCACCAACGGTTGCTAATTGGTTAGTTCTTGAGTCCACCAAACAATTGAAAGTGTTAGATTTATTCTGCTCTGGGCAATCTATTGAGGAGGTTATTCAATCATCATCTGTGGATATTGCTGACATTAAGGAGATTGTGACTCAAATTGAAGCCAAGAAATTCTATAAGAAAGGGACTGAGTTGCATTCTAAAAAAGAAAACCTGATGCATTTGTATCTTACAAATAAGTGTAACTTATCGTGTCCACATTGCTATATGTTTTCCGGAACTGCAAAGAATAATGAGTTAGACACAAATGAGGTAAAAAAACTTATTTCAGATTTTGTCAATATTGGCAATGGCTTAGTTGTGACTCTTTCTGGTGGGGAGCCAACTCTCCGTCCTGACTTTGATGAAATTGTTAAATACGCCTATTCTGCTGGCTTGGAAGTTAAGCTCTTGACAAATGGTACACAACTGTCACCTGAAAGGGCATCTTTACTCTCTAAATACCTTTCATCAGTTCAGATTAGTATTGATGGCTTTTCAGAAGCATCAAATGCCCTCATAAGAGGAAGAGGAAATTTTGATAAAGCGCTATCCGCAGTAGATTCTTTCATTTCCAATGGAGTATATACTTCCGTTGCTATTACGCCTACATTAGAATCTCTTAAGTGCCACGTGAAAGATTATATTAGTTTTGCGCAGAAACTGTCTGAGAAATATTATGACAAACCATTCGAACTGCGTTTTTCTGAAGAATTGCTTAATGGGAGATGCATTTCAAATGCAGAAAAGATCAATTATGAATACAGTAGGATAATGACTAGTATTCAGAAATCTCTTTATGGATCTGAATTCAAAGTTATGGAGTTCGTGAAAAAACTAAGAGATAATCCGATAACCACAAATTGCTCATTTGGTAACTTAACGGTAAACGCCTATGGAGATGTCTTCCTTTGCCCAAGGGTTAGCGACCTTAAGCCTATAGGGAATGTGAGAAGAACCTCATTTATAGATATCATAAGCAAAGCGGAGGTTGCCACACAGGCAACCAATATCAACAACCTTGAACCTTGTAAAGATTGTGATTTGCGTTATATATGCGGAGGCGGTTGTCGGATTGAAGAATTTCCAGGAATTACTTCAAGGGACACATTTACTGACATCAATCCTTGCGATTTTCCTCGTCATCCTTGCAATATAAAGAACATATTCTATGACCTTATGATTCGTAGTAACGAATATTTCTATTCAGAAATAGAATAGCGTAAGTAACTTATAAACAAATGTTGTTCATAACGAAAAGGTGGTCTTGTTATGGATCAAAATAGATAGTGATCGCCGTATGTTTAACAATTAACTCGATATAATATGGTTATTGAATTCGAGATTAAACAGTTGAACCATTGTTTAGTAACAATGGGAAAGCTTAGAAGCCATTGCGACTGTTGGGGACCGTGGTTTCATGATCGTTAAGAACGAGAACGATACTAAGATTGTATGAAGCAGATGCCCTGCTGAGGGCATCTGATGTGTATTTTTAAATAATTAAATTGGTGATTTTCAACAAAATATGGACTATAATAATAAATAGATAAGCATCCTTATGGTTAAGTATCTTAAAATGACGCAGAATTGCGATCTGTATAATCTAAAGTTAGGTGAAGGCACATTAAACGCAAATTACAGCGAGTATGTTACTTCTCCGGACGAGAAGAAACTTCTCTCTTTGATAGATGATGTCAAGGATCTTATGGCAAAGAATTGGTCATTAAAAAATAGATCAGCATTCGTCAAAGGGAAGATGTATTATTGGGTTACGGTAAATGCTAAGGGACACTTTAGGTCTATCCATTGTAAACATGGAGTTATCTCGGATAATGTCGCAAATATGAGGTATAATTATTTTGAGCAACAGCAGGATGCTGAATTGCTGAGAGATAATATTCGAGACCTATTTAAGCGAAGCGGCTTTCCACTGTAATCTAAGATCAGACTTGTTTTACAAAACGCTTTCAGCCGAATGCTCGCTTGAAGCTGATGTGGAAGGGGTGCGGCTGAATTGCCAGTGGCATATTCATTGAGCGATTCAGCCTAAGCTTGCACTGGGTGGCGTAGAGAAGGGATTGAGTTGAAAGCGTTTCGTGGAAATGGCTGGGATTATGGCGGTCAGGACTCGACTTGAGCGACGGTTTAAGAATGCACGCCTTGCGGTGAAGGAATAATTAAACCGGCACTTCCTTAGCCATTCGACATTTCGGCACTTCGACAAGCTCAGTGACCGGATAGGACAAAAATTAAAGGGCCGCAGAGGAACAATCCCGTGCGACCCTTTGTCGTATTAAGTAATAATTGATTATCTATTCAATTCACTCAACTTTCGCTAATGCGAAATCTGGGTTACTCTACCCTTCTGGCGCCGTCGCTGATCACTACGTCGTAGAACTTCGGATCGTGACCGAACTTGGCAGGGAACTGCTCCTTGACCGCGGCGACGAAGGCGTCGTAAAGCTCATCCTTGACGAGGTTGATCGTGCAGCCGCCGAAGCCACCGCCCATAACACGGGAACCGGTCACCTCGCACTTGCGGGCGAGTTTGTTGAGGAAGTCGAGTTCCTCGCAGCTGACCTCGTAGAGCTTGCTGAGGCCGAAATGAGTCTGGTACATCATCTCGCCGACAGTCTCGTAGTCTCCCCTCTCAAGAGCGTCGCAGACATCAAGAACCCTCTGAACCTCACCGATAACATACTCGGCTCTGAGGAAATCCTCCTCAGGAATCTCGTCGCGCACCTCGTCAAGCCAAACTCTCTTGGCATCGCTGAGGAACTCCACGTCAGGATGGTTCTTGCGGATAGCCTTAGCGGCGTTCTCGCAGGACTCCCTTCTCTTGTTATACGCCGAAGAGGCCAGTTCGTGTTTCACGCAGGAATCAACAAGCACGAGCCTGTAGCCCTTAGGATCAAACGGGAAGTACTTGTACTCCAATGTCTTGCAGTTAAGACGGATGAGACTGCCCTTCTTTCCGAAAATCGAGGCGAACTGATCCATAATGCCGCACTTGACACCACAGTAGTTATGCTCGGTCGATTGGCCGATCTTGGCGAGGTCGAACTTGTCGATCTTGTTGTCGAACAGGTAGTTGATTGCGTA
>CAYZKZ010000023.1:0-28260 GCA_964479325.1 uncultured Muribaculaceae bacterium
CCTAACAACAGCAGCCCCCCCCTAAGTTCGGCAAGACCGGCGGACATCAAGAATGACCGGCAGTCTCCAGCATCGGAAACAGACCGGCCATAAAAATATTAAAAAAGCCGTTAGTCGCTTGTCAGAAACCTTAAATTAATAAGATTTGAGATCCGCACCGGTTCAGAAATCCATCGTCACGCCGTTGGCGCGATCCCCGAAGGTAACCTTGGCCTGTCATTGCCGGCTCGAGTAAACTCGGTTCCGCAGAACTTGTTGATTTGAGCACGTGGGACTAACGGCCGTCTTTTTCAATATTCATAATGTAGGACTCAACATCTCCCTGAAGCTTTCTGGCCTCGGCGTCAGCCTCGTCCAGTCTCTTCTTGTACGCCAACCTGCCGACAGCCTCGTTCAGAGCCACGAAGGAAAGCTTGTCGGAGAGGGACTTGTTCGGGTACTTCGCGTCGTAGGCCGCCAACTTCTGATTGATGGCCTCGGCCGCCAGCCTCATCATCCGCTCCATTTCCGGAGTGGACGCCACGAGGGGATATTCATTGCCCGCGATCTTTATTTTGATGTTTTGTCCCATTCCTGATTCTCAAGCAAGGCGACGCACTTGTCAATCTCCTTGATAAGTCTTTCAATCTTCTCCTTTGCGGCGGAGGTGTCACCTCCGACCCTGAAAGCTTCCGACAGATGGAGGTTGTTCACTTGTTGTTCCAAATCCTCAATCCGTTTCCAGCGGGCTTCGTTTTCAGCCTTGCTCTGAAGAAGCTCCCGCCGGAGTCTTTCGTTCTCCGACTTCTCGGCTTCGTACAGCGCGATCAACTTTTCGATATTTGTCTTTATACCTTCAAGCATCTTTTTTTCAAGGCTTCTTTTCACCCGCTGACCGCAAATTTAGTAAAATATCTTCATTCGTACAAGAACACAAACGGTCAGCGGAACCGCCAAGGAGAGGATTTTCTTCAGATGAAGGAGAAATGCCGCCGAGCGGACACGGCGATGAGAGAAATTAAACAAAAAGATATTCATAAAATTTTCAATCTTTATTAATTTTGTGGATTATGCAAAAAACTGAGACACTATGACCATAACAGTTGAAAACAGGGAGATACCGGTGCTGCTTCTGACGGGCTATCTCGGAAGCGGCAAGACTACACTTGTCAACAGAATACTCTCCAATAAGAAAGGAATCAAGTTCGCCGTAATAGTCAACGACATAGGCGAGGTGAACATCGACGCGGACCTCATCCAGAAAGGCGGAGTGGTCGGCACGAAGGACGACAGCCTGGTGCCTCTCCAGAACGGCTGCATCTGCTGCACCCTGAAAATGGATCTCGTGGCGCAGCTTGACGAACTCTGCAAGTCCAACCGCTTCGACTACATAGTCATCGAGGCCAGCGGAATCTGCGAGCCGGCCCCGATAGCGCAGACAATCTGCTCCTTCCCGAAGCTTGTCCCTGAATATTCAAGGACGAACGTGCCTAAGCTCGACAGCATTGTCACGGTCGTGGACGCGCTGAGGATGCAGAGCGAGTTCGCCTGCGGAGACGCGCTCAAGAAGGACAACCTTGAGGAGGACGACCTTGAGAACCTTGTCATCCAGCAGATCGAGTTCTGCAACATAGTTCTCCTCAACAAGGCCTCGGAGGTGAAGCCGGAGGAACTCGGCAGGGTCAGGAGCATAGTCAAGGCACTGAATCCCAAGGTCACCATCTTCGAATGTGACTACGGCGACATCGACCTCGACAAGATTCTAAACACCAGGATGTTCGACTTCGACAAGGTGGCGACGTCAGCCGCCTGGATCAACGCCATCGAGGGCGAGGGCAACGAGCCGGACCACGACGATGACGACCACGATGAGGAAGGGCACCACGATGAGGAACACGGACACGAGCATCACCATCACCACGACCACGAGGGCGGAGAGGTCGAGGAATATAACATCGGCACTTTCGTCTATTACCGCCGAGAGCCTTTGGACATCAACAAGTTCGACTGGATGGTTTCAAAGAAATGGCCGAAGAACATCATCAGGGCCAAGGGGCTTTGCTACTTCGCCGACGAGAGGGACAAGTGCTATCTCTTCGAGCAGTCCGGAGTGCAGAAGTCGATCAAGGACGCCGGTCTCTGGTTCGCGACTATGCCTGAGGACCAGCTTCAGGAGATGATGCGTCGCGACAAGAACCTTCGCAAGGACTGGGATACGGTCTATGGAGACAGGATGATAAAGATCGTCTTCATCGGACAGAATCTCGACCGGGAGGCCATCTCAGCGCTGATGGACGAGTGCCTCGTGCCGTAGTGACAAGAGGGAGGAAAACAAACGCGGGAAATGGTTCTGAACGAAACGATATTCGAAGGGCTGTACCACAAGTACAAAGACCGCCTCTACAATTTCGCTTTCAGATTCGTGTCGGATGAGCGGGTGGCCGAGGACATTGTCCACGAGGCCTACATCACCCTTTGGGAAAAGTTCGAAAGCAAGGACGGGGAAGCCTGGCAGGCTCTCCTCTTCCGGCTCGTCCGCAACAGATCCATCGACACTCTGCGCCACCAGTCCGCCCTGAAGGTTGTCAGGATGACCGAGTCTTTCAAGGAAATCCACGACGAAGGTCTCTATCATCTGGACCTTGCCGTCAGCGACTCCGACAAGAAGACCATCTACGACGAGCTTATCTCAAACATCCACAGCATTATGGGCAAGCTGCCTGACAGATGCCGGGAGGTGTTCGCGATGAGCAGGTTCAAGAATATGAGGAACAAGGACATCGCCGCCGCCCTCGGAATCTCCGAGAAAGCTGTGGAAAAGCACATCCACAAAGCGCTGACAATATTCAAAAATGAGCTGGATGATCTCTCAAGAGACGGCGGAGCTGATCTTTCGGGCGGCGGAGCCACACTGTATTTCTGGCTGACCGTCATCATCTACGGAGTTTCCTGCTAAAGTTTTCTGTTATAAAATACAAGAGGGTGGACAAGACTTTTTCTGTCCACCCTCTCTCTTTAAGATGCGGAGATTCTCTACCTGTAGCAGATGTTGAACTCGGCAAGGTTGGCGAGAGGCGCTTTCATCGCGCCGCCTGTTCGCCCGGAACTGGTCACCACAAACTTCACGAATTTCGCCTCTGGCTCAGTCTCGGCGGAGTGTATGTTCCTGTAGGCGCTGACACCGGTGTAGTCAAAGGAGCAGACCGTGGTGTAAGTCTCTCCGTCGGCGGAGACCTCAAGATGGCCGCCCTTAAGATCGGAAGCGTACTTGTCCTGACGGCGGTACAGGTCGAAATCAGAGATGCTCACAGGAGTGGCGAGTTCATATTCAATGTAATACGGGAGAGTGAAGACTCCTATGTCGGAAGCCGCGTAGCCCGACTCCCAGCGTGTGTTGAGTTTCCCGTCTATCGTCAGTTCCGGTCCTTTGCTCGCAACGTAGGAATTACAGTTGCGGACTTTGATGTCGGACTGTTTGTAATAGTGTCTGTTGAAGAGGTTTATGACCGACTCGTTCCTGCCGTCCACAACGAATCCTCCCTCGGACTCAACCTTCGCCACAATGGAATAGTCACGTCCGGAAGCCTTGGACTTGTCGATACGGACGGTGTAGATGACCTCAGACACGCCGGGAACAAAACCCGCCTCAGACGAAGTGGTCACTGAATATGACCCCTCAGGCAAAAGAGGATGTTCCGCATAATCCGAGGCGACGTTGAACGAGAACCTGACGGCATTGTCCCAGTTGTTCTCGACGCAGGACTTGAGCTTGTACTCAAGGGTGAGGAATCCGTCCTCGTCGTTAACATCGTCGAGATTCGCCTCCGACACGCCCGAGTTCTCCAAAGCGAAAGCCATCACGCTCAAATCCGGGACGATCACGATGCTGCCAAGCTCGTCGGTTCCGGGATTGCCGACACCGTCTGTAAGGCTTTTGAGCCTTAGCGGCACAGCATAGCCGAGCAGATCGGAATAATCCGCCTCCGTGGAGAGACTCTTCAGGGCCTCGACGGAGAAATCCACCTTGAACGTCGCCTTCTTGTCTTTCATCGTCAGGGTTGAGGCCTCCAAAGACCAACAGTCGGACGGAAGAATCTGAAGTGCCGTATTGTTTTCGGAATTGTACTTTTCAAGGACAGACGCATCCTCGGTGAGTCCGACCTGCGGATTCGCATCGTAGTAGCTTCCGCAATAGGTGTTGACCTCGGCGGTGTAGGAAGACTGGACATCGTAGAAGGTCTCCGTCTTTTGATACCCCCTGTTCAGGATATAGACCGAAGGATCATAGAGATTGTCCTCCAGATGGTTTGGTTCGCAGGCCACGGCGAAAAGAAGCGCAGAGCAGGCCGCCAATGAATATATTTGCTTCATAATCATTTACTTAATTATCAAATAGGGTTCCACACTACCATCCATAGTTCTGCGTCAGGTCTGGAATCCTGTCGAGTTCCGCCTGATTCATCGGAAGAAGATAGTATTTCTTGGTAAAGACTCTCTCCGATGTCGTTCCGGCCTCGCCGAACGTGTCGAAGATCGAGGTGCGCTTCCAGAAGTCACCTGAAATCTTGTGGTTGGTCGCGTTCAGATTGCATCCGGCCACCTTGCCGTTGTCCTCCCTCTCGGCTATCATCCAGCGGCGGGTGTCGAAATAGCGTTTTCCCTCGAAGCAAAGCTCGACCATACGCTCCCTGCGGATGTACTTTCTCTGAAGTTCCTGGTCACCGATGATCTCAGGATAGACCTCGCCCTCCTCTGTTCCGATGGAAGGGACACCCGCCCTGTGACGGATCATATTCCAGTAATAGAGGATGTCAGGATTCTGAGGGTCGTACTCGTTCAGCGCCTCGATGTACATCAGAAGGATGTCGGCGTAGCGGATGATAGGCCAGGAGAAGTTTCCCCATTTGGCAGACTTGGTGTCCAGATCCGGGTCGATGAACTTGAGGCAGAGGTAGCCGGTAGGGCTGTAGTTGTTGGAAGTGATAGGGCCGGCGTTGCCGTTCTTGTAGAACTGGACGTCAGTCAGTTTGTTTGTACCCATCACCCAAGTCTGTCCGCCCCAGAAGACGTTGGCGTAGAACCTTGGCTCGCGGCCGACGTACATATTCATTGTCTCTATGCCGTCCTTCAGTTTGACATTCTTAGGAATCGTGGCGAAGAACGGATGGACGAACTTCTGCGAGCCGGTCTCGACGTAATCAGAACGCAGGTCAATCTCGATTGTCCCGCAGCCGTTGTCGTAGGACTCGTCCTCCATATTAGTGATCGGGTAGTAGCCGTTGTCCATAGCGAAAGCATCCACCAGTTTCTGGGTCAGTCCTATTCCGCCGTACCCTCCGGCCTGGACAGGGGTCTCCCCCACCCTCCAGCTTCGCCCGCCGCACTGCACCATAAAGATGTTCTCAGGAGAGTTGAGAAGAACGGCGGCGTTGTGGATGTTCTCCAGCGGAGTGGCGTTCTCGTCCTCGACGAGGTTGTACAGGTTCAGGTCTATGACAGCCTTGGCGGCGTCGGCGGCCTGTTTCCAGCGGTTCTCGTCATAGTCGGTGTTGAAGAGTTTCTCACCGCTGTTGTTCACAATCTCATCGTAGATTCCGGTTCCGTTCTGGCCGTTGAAAAGAGGACTGGCGTTGAAGAGAAGCAGTCTTGCCTTCATCGCGAGGGCAGAGCCTTTTGTCGCGCGGCCAACCTCGTAAGGGCTTCTTGTCTCAGGAAGTTCCGACGCCGCGGTGTCATATTCAGAGCAAAGCCAATCGACGATGGTGCTCCAAGGAGTTCTGTCAACCTTCGAGACGTTCGGATCGGAGAAATCAGCCAGGGCGTCGCCTGTCCAGATGACAGGGCCATTCCATTTGAGCAGTTCTGTGTAGTAGAAAGCCCTGAGGAAACGGGCCTCGCCGCGCCACATCTCGATCTCTTCCTCTGTGATCTGAGGACACTCGGCGACCTTTGACATAAAATAGGTAGCCTCGCTTATTCCCTGATACAGCAGTCTATAGACCGCATAGCGGTAGCCGTCCAAAGTAGATAGAGGCGACAGTTGATTATGGTTCAGCAAAGCGAAAAAGCGAGAGCCTGTGTAGGCGCACGAAGCCTCGTCGCTCGCCGTTATGGCGATGCCGGAATGGCTTCCGTTACCCTCCGGAGACCACTCGTAAGGGATGTAGGAATAGACATTGACAAGATACATCTGCGTGGTTGTCTTCTTGTCGAAGATGTTCTTGGATGTCAGCTGGTCATCAGGCTGCCTGTCCAGGTAGCTGTCACAGGAGCAGACGGCGGACAGGATGGCGGTGAGCAGGAATATAAGTGTTATGTTCTTTTTCATATCTCAGCGAATTTTAGAAACCGATGTTGACTCCGAGGTTGAAGACTTTGTTGTTAGGATAGTTCGACGCCCCCGTCTGGAGATCCGGATCCCAAAGTTTGAAAGGAGAGAACGTGAGCAGGTTGGTTCCGGCCAGATAGACACGAAGCTGGCTCAGGCGCATCTTCTGCACAAGCCGCTTCGGGAAAGTGTAGCCGAACTCGGCGTTCTTCAACCTGATGTAGCGTCCATCCACAAGCCAGAAATCGGATGACTGGTTGTTGTTGGTGGCCTCGGTAGTGGTCAGGCGAGGGTACTTGGCATCGGTGTGGTCCTCTGTCCAATAGTTGCCATAGACATCGGCGAAGACGTTGTTGGCGGCCATCTTAGGTTCGGTGAAGCCGCGGACCATCGAAGAGTTGATGGAGAAACTCACGTGGGTGTTGCCCTGGAAGAAAACGGAGACATCAAAGCCTTTCCACTGCGCCGAGACTCCGAATCCATAGACGATTTCCGGCACGTCAGTGTAGCCGATTGCCTTCACGTCCTTACTGTCGATCACACCGTCATTGTTGAGATCCTTGTACTTGATGTCTCCCGGACGGACCTCTCCGAGGGCGCTCTGGTCTGGAGAAGTGGCGATGTCCTCCTCATCCTTGAACAGGCCGTCGGAGACAAAGCCGAATGACTGCCACCTTGCCTGGCCCGTGCGGTTCATATACTTCTCGACATAGTCAGGCTGATCCTGCTCCTCGATGACATTGCGGGCGAAAGTGAAGTTGCCCATAGCGGAGAAGTTGACCTCACCGATCTTCCTGTCATACTGGAGCGAGGCGTCCCATCCGGAGTTTCTCATCTTACCCATATTCACATAAGGTTTCGTCGTGATTCCGACATATTCAGGAATTGACGACCTTTGGAGGAAGATGCCGGAGCGTTTCTCCTTGAACCAGTCCAGTTGCAGACGGAGACTGTCGAATAAAGTGACTTCCATTCCGACATCGAGTTTCCTGGACTTTTCCCAGCCGACGTTGTCGTTGGCCCACTCACCCCTGCGGTAGGAAGGGTAGGATGTCACGGTCTCTCCGAAATTCCAGTTTGAGCCGGAGTTGATGGTCTCAAGATAGATGAAACGACGGTTTCCACCGATTTGGTCGTTGCCGACAATTCCGTAAGACCCCTTGAATTTGAGCATACTGATGACTTCCGCGAGGCCTCCGTTCCAGAATTTCTCATTGGAGACAAGCCAGCCTCCGGCCACGGAAGGGAAGAATCCGAAACGGTGTCCGGGAGAGAAGTTCTCCGAACCGTTGTAGCCTGCGTTGAACTCAAGGAAATAACGGGAGTCATAGTTGTAGGTGGCTCTGAACGCCACACCCTGATGCCTGTAAGGCAAGGCGGCGTTGGATGAGGTGGCGCTTGAGCCGATGTAGTTCTTCTGTGACTGCTGGAAGAGCAGAAGGCCGGTAACGCTGTGGTTGCCGAAGGAACGGGCATAGTTCAGGCTGGCCTCAAGGTACAACGACCTCCATCCCGTGTTGGAATAGGAGAAGGACAATGTCTGGGAGCCAGGGACAAGTTCTGTCAGCTGAAGCACACCGTTCTCGTCACGGTAGGCCTGGCCGTACTGCTCAGGGGTTCTGGTGCGGTTCTGATAGGCGTTGTTCTTGGCGTCGAAGGAACCCTTGATGGTGGCGGTGAGTCCGTCGGTAAGCCAAGAGAAATCGTGAGTCAGCGAGACGAGGGACTGCGCGGTGTTGTAGAAGGCCTGCTTGTAGCCTGTCTGCGTGAGGAGGGCGTAAGGGTTGTACCCCATATTCGTGCCCGGACCAGGATAATGGCCGTCTGAATAGACCATCGGGAAGATCACGGACGGAGTCTTCAAAGCCGCCGACCAGATCGAGCTGCTGCTCGTGCCGCTCTCGTTCTTCTGCTCGAAAGTGGTGGCGAGGTTGACGTTCATCGAGGTGTGGCGGGTGAGCTTGACATCCACGTTCGCCCTGAAGTTGAACTTGCGGTAGTATATTCCCGTGTTGTAGTCGGCCGTCGGATCAGTCTTGAACAGGCCGTTCTCGTTGTAGAACCCGCCGGAGATGTAGTACTTGATGGAGCTGGTGCCGCCGGAGACATTGACATTTGCCTTGGTGTTGTCACTGAGGTTCTTGAATATGTTGCCAACCCAATCGACATTTGGGCAAAGGTCAGGATCCTCGCCGCTCAATGTCTTACGCATCCTTTCCGCGTCAAAATATTCAGTGCCGGAAGCGGCGTTGTACATTTCCATATACTGCATCGCGCTCGCCATCTCCGGCACTTTCACCGGACTTGTGATTCCGCTTTCGAATTTGATAGTGACCTTCGGCTTGCCTTCCTCGCCGCTTCGGGTTGTGATTAGGACGACTCCGTTGGCTCCTCGCACACCATAGACAGCTGTGGCGGCAGCATCCTTGAGAACCGAGAACTCCTTGATGTCCTCAACATCCACAAGGTCAAGCTCTCGCTCCACGCCGTCGATCAGGACAAGAGGGTTGGCGTTAGCGCCGAATGTGCTGATTCCACGGATCCAGAATGTAGATCCCGAGCCAGGCTCGCCGCTTCTCTGGACGGAAACGACTCCTGAAAGCCGGCCGGCCAGGGCGTTGCTCAATTTCGACACAGGAATCTTCATCTCGTCCGGAGCGATGGTCGAGATCGCTCCCACGATGCTGGCCTTCTTCTGATGGCCGTAACCTACAGCCACAGCCTCCTCCAGAACGTTGCCGTCCTGCTCCAGAGCCACGTTGATGACCTGCGATCCTTTCTTCACCGCCACATCCTGAGCGACATAGCCTATGCTGGAGACACTGATGTAGCCATAGTTTCCTTTGAACGAAAGGCTGTACTTTCCGTCAAGATCCGTCGTGACACCGATAGGGGTGTCCTTGACCCAGACAGCGACACCGACAAGAGGCTCGCCGGTCTTTGCGTCCTTGACCGTTCCGCTGACCTCTGTGGTCTTGTCATTGTCGCCGGAGGCCTTGGCTGAAGCTTTGGACTCAGTCTTGGTGATGGTGACAATCTTTCCCTTCAGTTCGTACCTCAGAGGAGGCCTTACGATCTGTTTAAGGACATCCTGAACGGACGCTGACTTGAAATCAGCCGTGACGGCCGGAGAGTTTTTCAAGACACCTGTCTCGTAGAGAAAAGAATAGCCGGTCTGCCGCTCAAGTTCCTTGATGACAGACGTTAGAGGCTCGTTCCGGAACTGCTTCGTGAATGTCTGAGCCGACACCAGCGGCCCGGTCATCACGAGAAGCAAAACGAGAAGCGCCCCCTTAAAAAGTTGTCTCTTCATTTTGTTAGATTTTGTAGTAAATGTTATTAGTTCTAATTGTCATTACAGTGTCCGGAGCCGCCTATTTCTCCATAATGGTGATTTTGCCGTCGTCCTGCCACGTCCACTTGATCGGGACAATGACCGACAACGCCCCGAGGACATCGTCAAGGGACTCCCTCGTGTCAAGGATGACCCGGATCGTCTTGTCCTTGTACCGTACAGGAGTGTAGTCTATCTTGACTCCGTACAACGAGGTAAGCCTTGTGAACAGCCAGTCCAACGTTATGGACTCGCAGTCAAGCCTGCCCTCCATCCAGGAGCAGTACTGGCTGACATCGCGGCGGGACTTGCTCATCGACCGGTCCAGGCGATTGTAGGTGATGACCTCACCCGGACTCAGGTAGATGTAGTCCTTGCCGGTCTGGAACTGAATCTGTCCTGTGACAAGAGCGGCCTGGATTCCGTTCTCTCCGTCATAGGCCGACACATTGAAAGATGTTCCCTTAACGGTGATCTCGGCGTCTTTCATAACGACGACAAACGGTTTGGACGGATTCTTGGCGACATCGAAGAAAGCCTCTCCTGACAGAGTCACAGTCCTGTCCTTCTTATTGAAATCCGAGTTGTAAGTCAAGGTGGTGGCCGAGTTGAGAGTGACCTTGGACGAGTCCGGAAGGATTACCTCCCTCGTCTCCAGATACGCTGTCGAGCAGGTTGTGGTCACGGGATCCTTGCCGACGAACAGACTCACCAGCAACAGCACCACCGCGGCGGCCGCTCCGACAGCCGGAACAACGCGCCTGAACACAATGCGCCTCAATCCGCAGGAGCGGATCTTTCCCCTAAGCCTGGAATATGACGCGCGGCTTTCCGGTGACGCGGACTCCGACTCAAGCCACTCCTCCTCTATGCGGCGGAATTCCTCCATCGGGAGCGTGCCGTCCGAAAGGCTCTCCCGGATGAATTTCTCTTCCTCAAAAGTTGACTCGCCTCGGAAATACCTCAAGCAGATTTCCTGAATATTCTTGGATTCAATGTACTTTGGATTCATCGCTGATTCGTTCAAATATATATTTAACGATTCAGCCACCGCTTCCCCTACCCATTCGTTGGAAATTTATGCGAAATGTCGCATCTTTGACATATTCAAGACAACCAAGGTAGGGTAAACGGAGGTGAATACGTTTACCTATTACATCGTTGAAACAAACATCACGCATAACACAAACAAACTATCGCATTATGAAAGCAAACAGATTACTTCTGATCCTGACGCTGGCATTGTCGGCAAGTCTGACGGCCGCGGCACAGTCAGAGCCGTCCGACGAGGTCATTGTACCGGACTACTCGGCGTACATCCTGACTCCGGAGGCCCCGCACACGCCTCGCATCAACGGAGCGAAAGTCTATGGAGCGCGTCCAGGTTCAGACTTTCTTTTCAAGGTCGCGGCAACCGGAGACAGACCGATGAGTTTTTCGGCGGAGAATCTGCCGAAAGGCCTGAAGATCGACTCAGAGACAGGAATCATCACAGGAAAGGTCAAGAAGGCCGGAACCTACAATGTCACCCTCAAAGCGTCCAACTCCCTTGGTGAGGCGACAAGAGAGCTGAGGATCGTCATCGGAGACAAGATAGCGCTGACACCGCCTATGGGATGGAACAGCTGGAACTGCTGGGGCAACACCGTGAGCCAGGAGAAGGTGATGGCCTCGGCCAAGGCGATTCTCGAAAGCGGACTGGCGGACTACGGATGGTCCTACATCAACATCGACGACGGCTGGCAGGGACTCCGCGGCGGGAAGTACAACGCGATCCAGCCGAACATCAAGTTCCCGGATATGAAGGCTCTCGTGGACTCTCTTCACTCGATGGGATTCAAGGCCGGCATCTACTCAGGACCGTGGGTGGCGACTTATGCCGCACACATCGGCACTCAGTGCGACAACGCCGACGGCACCTACGAATGGGTCAAGGAAGGGCTTGTCAACGAGAACTACAGGATGGTCGATCCTTCCGGAAAGCTTACAAGGGAGATGCTGTGGTACAGCGGGAAATATTCATTCGCCGCCCAGGACGCGCGCCAGTGGGCGGAATGGGGATTCGACTACCTCAAGTACGACTGGAACCCGCACGACTGGTACAGTATGAAGGAGATGAGCGACCAACTGGCGAAATGCGGAAGGGACATCGTCTATAGCCTTTCCAACACCGCCCTCCTGCCGCTGGCCAATGAATATGTCAAATACGCCAACTGCTGGAGGACCACCGGGGACATCCGCGACAACTGGAAGAGCATCTCCGGGATCGGCTTCGGAAGGAACAGCAGCTGGGCTCCTTACTCCGCTCCGGGACACTGGCCTGACGGGGATATGCTGGTCATCGGCAATGTCGGCTGGGGCAGGAAGTACCACTACACGAAACTGACTCCGGACGAGCAATATACCCACATCACGCTTTGGGCGATGCAGGCCTCTCCGCTTCTGATCGGATGCGATATGGCCGTGGCCGACAAGTTCACGAAAAGCCTTCTGTGCAACAATGAGGTGATTGATGTCAACCAGGATCCTCTCGGCTACGCGGCCACGAAGATCTACGGTGACAGTTCCTACGCCACCTATTTCAAGCCTCTTGAGGACGGTTCGATCGCGATCGCGATGTTCAACCTGTCCGACGCTCCTAAGACCATCGGATTCAAGCCGAGGGCTCTCGGTGTGATCGGTGACAAGATCACCGTCCGCGACCTGTGGAGGCAGAAGGACATCACCGTGATGACCAACGACAAGGATCGTTTCGACACCGAGGTCGCCCCTCACGGCGTGGTTCTCGTCAAGGTTTCTCCAGGCTTCTCCAAGGAGAGGCCGGTGGGCAGCAGGAGGTAAAATCCACTAACAGGCCTAAAAATATTAAGCCCCGCCGTACAAATCGTCGTACGGCGGGGCTTAATTTTGGTTACGGCGCTTCGGCACCTCGACAAGCTCGGTGACCGACGGCTCACAGTGACCACATTCGATGGTTGGTGAGCTTGTGGTTGCTGATCTTGTGGTTGCTGAGCCTGTCGAAGCATCGAACCACAGGCTCAGCGACCGGTTATAGTTCCGTCACGAAGTGGTGTTTCCCTGGTGTCAAGACCTTTGTCTCACGGGAGCTGTCCGACCCTGGGACGAGCGCCGTGGCGGTCGTGCCCTCCGGAATCTCGACTGTCCACTCGAACTTGTCTCCGACACGTTTCCAATCACTTACAATCTTGCCGTAAGGCGAATCGTAGGAGCATTTCACCCAGTCCAGCCCATCGACAGGATAAGGTTTGAGTTCGATGGACTTGTAGCCAGGCTCAGCCGGACGGATGCCGCCGAGATATTCATAGTACCAGGTGACAAGGTCGCCGAGGAGCATTACGTGGTTGCCGGAGTTCATCGCAGGATCGGCCGTGTTGCCGTTCCAGAGTTCCCAAATCGTGGTCGCACCATTCTTGGCCATATAGCCCCAGCTTGGGTAGGTCTCGTTGGTCACGATCCTCAAGGCGAGGTCAGGTCTGCCGAAATCGGTCAGAGTGCGCATCAGAACCATCATTCCGACCACTCCGCAGCTGACGTGACCTCCGCAGTCAACCTCGGTCTTGCGGACAATATGCTCGAATACATCTCCTTCGCGGCCTGTAGGAACCATTCCGAAATAGAGTGGAAGGAGGTTGGCGGTGACAGTGTTGTTGCCATAGAATCCTTCGTCATTGAAATACTTGGAATTAAACGCCTTACGAGCCGCTTCAGCATATTCCTCAAACACCTTGGCATCCTCGGGATGTCCAGCTATCGGAGCGAAGTCAATCATCTTGTGCAGGAGGAAATAGTAGAATGGCGTAGAGATGAGCGGAGCCGCGGTCTTTCTCGCAGGATCCTTGGAATGAATAAGTTCAAGTGACTCCGGCGGCATACACCAGTCGCCATAGTTGTCCTTGACCATCACACCGTCCTTCAGGTGATTAGCCCTCATATAGTCAAGCCACTTCTTCATTGCGGCATAGTGTTCCTTGATTGGCTGTTCATCCCCGAAACGGCGATAGACCATATCCGCTACCGTAATGAACGCGCCAGGCCAAGTGAAACTGTCCTGATAGATTGTCCAATAACGAGGGCATACATCCGGAATGCTTCCTGCTTCGTTCTGGGCATCGTGAATGTCCGCCAGCCACTTGGAGTAGAGGGCGTGGTTGTCGAAAATGTAGGACTCTCCGTAGCAGCCCATCGTGCGGTCACCGAGCCATCCGAGCCTCTCGTCCCTCTGAGGGCAGTCGGTCGGCATTCCTCTGTAGTTGCCACGGATTCCCCAGAAAGCGTTGTGGTAGATCTGGTTGATGACAGGATTGGAAGTCTCGAAATGTCCGGTCACGGCCATCTTGTCGTACATCACCTGCCCCTCAAAGTCGCTGAGTTTAGGCTCGTTCTTGAGTCCCTTGACCTCAACGAAACGGAATCCGTGATAGACGTACTCAGGATGCCATACGAACGGCTTGCCGTCCTTGGCTATGTAGGTGTCTAAAACCTTGGCGCCCCTGAGGTTTGCGATATAGAGGTTGCCGTCTTCCTTGAGTGTCTCGGCGAACTTCATCGTGAGGGTGTCACCTCTCTGGAGTCCTTTGGCCTTGATCTGAAGACGGCCGACCATATTCTGTCCCATATCAAGGATATAGCCACACTCGCTCTTTTTGATCGAAATCGGCTTGACGATGTCCTGTACAGCGATGTTCGGATTCGGCTGAAGCACTAATTTTCCCCCGGGAGCCGACATCAAGGATGCATTCGCCCAAGAGGAATCGTCATAGCCGACCTTTGTCCAGCCAGGGAGTTCCTTGCGGGCGTCGTAGGTCTCACCGTCGAACTCGTTGTTCGCTCGGATCGGACCCTCGCAGGTGATCTTCCAACTCTCGTCACTCACAACCGTCTCGGAGCGGCCGTCCGCATAGACGATGTCCAGCCTGTACCAGAGCCGAGGAATGCCGAAACCTCTCATTCCAGGATTACGCATTGTGGTATATCTTCCGCATCCGAGGCTGACAGCGAGGGCGTTACGTCCTTTCTTCAATGCGGATTTCACATTGAACTCGTTGAAATAGACCCTTACCCTGAACTCAGAGACAGTCGGAGACAGTACCTGATCTCGGGTAATGTACTTTCCATTAACCCAAGTGTCATAGACTCCGAGACCGCAAATGCGGAGGGTCGCCTCCTTCACCTTACCGTCAAGATTAATTTCCTTGCGAAGGTAACGCACGGGAAGCGCAGTTTTTCCATCGAGGACATCGCCCTCGTAGGCGCAGCCGATCCACTTGCCGTCATACTCAGCGGCGGAAAGTGTCAGCGCAGCAGCGGCGAAAGCCGCGAGAATGGTCAAAAATCTTTTGATCATATTGAATGAATATTATAGTGTTATTTATTGAATATCAATTCCATATCCCGTTCCATCGCAGGCCCGGCCACAGACTCCGGCACAAAGGACCAGTGACCGATCTTGGAAGGGTCACCGATGACAGTTGGATCAATGGCCTTGTTCTTTTTGAGATATTCGTAAAGAATCTCACGAATCTCAGGGTAATATTCCACCGTCCTCTCCGAGATTCCGCCCGTGTCTATTCCGATCTCCGCAAGAAGTCCGCCTCCGCCGCTGGCGCGGTAGGAGGTCATCGCCACATTGTAGGTTTCCTCAAGGTCGAACGGCGTTCCGTCCGCCATAGATGTGACCGTTATCCTTGAGCCGAACGGCTTGGTCACATCCACGGTGTAGTCGATTCCGGCGGCCGAGTCAAAGTTGTAGAACCTCTCGACGAACGACCAGCCCTTCTGCCCGGTACGAGAATCGTCTTTCCTGACAATGTTAAGGACGTGATCCGTAGGCTTCGCAGCCGTGACGATCCAGCGGTTGTAGGAGGCCTCAAGATAGTCCTTGATCTCCTTACCGGTCATCTTGACGACATAGAGCTGGTTCTCGAACGGATAGATCGTGAACAGATCCTTGTAAATCAAAGTCCCGCCTTTGATGAACCCGTCGTAGGTCAGCGGAGCGGCGATTGAGACCTGAGCCGGAGCGCAGCCCAGACCGAGAGTGTGGATGAGGTTCAGATAGTCACACATACCCTTGTAGGCATCCCTTGTACGGATGTCAGCCTTCAGCTCTCCGACCTCCTGGGTCGTGAAGACCCGGACGGCCTGATAGTCCTCGTAGAAGTCCTTCTCCATCTGAGCGTCAATCCTGTGCGGATCGACCGGAATCAGTTCCGTGGAATGGGACTTGGCCACAACCTTGCCGCCCTTCACGGTGACATTCACTGTTCCGTGGCCGACGAAGCGGCAATGGCTTCCGCTGTTGATGAGACCGATGCTGTCACTGCTGGCGACAAACGGTCTGTGGTCGTGGGAGCAGATGACGAGATCGACTCCACGGAGACTCTTGTAGAGGTCAAGTCCCTGAGCCTCAAGCACAGAGCCGTCACCTGAGCCTGTTCCCGAATGCACGGACACGATCACGACGTCCGGTTTCTCCTTGGCGACAACCTTGTCAACATCCTCCTGGACAAGAGGGATGAGACTCTCGAACGTCATTCCGCTCCAGAGCTTCTCGGAGAGCCAGTTCTTCATATTCGCGTTGGTGAATCCCAGGACGGCGACCTTAAAGCCGCCTTTCTTGAATATCTTGTAGAGAGGAAAGTATGGTTTTCCGTTATCATTACGGATGGCGTTTCCGGCAAGGAAAGGAATCCCGTTGGACTCCAGTTCACGGGCGACACGGTCATAGACCCTGTGGCCGGTCTCGATGTCGTGGTTGCCGACCGTGACCGCATCGTAGCCCATATAGGAGGCCAGGCGCGGATAGATGTGCGGGGAAAGCGTATCCACATAGTTGAAATAGTAGGCCGCGTTGTCGCCCTGAAGACAGTCCCCGGCGTCGATGAGCAGCACATTGTCAGCCCCGTCAGCGTTCCGGACGCTATCTACGATCGGTTTCACGGCGTAAAGTGACTTCTTCACACTGTTTCCGACATAAGTTGAGTCGAAATAGGTTCCGTGAACGTCATTAGTTGTCAGGAGCTGGATGGCATATTCCCCGTCCTTGAGACCGGAGGCGCAGCCTGCCAGCAGAAAACCGGCAGACGCGGCGATGATGAAAAACAATGATACTCTTTTCATACCTTATAGATATATTTCAAAATTCCTTTGTCTGCGTGAAGATCCATCCACCCTTTTACCGGATTTCTTCCCGCTCAACGCACGGCCGAGATCGAAGAGGACGCTTAGTTTCTGCTGGCATCCTTCGTAGCCGTCGCCGGTGAAATGGAACACGGCCGAGAGCCTCAGACGCACAAAATCAGCGATGTACGGCTGCCAATAAACCTCAGCCCTGTCATAGAACCCGGAATGCCTCCAGTTTCCGCCTTCCTCACAAATGCGGTAGAACGGACTGCCTGAATACAAATTCTGACCGAGCATATTCCCGCCCCCGTCGATGGTGAACCAGTAAGGCATCTGCCCGTTGCCGTAGTAGGAGTCATTCAGCACGCCGAATTTCCTGTAGCCGAGATTCAGCGTCAGCAACCCTCCGAACGCAGGCTCAAGCCCGGTCTCGTTGATGCGGTCCTGATGTATTCCTTGAACATAAGAGGCCTTGGCGCTCCAGCGGAAATCTCGCCCTCCGGATGTCAGCATAACGAATGGCGAGACGAGGACGTTATCCACAACTCCCTTGTACTCGAGCGTGTTGGCGAAATGGAACATCGTCGCCGTCCACCCGGCCCGCAGGAAATCACCGGCCACGGCGAAGTTGCCATAACTGAAGATCTGGAAACGCTCCCGCCTGGCGTGTCCGATCATCCCCATCCAGTCCAGACCGGCCTCGCAGTAGCCAGCGCGGGTCTGGTACTTCAGCAGCAAACCTTCTATGTTGTTGTCATAGAACTGATTGACATCCGAAAGAAACAGCTGAGGGACAAGATCGGTTCTCACCGGATCGGCCGACCAGTCAGGATAACCGGAGCCGAAAAACGAATACTTGCGAGGGAATATTCCCGCCAACAGATTGAATTTATTGCCTCTCCGGACGGTCTCAAGGCCGTACCAGAACGTCATCTCACGGAAAAGCCCTGTGTTCTGGAGATCCTTGTCGCTCTCCGAGACCGGAGCCTCGCCCATATTCTTCATTATGTCTATTCCGAGCGTCAGGTTGTGGGTCATCCGGCCGCCCTTGACCTTGACTCCGACGGACGGAGTGAGCCTCGCGGCGTGGACAGTCCCCGAGGTCTCGAAACGGTTGCCCGCACCGTCATATTCACGGTTGTCGAAATAGTGCTGAAAATCAGCCCCGTAGGTAAAGGTGGCCTTGTTCTGCGCCCGGCCAGGAAGAGCCAGGGCAAGAAGCAGTGTTATCGCGGTTGTTATATTCCTCATATTCAACAGTCATCGGAAGAGTGAGAGGCACTCCCCCGCCTTTTATGCAAAATTACTTAATATTTTGTAATTTCGCACTTGTATGGAAGTACTCAAGCTACAGACTCCGGTGGAAGCGGGACGAAGCCGCGTCAGCATCTCGCTGAAAGACAGGATATTCGTTCTCGGAAGCTGCTTCGCCGACAACATCGGGCAGAAGATGTCGGACCTTGGATTCGACATCCTCGTCAACCCGTTCGGCACACTCTACAACCCAGTCTCCATCTGCAACTCGGCCGCAAGACTATCCTCCGGGATTCCGTTCTCCGAAAGCGAGTGCGTCCCGATGGGAGCAGGGGCCGGGCTTGTCTGTTCTTTCAGCCACCACACCACCTTCGCCAGACGCACGGCGGCGGAATTCCTTGAGAACGCCAACAAGTCCCTGACGGAAGCCTCGGCAAAGTGGAAAGAGGCCGAAAAAGTCATCATAACCCTCGGCACATCCTGGATCTATGAATATGTCCGCACGGGCGAGACGGTCTCCAACTGCCTGAAGATCGACGCGAAGGAGTTCACCCGCCGGAGACTTTCGATCCGGGAGACCTCTCTTCTCCTGACGAACTTGGTGGCGCGGCATCCGGACAAGGAATTCATATTCACCGTCTCCCCTATCCGCCACCTGAAGGACGGAGCGCACGGCAACCAGCTGAGTAAAAGCGTGTTGCTGCTCGCCGTCGATGAGGTTTTGGCAAAATTTCCTGACAGATGCGACTATTTCCCGGCCTACGAGATCGTCCTTGACGAGCTGCGGGACTACCGTTTCTACACCGCCGATATGCTCCATCCTTCCCAACAGGCGGTAGATTACATCTGGTCCAGATTCGTGGATTTCGCGGTCCCGGCGGCGGAACTGAACGAACTCGAGTCACGCAGGAAGGAATATCTCCGCTCACAGCACCGCCCCATAAACGTCCGATAACGGATCATACACAGAAGATTATCCGCTGATTTTTCTTGTATTTTCCGAATTAAAACGTTACATTTGCAACGTTACCGTTCAATGCGACTAACCACGCTGAACCACGGCAACCACATAATGCAAAACATAAAAAATTGACAACCATTAGTTAATACAAAACCTTTAGTAAATGAAAAAGAATCGCACTTACAGAGTAAACGCCTTTCTGATGATGATGCTTGCGGGCGCGCTGTCATTCAGCGCCTCAGCAGCCGTCACAGAATCCGGCTTACTGCCCGCGGCGGCCGCTCAGCAGCAGCCCGTCAAGGGAACGATCGTCGATGCCAACGGGAACCCGATTCCGGGAGCGAGCGTGATGATTCCTGGCACAACCACAGGAACAGTCACCTCCGTTGACGGAACTTTCTCTCTAAACGTGGCCGATGGAACTAAAGTCGAAGTCGGCTGCCTCGGCTACACCACCGTCACCGTCTCCGCCAAGAACGGAATGAAGATTGTCCTGAAGGAAGACACCGAGTCCCTCAACGAAGTCGTGGTCGTCGGCTTCGGTAGCCAAAGGAAGGAGAATCTTACAGGTGCCGTGACTTCGGTAAATGTGGGAAAAACTCTTGAAAGCAGGCCTCTCGCTGATGTGGGACGAGGCCTTCAAGGCGCGGCAGCCGGACTCAATGTTCGACTGACCACTGCTGAAGTTGGAGCGGAACCCCTTATGCGCATCCGTGGACAGTTTGCATCAATCAGTGGTGGAGCTTCTCCTCTTATACTCCTTGACAACGTTGAGATTCCGTCCATTCAACTTATCAACCCTGATGACATTGAGTCAATCTCCGTTCTTAAGGATGCGGCTTCAGCATCCATATATGGAGCGAAAGCCGCATTCGGCGTCATTCTTATCACGTCTAAGAAAGGTTCCAAGGAGGAAGGTAAAGTAAATGTCACATATTCCGGGAACTTATCATTCCAGAATATTGCCAAGCCATACGAAATAGCCGGAGTTAATGGATTGCATTACACGGTACAGGCGTTTGAGCGTACAGGAGGGGCATTTGCAGGGTATCCTTGGCGTGTAACAAGAAACAGCTGGAAGGCCGCTATAGCGTGGGAAGAACAATTCGGAGATTCAGTCGGAGCATTTGATCCTATGGTATATGGTAGAGACTATTACTATGACGGAGAGAAGGTCTATGGTGTAAGGACATACGACCCGACCGACTATATGGTCCGTAAAAATGCACCTACCACGTCACATAATATTTCGGTCGCCGGGAACAAAGGCAAGACCGACTTCAACATCAGCTTGGCATACCTTGATCAACAGGGTATGATGAAACCGGCTAAACACGATGACTACAGCAGATGGAACGCTAATGTCAAGATCAGTACCAAGATTAATGATTGGCTGGCTGTCCACTCTGGTATAATGTTCACTAAATCAAACAAGCGTTGGGCGTACAATACGGCTATAGGTAATGCCGACATGTGGTACTATATGTACCGCTGGGGACCGACTATTCCTGTCATTGAGACTGATTCAAATGGCTATTCCCTTCGCGGGCCTGCCTTCGAAGCCGCCGCATCGAACACAGCATCAAACAAAACACACTACTCAAGCGTAAACGCTGGTGCTACAATCACTCCTTTGAAAGATTGGGACATCAACATTGACTACACGTATGCTGACCAAGAAGTGATGAGCTTCAGGCCTGGAACGCGTTTCTATGCCGGAGACACCTGGTCCACACCAACAACGTTAACAGATAATAACGGAAACGCCAAAATGGTGACCAATTACTGGTCTGAATATAACGGACTTCCTGACAGTATCGAAGACAGAGCCTTCATCCCAGCTTACTATACCTCTACCGGCACAGGAATAGATCACGTGCATCAATCTTCTTCCTCCGCACAGCGTCAAACGATAAACATAACGTCAAATTACGCCCTTAAGATAGCTGACAATCATAATTTCAACTTTATGTTGGGAGTCCAGAGTGTTTCTTACAAATACACAGATCACTGGAGTAAAAAGATGACGCTTATGGATTATGAGAACCCTCAATTCGACCTTGCTACAGGCACACAGACTTCCGGAGGTGATTATGCGTGGAACTCTACACTTGGTTTCTTCGGACGAGTCAATTATAATCTGAAAGAGCGTTACCTCCTTGAAGCCAACCTCCGATATGATGGTTCCTCGAAATTTCCTAAGGATTTAAAGTGGATGCTGTTCCCTTCTGTGTCAGCAGGATGGAGGGTGACAGAAGAGCCTTGGATGGCAAACATCAAGCCTATAATAAACAATCTGAAACTGCGCGCTTCTTGGGGAACAATTGGTGACCAGTCCGTAGCAAGTTCTATGTACATTCCGACGATGGACGGTAACATATCAACTTGGATTCACAATGGTCAAAAAGACTCTTACTACGGAACACCGGCCGCAGTGGCCTCGGATTTGACTTGGCAGGAAATAGAAACCATTGACTTTGGTGTTGATATGTCATTGTTCCACGCCTTCGACATAACATTCGACTGGTACAGGAGAAACACGAACGGAATGATTGTTCCTGGTCCCGGTGTATCCTATAGCTATGGAACAACAGCACCTAAAGGCAATTATGGATCTCTTCAAACAGATGGATGGGAGTTCTCTGTCAATTACGGTCACGTATTCGACAATGGACTCAGCCTTTCTGTAAGTGCCTCATTGGCAGACGCACTTACTAAAATCACCAAGTACGGAACCACAAGAAGTATCAATGACTGGTATGTAGGGAAGCATTACGGTGAAATATGGGGCTTTAAAGTGGATCGTCTATTCCAAAATGATGATTTTGAATATGACAGCAACGGGAACTTAATAAACGTCGCGGCAGATGACGCAAGTAATCCGGAAGGTTATAAATATGCCCATTATAAATTTGCCAATCCGAACACACCTCTCCAAGGGAAGTACAATGCTTCCAGCGCTGTAATGTTCGGTCCTGGTGATGTAAAGTATAAAGACCTTAATGGAGACGGAGTCATAGATGTCGGTGATGAGACTGTGGATAACCCTGGAGACCGCACAATCATCGGTAACACTACGCCTCGCTATGAGTATAGCTTTAGAATTGACGCTGCTTGGAAAGGCTTTGATTTGTCCGTTTTCTTCCAGGGCATCGGCAAACGTGATATGTGGGGTAGTTCATCATTGACTCTGCCTGGCTTCAATTCTTCAGACGGATCTATGGCGGCATCTTTCGCCGATGATTTCTGGTTTGAGGAATTTGACTCTAATGGACAAGTAATCGACTCAAACTACGACGCTTTCTATCCAAGGGCATATAATATGGGAGGCAGTACATCTGGGTTCAATATGCTGGTCAGCGACCGATATCTTCTGAATATGGCGTATCTAAGACTGAAAAATGTGACATTAGGATACACCTTGCCTCACAAGATAGTCAACAAGATCAACATCAGCAATCTTCGGGTGTATGTCTCTCTGGAGAACCTATTAACGTTCGATCATTTGAAAGGACTGCCAATAGATCCGGAAGTAGTGGCTGGTTACTCATCGCTTCTCAGTTCAGGCTATAACTCAAATCGTGCCGGTGTTGGCGCTCCTGCCTTCAGAAGCACCTCATTCGGAGTTCAACTTACTTTCTAAACAGATGAATATGAAAAAGTATTTTATATTATTTTCCGTTCTTTGCGCTCTTGTGATGTCCGGCTGTAATGAATTCCTTGACAGGCCGACAAAGACAGCATTGACAGATGACACATACTGGAAAAACGCTGAGAACATCCGCTTGTTTGTAAATGGCGGATATACAAATTACTTTACCGGATACAATTCAGGATGGTCAGCGACAAAGGCTACCGGCGTATATGGCTCTCCGGAATACAGTGACGACGCCACCAATGCTGGTGCGCAGGCTGATATACTTAACGCAGTGCCGACAGACAACTGGTATCGCACAGAAGATATTCGCTTCCTTGCAAGGAGGGGCGGCACCGGATGGGACTTCTCCTGGGTACGCAAATGGAATATCCTTATAAACAGGCTTGAAAAGAACAAGGATAGCTATACTGCTGAAGCCTATAACCACTGGATGGGTGTCGCGCGCTTCTTCAGGGCTTTCGAGTACAGTCAATTGGTGATTTCCTTTGGTGATGTGCCATACTATGATCACGAAATAGCTTCAAACGACTATAACGATCAATTTAAGGCTCGTGATCCTCGCTCCATTGTAATGGACAAATGTAAAGAGGACTTTGATTTTGCTGTAGCAAATATCAGAGAGGATGACGGCATCGATTATCTTAATAAATATGTAGCCGCCACATTGGCTTCCAGATGTATGTTATTCGAAGGAACCTGGTACATCTATCATAAGAATGATGAAGCGATGAAGACAAACACGGATATTGACGCCTATGCAAAGAAGTTCCTTCAAGCGGCTGTTGATTACACACAGATGGTTATCAATTCCAATAAATATGCTTTTGACACTGAGTTCAACGCCCTCTTTGGATCGACTGCAAGAACTGGTAATGAAATTATGCTTTATAGGTCATATAGTGACGCACTTTCAGTAAGGCACTGCACCGCATCCTATTGTAATCTGCGCGAGGGTCAGACACGTTCAGGTAATCTATCAAGCCTTAAGGCGTGGATCTGCAACGATGGTCAGCCATATACTTCCTCCAAGAGCGATCTTCACGAGTCATTTGATATGAAAGACCTTGTGGTCAGTCGAGACCCACGGTTCGAGGCAACTTTCAATGGAGCAACAGTTCACCTGGGAAACAGTACCGGAATATACATCACAAAGTTCATCAATCGTGAAGGCCCTACTCTCTGGGCTGACAACTCAAATACAAATAGGCCAGAGTATCGTTCCAACACGAACAATAATGGATTCCCGTGCGTTCGTTATGCCGAGACTGTATTGAACTGGATAGAGGCCAAGGCTGAGCTTGCCGACAAATTCGGTGGTGCGGCTGTAACTCAAGAGGATCTCAATAAATCCATAAATGCTATACGGCATCGCCCTATTGCTCCAGAAGCCGTCGCCAAAGGTGTTAAACAAACCGCAGACCTTCAAATTGGCAATATTCCTGAAGATCCTGCCAGAACATCAACTATTGAGGCAAACACGCTCGGAGGTATCGTCAAGAGTCCTCTTATCTGGGAAATACGCCGTGAACGACGAATGGAATTTTTTATGGAACATTTCCGTACACGTGACATCAGACGATGGGGCAAGCTTGAGCTAATGCAAGGCTCAACAAATCCGGATATTCTTCTCGGAGCCTTCCTTAAACTTGATGAGGCCAAGGAACAGGCTATGAGACCGTTCATTATTTCAGCATCAGACAAAGGTCTTCTGAAAGTACAACATGAGAACGGGCAAATTCTTGCTTATGACTGCACATTGGATGAAAATAATAAAATTGTTTCTGACAACAGCGCTCAAATGCACGGATACCTTATCCCAAGAAATGTAAAAGACAGAGGTCCTATAGGCGGTGTCAAGCAGTATCTTGAACCAATATGTACTGATGTAATCAATGATTACAAAAACAATGGTTACGAAGGTAACATCACCCAAAATCCTGGTTGGTAATCGTATATATATTTGAATGAATCTATGATAAAAAGCGTGGTCCGAAGATTCCGGGCCACGCTTTTTTATATAAAACAGATTCTTCTGAGAAACAGTTTTGAGGCAAATGACTAATCTTCCGGCAGAATTTGCTTATCTTTGTAGGCTGAATCAATAGGTAAACCGAATATGTTCGATAACTTACAGGAGAGACTTGAGAGATCCTTCAAGATTCTGAAGGGCGAGGGTAAAATCACTGAGATCAATGTCGCGGAGACTCTGAAGGACATCCGCAGGGCCTTGCTGGACGCGGACGTGAGCTACCGCGTGGCGAAGGACTTCTGCGACAAGGTGAAGGTCAAGGCGATGGGACAGAACGTCCTCACGGCCGTGAAGCCTCAGCAGATGATGGTCAAGATCGTCCACGACGAGCTGGCCGAGTTTATGGGCAGCGCCTCACAGGACATCAACATCAAAGGCAATCCGGGAATTGTCCTGATCGCCGGTCTCAACGGTTCTGGTAAGACGACATTCTCGGCCAAGCTGGCGAACAACATCAAGAGCAAGAGAGGTATGAAAGTGCTTCTCGCCGCCTGCGACACATTCCGCCCGGCCGCCATCGAGCAGTTGAAGGTACTCGGAGAGGGGATTCAGGTTCCGGTCTATACAGAAGAAGGAGTCAAGGACCCTATCCAGATCGCCAAGAACGCCATCGCGAAAGCCAAGGCTGAAGGCTATTCCGTGGTCATCATAGACACCGCCGGCCGCCTTGCGGTCGATCAGGAGCTGATGGACGAGATCTCCGCCCTCCACAAGGCCGTCAACCCTACCGAATCCCTGTTCGTCGTGGATGCGATGACTGGTCAGGATGCCGTGGAGACCGCCAAAGTCTTCAATGAAAGACTTGATTTCGACGGAGTCGTGCTGACAAAGATGGACGGCGACACCAGAGGCGGAGCCGCGCTCTCGATCAAGTACGTCACCGGCAAGCCGATCAAGTTCATCTCCTCCGGAGAGAAGATGGAGGCGATGGATGTGTTCCACCCGGGACGTATCGCCGACAGAATCCTCGGAATGGGTGATGTTGTCTCCCTCGTCGAGAAGGCCCAGGAGCAGTTCGACGAGAAGCAGGCCCGCGAGACAAGAAAGAAACTCGCCAAGGACAAGTTCGGTCTGATGGACTTCTACAACCAGATCCAGCAGGTCAAGAAGATGGGCAACATCAAGGATCTGGCCGGGATGATTCCTGGCGTGGGCAAGGCCATCAAGGACATCGACATCGACAACGACAAGGCTTTCAAGGGAATAGAGGCGATCATCCTTTCGATGACCCCGGAGGAAAGGGACAACCCTGAGATCATCAACGGCAGTCGCCGCAAGAGAATCGCCGACGGCAGCGGAACGAACGTGGCCGAGGTCAACAAGCTTCTCAAGCAGTTCGAGACCACCCGCAAGATGATGAAGAGCGCGCTCACCGGCAACCTTGCCCAAAGACTCCGCGGTTTCAAGAGGTAGGAATATTCATTCGCCGCTTTTTAGAAGAATAACCTCCGGGCACTTCGACAAGCTCAGTGACCGGAGGTTTTATATTCAGTGTCAGGAGGTTATATATTCAGCGCCAAGAAGTTTTATATTCAGTTCAGTGTTAGGAGGTTTTATATTCAGTGAGCGGAGGCAGCATATTCTGCGACCGGAGGCACTACCCCACGAAATAGCCTTTGCGGCGAGGAGCCTCCGCCAGACGGTCTGAATATACCGACGGGGCGAACGGTCTCATATTGTAGCGTGAAGCCATCACTTGCCCGTAGGCTCCGGCGCTCCGGATGGCGATCCTGTCGCCTCTGTGGCTCTTGGCCAGCGAACGCTCCTTGCCGAAAGTGTCGGCGGACTCGCAGACCGGACCCACGACATCATAGACCCTCATCTCACGGGTGTCATTGTCATCATAATGAGCCGAAAGATTCTCGATCTTATGGTACGCCCCGTAAAGAGCCGGACGGATCAGATCGTTCATCCCAGCGTCAACCATCAGGAAACGCCTGTTCTCGCCTTTCTTGACAAACAGAACCTCAGTGATCAACGAGCCGCACTGAGCCACGATCGAACGCCCCGGCTCCACGTGGACAACCTGGTCAGGACGACGCTTGAGATTCCTGTCGATTGTCTCGAACCAAGTCGCGAAATCCGGAACCGGATTGACATCAGGCTCATCATAGTCGATTCCGAGACCACCGCCGAGATCGATGTTCTTGACAGTCATTCCGTTCGCCTCGAAACGGGCGACGATGTCATTGACCTTGGCACACTCCAGCCTCACGACATCCTCAACGTCTAAAATCTGCGAGCCTATGTGGAACTGAAGGCCGTAGAAGTCAATGTAGGGACAGGCGTTCACAAGAGCCACCGCCTCGTCGAAACTTCTGTCCGAGATTCCGAACTTGTCCTCATAGAGCCCCGTCGTGATGTAGTGATGGGTGTGCGCGTCGATGTTAGGGTTGATCCTGAGGCTGACCGGAGCGCGGCGGCCAAGCCTTCCGGCAAGGTCTCCGATGATCTCGATCTCCTCAAGAGACTCCACGACAAACGCACCTATGCCGACCTGGAAGGCCTGGCAGATCTCTCTGTCGGTCTTTCCGACACCGGCGAAGAAAATGTCCTTGGGATCGTAGCCGCAACCCACAGCGAAGTCAATCTCGTCTCCGCTTACACAATCAGCGCCAAGACCTCTGGAACTGATGATGTCATTCAGACGGCTGTCTGAATTGGCTTTGACGGAATAGTGGACTTTGATCCCGTAGCGTGCCGAAAGGTCGGCGACCTGATCAACAGTACGTTGGAAGAGGTCGATGTCATAGTAGTAGAACGGTGTGGCGACCCTGCGAAAGGATGCGAAATCGTCTATTTTCAGCATTTTGATAAGTTCATTAGTCATACAACGATTGCAAAAGTAATCTAAAATTTCTAAATTCGCACACTATTGTACGTTCAGACGTGTTTTCTGAGACGAGATAGCATTTGAAAACACTTTTAACATTAGATCTAAAAAATGGAAAAAGGACCTATTTCGCAATTCATCACCCACAACTACCGCCACTTCAACTCGGCGTGCGTTGTTGACGCCGCGAAGGCCTACTGCGACCTTCTGGACAAGGGTGGAAAGATGTTCCTTGCTATGGCCGGCGCGATGAGCACCGCCGAGATCGGACTTTCCCTGGCGGAAATGATCCGTCAGGACAAATTCTCATTTGTCTGCTGCTCAGCCAACAACCTTGAGGAGGACATTATGAACCTCGTCGCCCACTCTCACTACTACAGGATCCCGGGCTACCGCGACCTCACTCCGCAGCAGGAGCAGGAGCTTCTCGAGAACCACTACAACCGCGTGACCGACACCTGCATCCCTGAGGAAGAGGCGTTCCGCCGTCTTGAGGGCGCACTCGTCGATGTGTGGACGAAAGCGAAGAACGAAGGAAAGAGGTATTTCCCTTACGAATATATCTACCAGATCCTCCGCAGCGGCGTTCTGGAGCAGTACTACGAGATCGACCCTAAGGACAGCTGGGTGATGGCGGCCTGCGAGAAGAACATCCCTATCATCTGCCCGGCCTGGGAGGATTGCACCACCGGCAACATATTCACAGCCCACTGCATCCGCGGCGAGTTCCCTACCGACCTC
>CAYZKZ010000024.1:0-28093 GCA_964479325.1 uncultured Muribaculaceae bacterium
TCGATGGTATCGCGCGTCGTGCCGGCAATGTCGGAGACGATGGCGCGGTCGTCACAAAGAAGGGCGTTGAGCAGGGTGCTTTTCCCGGCGTTGACGGCGCCGACTATCGCGACCGGAACTCCGTTGCGAAGGGCGTTGCCATAGCGGAACGAATCAGTGAGCGAATAAATATGCTTGATCGCGTCGTCGAGCAGGGACAGCAGTTCTGAGCGGTCGGCGAACTCGACATCCTCCTCGCTGAAATCCAACTCCAGCTCCAGCAGGGAAGTCATCTTCAGAAGCTCGTCACGCAAGCCCTTCAATTCCTTTGAGAAACCGCCTTTGAGTTGGTTATAGGCGACCTTGCGGGCGGCTTCGCTCTGTGCGGAGATCACATCCGCAATAGCCTCCGCCTGAGCGAGATCCATCTTGCCATTTACAAAAGCCCTTTGAGTGAATTCTCCTGGTCCGGCCATCCTTGCGCCCTCCTCGACCAAGCGCTGCAGAAGCCTCTCGACAATCACTTTCGAGGAGTGGCACGAAATCTCCACGGAGTCCTCTCCGGTGTAGGAATGCGGAGCACGGAAGACACTTACGAGCACGGTGTCCAACTCGGTTCTGTCCGCTTCAAGCGCTACTCCATAACGGAGCTTGTAACCTTCTGTCTCTGAAATAGTAGTTCCATTAACACGAACTACCTTGTCAACTATCGCGAACGAGTATTTCCCGCTCATTCTTACCACGGCGATGGCACCGGTTCCGGGAACGGTGGCGGGGGCGCAGATTGTGTCTTCTATATTCAGCATATAATATTCATTTTTATGTCGCTTCGAGTCACTTCGACAAGCTCAGTGACCGGCAGTGAGGCAAAGCCAAATAGTCGCTTCGACAAGTTCAGCGACCGCAAAACCAAGCTAAGTGACCAAGGCAAGCCGCAATCTGCGAAGTTAGCAACATTCCACAATATATTCAATCTATTCAGCCACATCTGCCACCATATTTTCGGGAAGAAGCCACAAAACACGTCGTTGAAGTCCCGCAAAGTTGCTATCTTTGCAGCCCGAAACGTCCGGATGGCTGCATCAGACACCACGGCGAGTTTGATCAACAAAATATTCATTATGGCGCAGAATGACCTTACACAAGGCGGCATCCTTGGCAACATCGGGAAGTTTTCCCTGCCGTATATGCTGGCATATTTCCTCCAGATTCTCTATGGGCTGGCGGATATGTTTGTCATCGGACAGTACTGCGGCGTCGAAAGTACAACCGCTGTCTCGAACGGCGCGCAGGTTATGCATATGTTCACCGTCATCATCATCGGCTTGGCGATGGGAACAACCGTCAGGCTGGCCAGAGCCATCGGCGCGGGGGACAAGACCAACGCATCAAGGACAATCGGTAACACATTCACTTTATTCGCGATAGTAGCGGTCGTCACTACCATTCTGCTGCTGCTCACCAACAGGGGAATAGTCAGTCTGCTTGATGTGCCGGCTGAAGCCGTCGCAGGAACTGTCGGCTACCTACGAATATGCTTCCTCGGCATCCCGTTCATCATCGCCTACAACATCATCGCATCCATATTCAGAGGCCTCGGAGACTCGGAGAGTCCGATGTATTTCGTGATTGTGGCCTGCGTTGTGAACATTGCGCTTGACTACCTCTTCATCGGACATTTCCGGCTCGGCCCGGAAGGTGCGGCATTGGGAACCACTCTGTCTCAGGCGGTAAGCGTGATAGTTGCCGCCATAGTGATCTGGAAAAAGTCGCTTTTGACAATTCACAAGGAGGATCTTAGACCCGAAAGGCGGACGATGTCAGGCATCCTGATGACAGGTGTGCCTCTATCTTTGCAGGACGGCTTCATCCAAATAGCGTTCATAGCCATCACCGTCATCGCCAACAACAGGGGATTGAACGACGCCGCAGCGGTCGGAATCGTTGAGAAATTCATCGGACTTCTCTTCATCGTGCCTTCGGCTATGTTGGCTACTGTTTCGGCCGTAGCCGCCCAGAACATCGGAGCCAACAAGCCTGAAAGGGCCAGAAAGACAATGAAATACGCTATGGGCATCGCGGTGGGATTCGGAGTCGTGGCGGCCGTGACACTCCAATTCATCCCGGAATATGCAGTAAGAATATTCACGGGCGACACTTCCGTCATCAAACTTGGAGGGGAGTATCTTCAGGGCTACGCCTGGGATTGCGTGTTCGCGGGCATACACTTCTGCTTCAGCGGATTCTTCACCGCCTGTGGCTATTCGGTCATCTCATTCTGCCACAACATCATATCCATCATATTCGCCCGTATTCCGCTGTCCTATCTGGCATCCGTGAAGTTCCCGGACACACTGTTCCCGATGGGTCTGGCGTCACCGGCGGGATCTGTCCTTTCTGTATTGATCTGTTTGACTGTCTATCTCGTGATGCGCAGGAAAGGCAAACTGTAGCGCATATATATTCATTGAATATTTTGCCGCTTATTCCCATTTTTTTGCTTACATTTGCAAAAGAAACGAACTTCCTTATGCTTGATGTGATGAATTCAATACCTTTAAGCGGCAGTGCGTCCCAGGATGCACAGAAGGATTGTTCTTTCATTGACTTTCACGACCATTTCTTCATTGTTGGAAATGGTCGATTTTTTTGAATATTCATCGACTGGTGATGATTCAAAAGCAAAAGCAGAAAATAGTATTTCGGAACATAAAATGAAAGCAAGAAAAGGCGCGACACTAAAGTTGGAGAACGGGGCTGAATTCCGCGGATTCTCCTTCGGTTACGACGGACCGTGCGACGGCGAAGTCGTCTTCTCTACCGCGATGGTAGGCTACCCTGAGAGCCTGACAGACCCATCCTACTCCGGGCAGATTCTCTGCGTTACCTACCCATTGATAGGTAATTACGGAGTCCCACAGGAAGGAGCGGATGAACTGGGCATATCCAAGAACTTTAAATCGGAAAAGATTTGGGTGAGGGGAGTCGTGATCAGCGACTACTCCTTCGACTACAGCCACTGGGACGCGGTCAAAAGCCTTGACGAATGGCTGAAGGAGCAGAAGATTCCGGGAATACTCGGAATCGACACCCGTGCTGTGACGCAGCTTCTCCGCGAGAAAGGCTCGATGCTCGGAATGATCGTGCCTGACGGTGTCGAGAAGGATTTCCCGATCGACGACCCGAACCTCGCCAACCAGATCGCCATCGTCAGCTGCAAGGATGTCATTGAATATGGCAGCGGCTCGAAGACCGTCGTTATGGTCGATTGCGGAGTCAAGCACAACATCCTCAGATGCTTTATGGAAAGGGGAGTGAAGGTCATCAGGGTGCCTTGGGACTACGATTTCAACACTCTCGACTACGACGGACTCTTCATCTCGAACGGCCCTGGCAACCCGCAGTTCTGCAACATCACGGTGGCCAACCTCCGCAAGGCGATGGAAGGCGACAAGCCGATTTTCGGAATATGTATGGGCAACCAGCTGCTGGCGCGCGCCGGCGGGGCCAACACCTATAAGCTGAAGTACGGCCACCGCAGCCACAACCAGCCCGTCAGAATGGTAGGCACGAACCGCTGCTTCATCACATCCCAGAACCACGGGTTCGCAGTCGATGACAAGACTCTCGGAGCCGATTGGGAACCGTGGTTTGTGAATATGAACGACGGCACCAACGAAGGCATCAGGCACAAGTCCAAGCCATTCTGCTCCGTGCAGTTCCACCCTGAGGCCTCAAGCGGTCCTACAGACACCAATTTCCTGTTTGACGAATTCATCAGCAAGTTATGAAAAACACGAACATAAAGAAAGTCCTGATCCTTGGATCGGGCGCGCTCAAGATCGGTCAGGCCGGAGAGTTTGACTATTCAGGCTCACAGGCGCTCAAGGCTCTCCGTGAGGAAGGCATCGAGACTGTCCTCATCAACCCTAACATCGCCACCGTGCAGACATCGGAGGGTGTGGCCGACAAGATATATTTCCTGCCTGTCACACCGTTCTTCGTGGAGAAGGTCATCGCCAAGGAGCAGCCACAGGGCATTCTGCTCTCGTTCGGTGGACAGACCGCCCTTAACTGCGGTGTGGAACTGTACGAGAAGGGGATTCTTGACAAGTACAAAGTCCAGGTCCTCGGAACTCCGGTGCAGGCGATTATGGACACAGAGGACCGCGACCTCTTCATCAAGAAACTGGATGAGATCGGCGTCAAGACCATCAAGTCACACCCGGCATCCAACATAGAGGAGGCCAGAAAGGCCGCCCACGAACTGGGATTCCCGCTCATCGTGCGCGCCGCCTACGCCCTCGGAGGACTCGGCTCTGGCTTCTGCGATAACGACGAGCAGCTTGACGAACTCTGCGAGAAGGCATTCTCATTCTCCCCGCAGGTGCTTGTGGAAAAATCCCTCAAAGGATGGAAGGAAATTGAATATGAAGTTGTCCGCGACCGCTACGACAACTGCGTCACGGTCTGCAATATGGAGAACTTCGACCCTCTTGGAATACACACGGGCGAGAGTATCGTCGTGGCTCCGTCCCAAACCCTGTCCAACAATGACTACTATTTCCTGCGCGAGCTTTCGATAAGGATTGTCCGCCACGTCGGCATTGTGGGTGAGTGCAACGTTCAGTTCGCCTACGATCCGGACGCTATGGACTACAGGGTGATCGAGGTCAACGCCCGTCTGAGCCGCTCGTCGGCCCTTGCTTCAAAGGCCACAGGCTACCCTCTGGCCTTCGTAGCCGCTAAACTCGGACTCGGCTACGGCCTGTTCGATCTCAAGAACTCCGTCACGAAGACGACTCCAGCTTTCTTCGAGCCAGCCCTCGACTACATTGTCTGCAAGATTCCTCGCTGGGATCTCAGCAAATTCCACGGCGTGTCACGCAAGATCGGCTCATCGATGAAGTCCGTCGGCGAGGTTATGGCCATCGGCCGCAGCTTCGAGGAGGCGATCCAGAAAGGTCTTAGGATGATCGGTCAGGGAGCGCACGGATTCGTGGGCAACAAGGAGTTTCAGGTCGCCGATGTCGATGAGGCTCTCCGCGAGCCTACAGACAAGCGTATCTTCGTGATTTCCAAGGCTATGCGTGCAGGCTACACTGCCGATCAGATCCACGAACTCACAAAGATCGACAAGTGGTTCCTGAACAAGCTTCAGAACATTGTCAAGACGTACGAGGATATGAACTCCTACGACAAGATCGAGGATCTTCCGACCGAGCTTCTCCGACTCGCCAAGCAGGAAGGCTTCTCGGACTTCCAGATCCAGAGGGCTGTTTGGAAAGACACCGGCTCAGTCGCAGAGAATTTGGACAAGGTGCGCGCGTACCGCAAGTCCCTCGGCATCGTTCCGGTTGTCAAGCAGATCGACACCCTCGCGGCCGAGTTCCCGGCTCAGACCAACTATCTGTACCTGACCTACAACGGCACAAAAAGCGACATTGAATATGAAAACGACGGCAAGTCCGTGATCGTCCTCGGTTCAGGCGCCTACAGGATCGGATCCTCTGTCGAGTTCGACTGGTGTTCCGTGACCTGCCTCCAGACAATCCAGAAACAGGGCTACAGGGGAGTGCTGATCAACTACAACCCTGAGACCGTCTCCACCGACTACGATATGTGCGACAGGCTCTATTTCGATGAGCTTACCTTTGAAAGGGTGATGGACATCATCGACCTTGAGAACCCGCACGGAGTCGTTGTCTCAGTGGGAGGCCAGATCCCTAACAACTTAGCTCTCAAGCTACACAAGCATAACGTTCCGATTCTCGGCACAGCCGCTGAGGACATCGACAAGGCTGAGGACCGTCACAAGTTCTCCAGCATCGTGGATAGCCTCGGTGTTGACCAGCCGGAATGGAGCGAGCTCACGACCATAGACGAGGTTGACAACTTCATCAGGAAAGTCGGCTTCCCTGTCCTTGTTAGGCCGTCTTATGTGCTCTCCGGAGCCGCGATGAACGTCTGCTACGACGAGGATAAGCTTCGTCACTTCCTCAGTCTCGCAGCGGAGGTCTCACAGGAGCACCCTGTCGTGATCAGCAAATTCTATATGCGAAGCAAGGAGATCGAGTTCGACGCCGTCGCCGACAATGGCGAGATTCTCGCCTATGCGATCTCGGAGCACATTGAATATGCCGGTGTCCATTCCGGTGACGCAACCATCCAGTTCCCGCCGCAGAAACTCTACGTCGAGACCGTTCGCCGCATCAAGAAGATCGCCAGGGCGATCGCCGGAACGCTCCGTATCTCAGGTCCGTTCAACATCCAGTTCCTCGCAAAAGAGAACGCCATCAAGGTCATCGAGTGCAATCTGCGCGCCTCCAGAAGCTTCCCGTTCGTGTCCAAAGTCCTCAAGATCGACTTCATCGAGCTTGCCACCAAGGTGATGCTCGGACTTCATCCGGCCGCCCCGCAGAAGAGCGCCTTCGACCTTGACTATGTCGGAGTCAAATCCTCTCAGTTCTCGTTCGCGAGACTTGAGGAAGCGGATCCTATGCTCGGTGTCGATATGTCTTCGACCGGTGAGGTCGGCTGTCTTGGCGACGACCTTAACGAGGCTCTTCTGAAATCCGTCCTTTCTGTCGGACAAAGAATCCCTGAAAAAAGAATCCTTCTCTCAACCGGTGATCCTCTTCAGAAAGCGGATATGCTCGGTGCCTGCCGCCTCCTTGTCGAGAACGGCTACGAGCTTTACGCCACCGGCGGAACGTACAAGTATCTCGTCGAGAACAGCGTTCCAGCGACTAAGGTGCTTTGGCCAAGTGAATGCGAGAATCCTAACTTCAAGGGACGGTTCAAGCCGGCGCTGGAGATGATTCAGAACAAGGAGGTTGATATGGTTATCAACATCCCGAAGAACTTCTCTGAACTGGAGCTTTCCAACGGCTATCAGATAAGAAGGGCCGCCATTGACTTCAATGTCACCCTCTTCACGAACGCCAGGTTGGCCACCGCCTTCATCCGCGCCTTCTGCTCCACCAGCGTGAACGACATCCAGATCAAGTCCTGGGATCAGTATTGATGATTAATTCTCCGGTGCTTCGACAGGCTCAGCAACCGGAGAATAAAGGAGAATAACGCCTCTATCGGAGCGAAGCGACCGAAGGGGTTTCGGGGAATCCTTTCCCCGTGCCCCACCGGGGCTGTCACAAAGTGAGTGGGGGTTGAATGAATTTATAAAAGGGGAGGGCTAAGCCCTCCCCTTTTTATTAGAACGTGTCGTAATATTTAGCGTCTCGCGGCGTGACCTTGTTCATATTCTCCAGCAGTAGATCATTGGTCTTATATTCATCCATCAGCTGAAGCATAAAGTTCATCGCCTCGGTAGGATTCATATCTGCGAGCAGCTTGCGGAGAATCCAGATCCTGTTGGCAGCCTCGCGGCTGTAAAGGAGATCGTCACGGCGGGTGCTTGAAAGAACCACATTGACAGCAGGGAAGATACGCCTGTTGGCCAGTGTCCTGTCGAGTTGAAGCTCCATATTGCCGGTACCCTTGAACTCCTCGAAGATCACGTCATCCATCTTGGATCCGGTCTCGGTCAGCGCCGTGGCCAGAATGGTCAGCGAACCGCCACCCTCGATGTTACGGGCTGCTCCAAAGAAACGCTTAGGCTTCTGAAGGGCGTTGGCGTCAACACCACCTGTAAGCACCTTGCCTGAAGCTGGCTGCACGGTGTTGTAGGCGCGGGCGAGACGGGTGATGGAATCCAGCAGGATGACAACATCGTGACCGCACTCAACAAGTCTGCGGGCCTTCTCAAGAACCATATTCGCAACCTTCACGTGCCTTTCCGCAGGCTCGTCGAAAGTCGAGGCGACAACCTCAGCCTTTACGCTGCGGCTCATATCCGTGACCTCCTCTGGACGCTCGTCGATCAGAAGAACAATCTCATAGACCTCCGGATGGTTGTCGGCGATGGCGTTGGCGATGGACTTCAGGAGCATTGTCTTACCTGTCTTAGGCTGTGAGACGATCAGTCCGCGCTGGCCTTTGCCAATCGGGGTGAACATATCCACTATACGGCATGATGGATCGCTCTGATGGCCGTGTCCAAGAAGGTTGAACTTCTCCTCAGGGAAGAGCGGAGTCAGGAAATCAAACGGAACCCTGTCGCGGATGTAATCCGGAGTACGGCCGTTGATGTACTTTATCTTGACGAGAGGGAAGTACTTGTCACCCTCCTTTGGAGGACGGATCTCACCTGTGACGGTGTCACCGGACTTCAGTGCGTTGTTCTTTATCTGGCTCTGGCTGACGTAGATGTCGTCAGGAGAGTTAAGGTAGTTGTAGTCGGATGAACGGAGGAAACCATAGCCGTCAGGCATAATCTCAAGGACACCTGTAGCCTCCACAGTCCCGTCGAACTCGATCTCAGGAGCCTTGGCAGGCCTCTGGTTAGGGTTCTGGAAATTCTGCTGCTTCTGCTGGTTAGGATTCTGACCGTTGTTCTGTCCCTGGAACTTGTTCTTCTGCTTTCTGCGGTTCAAATCGGCCTGCGCCGCCGGATCGTCTTTCAGATCGTCGAAAAGCTGGTGGATGAACTCCTTCCCATTAACCGGTTTATCGGCTGCGGGAGCCTGTGAATCAGTCTGCTGCGCCGCTTCAGGAGCGTCCGGTTCAATCTTTGACTCAGGCTTGCTCTCCTCAGCCGGAGCAGCAGCCTCGGTCTGAACCGCTTCAACAGCCGCCTTCGGCTTCCTGCCTCTTTTCTTAGGGGCCGGTTTGGAATCCTGGGCAGGAGCGGAGCTCTGGTCAGCCTTCTTCTCCTCCGCCGGCTTAGGCTGGTCGGCTTTTGCAGCCTGCGCCTCCTTGACCTTCTTGTCAGCGCCTGCGGAGTCAGCCTGCTTGTTCGCAGGGGTGTCCGCTTGCTTTTCTGGAAGCGGGTTCTTGCGCGGTCTGCCGCGTTTGGCCTTAGGCTTCTCGATCGGCTGAAGCGACGCTGCCGCCGCCTGAGCGTCCAATATCGCATAGGACAGATTCTCATCTGTCAGCTTCTTGATGTTCTTTATCTGATGATCCTGAGCCACTTTTTCCAGTTGCTCCCTGCTCATCTGAGAGAGTTCAAATAAATTATAAGGCATAAACTTAAAATGAATCCGGAGGTTTTTTCCGGTTGATTTCAGAAAATAAGTTATTGTGGATTCTGCAAAATGGTTGTCAGCCTAAAATTGCAGCACACAAATTTAGGATTTTTTTGATAAAAATCCAACAAAGAAAGCGTTTTGACTAAATAATCTGCAATAATGTGGTGAAATTTCAGAAAATAATTCAGTTGTCGCTAAAACAAGCGGCTAATTATCCCAGTAGCTCGTGCTCTTCTTGAACCTGAGCAGATCGGCCAATGCGGCCGCGTTGGCCGAGATAAGGAACGAATATGACTGGTACATACCCGAAGGGACCCACGACACGGCAATGTTGAAGCAATGCAGATCGTACCTGAAAGAGAACTGCGTGGTTGTCATCTTCATCGCCGTGAAATCCCATCCCGACTGAGCCTGAACAGACATCTTCGGAGTCAGTTGCACGTTTCCCTGCACGCCGAGTGTCTGAGTGTAGTTGTCCTTCCTGCTGAGCTGGTTGTTCGCATAGTTGTAGGAACGGTTCATCGAGAAGTTATAGTTGAAGTTGACGCTCCACGGCACATTAGGATTGGTGTAGTACAGCCAGCCTCCAGGAATATATTCACCCGTCAAAGGATGGTAGTAGATTCTTCTGTAGTAGTCCGCCGGATTGCCGGAGCCACTGTCGCCGCCGCTGGATTTCGAGCCGTCGTTGCCCTTCACAGTTCCCTTGCCGGACAATGAATATGACAGCGAGGCGCTGACATTCGTAAGCCTTAGAGGAACACCGTTTTCCATAATGTTGTACTTGTTCACCCTCTGGCCGCGCTCGTTGATGGCGTAAGGGTCAAAGTTCATATTGCCGTTGACACCGAGCTTTCCGAATATGGAGGTGGACATCGACACGCCGACATTGTTCATTTTCAATGAGTCGGCGAGGAAATTGTAGCCGGTGGAGATGTTGAACTGATCCAGAATCTTCACCTTCTTTGAACCTGTCCCGGTAGTGTCGCGGATGTCCCGCACCTTGGCCTCAAGGTTGTTTCCGATGGAAAGGCTCATCGTGGCGGATTTCCCCTTGCTCGGAGCCGAGTTGATCTGACCCTGGTAGATGTTGTAGTCGTACGATTTCTGAACGCCCAAGGTGTCAATGTAATTGAATGTGCGCCATCCGTTGAAGGCCTTGCCTTTCTCCGGGCTGAAGCTCATACTCAGGCTCGGAGAGATGACGTGCCTGAGAGCCTGCACCTTATGGTATTTGCCGAAATTGTACATACCGTAGATTCGGGTGCTCATCGACAATGAACCCGAATAGTTGTGCGTCGCTCCGAAAGTGCCGAACTGCTTGCCCATCTCGGTCTTGACGCTGTTTGTCTCCGGGTCGAAATAGGCCTCGCTCTTTCTGAAGAACCAGTTCATTCCGTACGACACGTTAGGGGCGACATTCAGGTACTTCAGCAGAGTGAAGTCAGGAAGCTTGATGGAGAAGTTGTGCGCGACTCCGTTCTGGAACTTGTCCATAAAGCCGGGCTCGCCGAACTCCGAAGCCTTGAAGTTGATCTTGTTCTGGATGGAAGTGTTGTAGCCGAGGGCGAACTTCTCGTAGAAACGCTCCTTTCCGACCCTGTTCTTGATCTTGAAAGGGTAGAATGTCGAGACGGAGAACGTGATGTTAGGAAGCGTGAACGAATACGAGCTGTCCCTTGAGTTCTGGCTGTGCAACGCGTTGATAGACAGGTTGAACTTGCCGTTCCAGTTCTTCGAGTAGGAGACTGAGGATGAGATCTGGTTCTGAAGGGCCTCCGACACGGAATGCGAGTTGTAGCGGCTGTTGGAAGGGCTGGAGAAGTTGACCGAAGCCGAGAATGACGTTCCCGGATGAGCCTTTGAGTCCTGCTGGTGAGACCACTTCACGCCGAAGTTCTTGCTTTGGAAAAAGTCCGAGCTTCCCTTCTCTCCCGTCTGGTCAACCGAATAGTTGACAGCCAGGTTTCCGCTGAACTTGTACTTCACCATATACCTTGAATTAAGGTTGGCGGCCCAGGAGCCTAAGGTGTAGTAGTCACCGGTCAGCGACATATCAAAATAGTCTCCGAGAACGAAATACATACCGGCGTCCCTGAGGTAGAAGCCACGGGCGTTCTCCTCTCCGAATGATGGCATAAGCAGGCCGGTGGCCCTGTCAGGACGCTTAGGGATGAAGCCGAAAGGGATTCCTATCGGCAGGTCAACATCCTCCACGACAAGGTGAGCGGGTCCGAAAACGGTTTTCTGAGAAGGTTTTGTGACCACTTTCGCGGATGAGAGTTTAAGATAATAGTGCGGATGCTCCAGATCGCAGACCGTATATTTGCCTTTGGTGATGTTGATCGACTTGTCAGGCATCATCTTGATGTTCTTGCCGTGGAGGATTCCATCGTCCTCTCTGGTAATCATATTCGTGATTCTTGCCTTCCTTGTGTTGAAGTTGTAGCGGACCTCCTCCATATTGAAGGTCTGGTTGCCCTGCGTCATCTCAGGCTGACCTTTCCATTCCTGCGCAAGGCTGTCGTAAGTGCCTCTGGCGAAAACGGTTCCGGTGGCCATATCGTACTCCATATAGTCAGCCTTGAGCTTGATGTTCTCGTAGGAGACCTCCACGTCACCCCAGTAGTACATCTTGCGCTGGCCGTTGGAGAAATCCTGTCTGATTGAGTCTTTCGCCCCGGAGAACGCCGGACGGGACAGCGAGCTTTTGTCCAAAAGGAACAGCGAGTCGGCGCGTGAGGTGGAGTCCGCCACCCTGAGCGAATCGGCCTTTCGAGCCGTGGAATCTATCAGGCCGGGAGTCGTCACGCTGTCTCCAAGGACGGGTTTGACTGCCCCCGCCGGCTTGGTCGTGTCGGACACGAGAGCCGCCTCAGCAATCTTCTTTTGATTCCTGTTCCTCCTCACATCCTGACCGAACATAGTCATTCCCGTCAGCGCCACAAGGGACGTTATGAGGATAAAATTATATGTGTGCTTCCTGAATTGCAATTATTTTCTAAATTTGCAAAAGACAAATATACTACAATTTTGGATTTACATCGCAATTTTCTTGCCGTACTCACGGCCATATCATTATTTACGGGCGGTTCCTTAGCCTCCGCGCAGAATCCGTCCGCCGCAATCAGACTGTCAACCGTGGTGATCGATCCCGGCCACGGGGGAAAGGACGCAGGCTGCATCAGCCCCAGCGGAAAGACCAAGGAGAAGGACATTGTCCTGGACATCGGCGCAAAGCTTGCGGAAATGATACGCTCCGGCTACCCTGACGTGAAAGTGATCCTCACCAGAAGTGATGACACGTTCGTGACCCTTCAGGGGAGAGCCGACATAGCGAACCGGAACAACGCGAGCCTCTTCATCTCCATCCACATCAATTCCGTGGAAGGCAAGAGAAACGGCCCGAACGGCTACTCGGTCCACATCCTTGGCCAATACACGAGCAAGAACAAGGATCTGTACGCAGGGAATATGGACGTTGTGCGCAGGGAAAACTCCGTGATCAAACTTGAGGACGACTACACCACGAGGTACGAAGGCTTCGACCCGAACGCCCCCGAATCGTACATATTTATGAATCTGATGAGGAACGCCCATCTTGAGCAAAGCTTCAGGTTCGCGCAGTTGGTCGATAAGGAGATGAAAGGCGGAGCGATCCAGCGCAGCAGGGGAATATCCCAGGATCCGTTCTACGTCCTTTGGCGGACCGCTATGCCTGCGGTGCTGGTGGAGTGCGGCTTTATGTCAAGCACGACTGACCGCGAGGCTCTGATCACCGAGAAAGGCCGGTCTAAGATAGCGTCGGATCTTTACGATGCTTTCAAAAGCTATAAAAAGGAATATGACGGCACGGACTCCGCCCCTCGATCCGCCTCGGCGACCAAATCTTGCGACAGCTCCACCGGCAAGGACGGCCAATCGGAAGCCACGGCAGAGTCCGGAACGAAGCCTTCTTCGGACAGCAAGGCCGAAGGGGTCACCTACGGCACGCAGGTGCTTGTTTCCTCCAAGAATATGGACGTGAACGATCCGTTCTTCAAAGGCAACAAGGTTATGAAGGTCCCGGCCGGTCGGCTTTTCAAGTACGTCATCGGTCTTTCCTCCGATCTGACAGAAGCCAGGGCAAAGAACAGGAAACTCAAGGCCGATTTCAAGGACTCATTTCTTGTAAGGATTGAAAACGGCGAGACTGTGAGGGTTAATTAATCCTTTGCTTCAAGTGGATTTTTCAATTTGGAAAAGTTATAATTTATAACTTGCCTGATTATCGGTCAATTAGAAAAATCTCATCACGCAAAATATTGACTACTAAAATATTACGCAACTCAACTATTCCTAAACATTCGGTTTCATAAGGAAAATAAAAATCAAAAACAATACGAAATCCGATTTTTTATGAATTAATTTTCCCCCAATTTTGCACAAGCAAACGAAGAGGGGATAGATACTCTTTTACATCAAAATTAATTCATTTAAAGTAATGGCTGAGCTGGAAAGGCATATCTCTGTGTGGACTGAATGTCTTAGAATATTCGAACAGAACGTTGAACCGAAACAGTTTGACGTTTGGTTCAAGACCATAGTTCCCGTTTCACTTGAAGGATCCACCCTGACGGTGGAGGTTCCGACGGACTTCTTCAGGAGTTATCTGGAGGATGCCTTTCTCCCTATCATCAAGGCGACGCTCAGAAGGGTGATCGGGCCTGATGCCAAGCTTCTGTACAAGGTGCATCCCGTGCAGAAGGAGCCTGCGATGGTGTTCCCGGCCGCCCACGGCAATGTCCCGGAGAACAAGCCTGTGAACATCACCACTTTCCAGCCGTCAGGAAACCCAAGCCCCTTCGTCTTCCCAGGCATCCAGAAGCTCAAGATCAATCCGAGGCTCAATCCGGTCTATTGTTTCGACAATCTCATTAAGGGCGAGTGCAACAAGATGGGCTACAACGCCGGTATGACCATCTCGGACAAGCCTGGCAAGACACCTTTCAACCCGCTGTTCATCTTCGGAGGCCCGGGACTCGGAAAGACGCATCTGGCCCAGGCCATCGGTATCGCGATTCACGAGGCGTACCCGGATCTTGTGGTGCTCTATGTTACAGGCAACGAGTTCAGGACACAGTACGTCAACGCGGTGAGCGTGCAGAACAAGCTCACAGACTTTATGGCGTTCTATATGAGAATCGATGTCCTTATTATGGATGACATCCAGGAGCTGAACGGCCCGGCCTCGCAGAACGCGTTTTTCAACATATTCAATCACCTCCATCAGTCCGGCAAGCAGCTGGTGTTCACGTCTGACCGCTCTCCCGCTGATCTGAAGAATTTCGAGGAAAGGCTTCTCTCCCGTTTCAAATGGGGACTCTCCATCGAGTTGTCAAGGCCTGACCACGACACGAGGCTCGCTATGCTCAAGGCGAGGTGCGTCCGCGAGGGCGTGTCCGTGAGCGACGAGGTGCTGGAGCTGCTCGCAAACAAGGTGAAGTCCAACTTCCGCGAACTGGAAGGCGCGCTTATCTCCCTGATAGCCAATGCGACCCTTTGCCACGAGGAGGTGACGAAGGAACTCGCCGAGCAGGTCACCTGCAACATCGTCAGCGAGGATCAGGAGGAAGTCTCCATTGACAGGGTGCAGGAGGTTGTCTGCGAGTATTTCAACATCACAAGAGAGACCCTGCTGTCCAAATCAAGGAAGAGACAGATCGTCCAGGCCAGGCAGATCGCTATGTTTATGAGCCGCAACCTTATCGGAGGATGCTCGCTCTCAACGATTGGTATGGAACTTGGAGGCAAGGACCACGCCACTGTTCTGCACGCCTGCGCCACGGTGTCTGACCTTGTCGCCACCGACAAGACTTTCAAGCAGTACGTTACCGACATCGAAAGGATGCTCGTGCCTGTGGCAAGATAAAACCGGTACCAAATGAATTCAGAAAAAGTACTTTCGATCTTCAAGGAGATCACCCGGATTCCAAGGGAGTCCGGACACGAGGAGCCGATGGCGGCTTATCTTCAGCGTTTCGCCAAGGACAGGAATCTTGAATGCAAGACCGACAAGACAGGCAATGTCTGCATTGTCAAGGAGGCTTCAAAAGGGAAGGAGAGCGTTCCGACGCTCGTTCTTCAGGGACATCAGGATATGGTCTGCGAGAAAAGGGCCGGAACAAGGCACGACTTCCTCACAGACCCTATTGAATATGTCATCGAGGATGGCTGGATGATAGCGAAGGACACGACTCTCGGGGCTGACGACGGCATCGGGGTCGCGGCTATGCTCGCACTTCTGGACAGCGATCTTCCGATGGGCAGGATCGAATGTGTCTTCACGGTCTCCGAGGAGACGGGAATGGACGGGGCCTTCGGAATGGAGGCTGGATTCTTCACCGGCCGTACGCTCATCAACCTTGATTCGGAAGACGAGGGGCAGATGTTCATCGGATGCGCCGGCGGACTTGACACGACCGCTGTCTTTGAATATACCCAAGAGGATTTCCTGAGCGGCTACAAGCCTGTAAGGTTAGAGATCGGCGGCGCTCTCGGCGGACACAGCGGTGACGACATCAACAAGGGGAGGGCGAACACCGTCCAGCAGATGGTGCGCTTCCTCTATTCGGAAACGCAGTACGGACTTCAGCTTGTGATGCTTAAAGGCGGCAACAAGCCGAACGCCATAGCAAGGGAGTGCGAGGCGATAGTGGCTGTACCTGACCCTGAAGCCACGATCGCGAGGTTCGCGTCATTCGGCGAAGACCTGAAGAATGAATATACCAAGACAGACCCTGCGATGACATTCGTGGCCGGGACCTACAGATGCACTGAGAAACCGATCCAAAGCGATGTGGCGAGAAGGCTGATAGCGTCTCTGTTCGCATGTCCGCACGGAGTGGAGACGATGAGCCAGGACATTCCGGGACTCGTGGAGACTTCCACAAACCTTGCCGCCGTCAGGATGAGGAATCAGGGCAGAGTCGAGGTCATCACAAGCCAGAGAAGCTCGACAGGCTCGGCAAGGAAGATGATGGCGGCCAAGGTGGAGGCGAACTTCCTGCTCGCCGGCGCCAAGGTCGAACACCTTTCTGAATATCCGGGGTGGAAGCCGAACCTTGACTCGCACATACTTAAGGTCTGCGTTAACTCGTACAGGAAACTGTTCGGCCGCGACCCGGAGGTCAAGGCGATACACGCCGGACTGGAATGCGGACTTTTCGGAGAGAAGTTCGGCGACCTCGATATGATTTCCTTCGGCCCGACCCTCCGTGGAGTTCACGCCCCGGGCGAAAGGCTGGAGCTTGCGTCGCTTGACAAATTCACAGACCACCTCGTCGATGTAGTCACCAATTTCGAGTAGTTCTGAATATGGTAAAGATAGCTCCTTCAATACTTTCCGGTAATTTTCTCAATCTCGGTCCGGACATCGTGATGGTAAACGAGAACGCCGACCTGATCCACATTGACGTTATGGACGGCAGCCTCGTTCCGAACATCTCGTTCGGTTTCCCGGTGATGGAGGCGATCGCGAAGGCCGTGACCGTTCCGATGGATGTTCATCTTATGATCGTCAATCCGGACAAGTACGTCGAGAGGTTCATAAAATGCGGGGCAAGCCTTGTCAGCTTCCATTTGGAGGCCGCCGACCAGTCGGGCAAGAATCCCAAGGAGATCATCAACCTGATCAAAGGCCTCGGCGCTAAGGCCGGACTCGCTGTCAATCCGGACATTCCTATTGAAAGGCTTTTCCCTTACATCGAGGATGTCGATTTCTTCCTTGTGATGTCGGTGTTCGCGGGATTCGGAGGCCAGAAATTCATCGAGGTCTCCATAGACCGTGTCAAGACCCTGAAGGCCGAGATGGACAGAAGGGGAGTGGTGAAGGACATCGAGGTTGATGGCGGGGTTTCGTCCGCCAACGCCCACATCCTCGCCGATGCCGGAGCGACTATGCTTGTGGCCGGCAGCTCGGTCTTCAAGGCTGAGGATCCTGCGAAGGCTATAGCGGAACTCAGGTAAGAATCAGAACAAAGATATTGCCAGGAGCAACCGTTATCTTAGTTTTAGATAACATAGTTTATTTCCTTGAAGGAGAACTCAAAAGGTTCTCCTTTTTCCGTTTCGAGACGAAGAAGTCCAGACTCTGAGACATCCACGATCCTCGCAACGATCGACTTTCCTGTGGCGGCGATGACATATTCATTGAACACTCCTATGCGGTAGAGTCTGCTGATATATTCATCCGCGTTGTCGCGGCTGTCGAGTCTTCGGCGGATGCAGGAGCAGACTTCCGGCAACTGCTCGACAATGGAATATTCCTTGCCGGTCAGCAAGGCCATCGAGACGGGATTCACCAGTTGCGGAGGGAACTCTTTCTGATTGACATTCAGGCCTATTCCTATGTAGCTCGTCTTGAGGAACGGACCGCGGAGGATGTTTTCGATGAGTATTCCGCAGATCTTCATATTCCTGACGTAGATGTCGTTCGGCCATTTTATTGTGGCCGGGATTCCTTGCGAGGAAAGATAGTCCGTGATTCCAAGTGTTATGCATCTGGTAAGGATGAACTGCCTTTTGGCCTCCAATGGAGGAAAACCGCCCGCTCCGAACCTCAGAACCATCGTGAATGTGAGGTTCTTCCCTTTGGAAGCAAGCCAGGTGTTTCCCCTCTGCCCTCTGCCCGCGGTCTGGTTGAAAGCGGCCAAAACCGACAGATTGCCAAACTCTGACGCTCGTCTTATGGCTTCACTGTTAGTGGAATCCACTTCTTCTGTCCAACGTATTTCAACATCCTCTTTCATTGGTTCGGAATTTGTCGTATATTTGTATATTTGATTGGAAATGCAAAAATATAAAACATTCTCAATATGATTACACACGATCTGCGGGTTATGGCCGACGCTATGCTCGACAAGAAGGCACAAAACGTCATTGACATAGATCTCAGGCCGCTGGGAACCGCAATCACCGACCACTTTATGATCTGCAACGCCGATTCAACCACAAATGTGAACGCCATTGCGGACAATGTGATAGACAAGATGCGCGAGGAAGGCAGGAAACCTCTCCGTACTCAGGGTCTGGAGAACAATTTCTGGATAATACTGGATTACGGAGACATTGTAGCTCACATTTTCCTGACCGAGTACCGTAGTTTTTACAGGCTTGAGGAACTTTGGGCCGACGCTCCTCACAAGGAGTACAAGGAAAGGCGGGTTCCTAAAACTAAAAAGAAAGAGACAGATGGCGAATAGCACCAAAAATCCTAACGGGAACGACCCTCGTAAAAAGGTCATCCGCGTGAGATTCAATTTTTCCTGGTTCTACCTGATCCTCATTTTGGGGATCGGTTGGCTGCTTTTGAACAACAGCGGAGCCAACCCTCAGAAAATAGAATGGGCAGAGGTTCAGGAAATGTTCCTCAAAGGCGACATCAAGGAGATCGACTTCGTAAGAAACGATTTCAAGGGCAACATCACCGTGCGTCCGGACAGGCTGAACAAGTACGCCGACAAATTCGGCGGCAAGGTGCCGTCCAGCTCGCCGCATTTCATTTTCCTCGTGTCGGACAAGTTCGACGCCGAGAAGGAGTTCGGCGACCTTAACGCTCGGCTGACCCCTGACGAGAGCCAGGTCAAGATCGTGATGGAGAACGACAGCAGGATGTGGTCCAACATTCTTGAGTGGATAATATTCCCTGTGCTTCTCATCGTGATGTGGATCTGGATGTTCCGCGGGTTCAACAAGAATATGGGCGGAGGCTCAGGCGGCCCCGGCGGAGTGTTCAATGTCGGGAAATCAACTGGAAAGCTTGCCGACAAGGAGAAGGTCAACGTCACGTTCAAGGATGTGGCCGGACTGTACGGAGCCAAGGAAGAGGTTATGGAGATTGTTGACTTCCTCAAGAATCCTAAGAAATACACCGCCCTGGGCGGTAAGATTCCAAAGGGAGCGCTTCTCGTAGGGCCTCCGGGTACAGGAAAGACCCTGCTTGCGAAGGCCGTGGCCGGTGAGGCCAACGTTCCGTTCTTCTCGATCTCCGGCTCGGACTTTGTCGAGATGTTCGTCGGAGTCGGTGCGTCAAGGGTCCGCGACCTGTTCCGCCAGGCAAAGGAGAAGGCTCCGTGCATCGTCTTCATCGACGAGATCGACGCTGTCGGAAGGGCCAGAGGAAAGAACGTGGGATTCTCTTCAAATGACGAGAGGGAGAACACTCTCAACCAGCTCCTTACGGAGATGGACGGATTTGACACAAACTCTGGTGTGATCATTCTTGCGGCCACCAACAGGGCTGACATCCTCGACAAGGCTCTCCTCAGGGCCGGGCGATTTGACCGTCAGATCCACGTTGACCTTCCTGAGCTTAAGGAAAGGGAGGAGATCTTCAAGGTACACTGCAAGAAACTCAAGTTGTCCGGGGACTTTGACCTTGGCTTTATGGCGCAGCACACTCCGGGATTCTCTGGAGCTGACATCGCCAATGTCTGCAACGAAGCCGCGCTTACGGCAGCCAGAAAAAACAAGACCGAGATCGACAGGCAGGATTTTCTGGACGCTGTTGACAGGATTGTCGGCGGACTTGAGCGCAAGGGTTCGATTATGACTCCGGCGGAGAAGAGGACCACCGCCTACCACGAGGCCGGACACGCCACCGTCGGCTGGCTTCTGCCTTACTCCGATCCGGTGTTCAAGGTCAGCCTTATCCCGAGGGGCGAGGCGCTCGGACTCACCTGGTACCTTCCTGACGAGAGGAAGATTCTCTCCAAGTCCTACCTCATGGACAAGATGTGCTCTCTGATCGGCGGTCGTGTGGCTGAGGAGATGATCAACGGAGAGCCGGCCACAGGAGCGCTGAACGACCTTGAGAGGCTTACCCGTATGGCTTACAATATGGTTCAGTTCTACGGTATGAGCGAGAAAGTGGGCGAGGTCTCCTTCTATGACTCTACCGGATCAAGGGGCTACGACCTCACTAAGCCTTACAGCGAGAAGACGGCCGAGCTTATGGATCAGGAGGTCAAGGATCTTGTCAGGGAAATCCACGACAGGACTCTGAAGATCTTGACAGACCACAAGGAGGGATTCGTGAAGATGGCTCAGCTTCTGCTTGAGAAAGAGGTGATCTTCGCGGAGGACATCGAAAGAATACTCGGTCCAAAGGTCAAGCCAGAGGAGGAAAAAGAATCCGGAAGCGCCGCTCCGGAATCAGTCCCGGCAGAAAGCGACAATCAGTAATCCGCCAACAGAAACCGAAATGAATAACGTAACGGTCAGATCAATTTCAGGCGTGGTCTTCATCCTTGCGATGTTGGCCTGCCTGATGTTCAATAAGTTCCTGTTCGCAGGACTTATCATTTTCGTGATGTCTGTGATGCTTTTGGAGTTTTACCACATCACAATGGGGGAGAGCTACACCTTTTCCAAGGTGCTGGCGATCATAGCGGCAATAATCCTGTTCGGAATATTATTCGCAGTGGCGTCTTACCACATTCCGATCCGTTTTGTGGCGTTCGCGATGGTCCCTATTTTCATTGTGATGATCAACTCGCTCTACGTCAAGGACAAGGAGGAATATGGAAAATTCTCGAACATCTACACGGGATTGTTGTACATCGCTGTGCCTATCGCGCTGTCCAATCTGATCGCTTTCGACAAGGCGGGGAATTTCAGCGGAAATCTCCTGCTCTGCTTTTTCATTATAATCTGGTGCTCAGATGTTGGAGCGTTCGCCTTCGGAATATCGTTGGGCAAGATATTCCCGAAAAAGCTCTTTCCGACGGTCTCTCCAAAGAAGACCTGGATAGGTTTCGTCGGCGGATTGGTCAGCTCTGTCTTGGCGGCGTTCGCCCTGTTTGAGTTCGGGGTGCTGCGTTTTCCGCTTGTGCACTGCCTGATCCTTTCTCTGATTATGTCTGTTACAGGTGTCTATGGCGACCTTTTCGAGTCACAGTGGAAAAGAGTGTATGGGGTCAAGGACTCCGGAAAGATCATCCCTGGACACGGCGGCTTTCTTGACAGATTCGACAGCACACTTATGGCGATGCCGTTCGGAGCGATCTACCTTGCGGTTTTCGACTTGCTTTGATTCACTTTAATTATCGGATAATCAATTAACGGAGATTTATAATGAAGAAGATTATTGTTGACAAGGACTCGCACGGAACAATAGGAATAAGCTGGGCCATAGTAGCTCTGCTGATTGCCTGTGCCGCACATTTCATCCACAATCCGTTCATATATATTCCTATCATCATTCTCTTGCTGGTTTTCGCCTTGTTCGTGTTCTGGTTCCACCGCGTGCCGGATAGGGAGACTCCGGAAGGAGACGGAAAGGTGATCACTTCAGTCGCCGACGGCAAGGTTGTGATTGTCGATAAAGTCTATGAGAAGGAATATTTCAAGGACGACCGCATTCAGGTTTCCGTCTATATGGACTTCTTCGATGTCCACACCAACTTCTGGCCGATGGACGGTGAGATCAGCTACTACAAGTACCATCCGGGAAAGTACTTGCTCGCCTTTCTGCCGAAGGCTTCAGAAAAGAACGAGCATTCGTCAACGGTAATACGCAACGACCACGGTGAGATTGAGTTCCGTCAGATTGCCGGTACGTTCGCAAGAAGGATCGTCTGCTACTCCAAGGAGGGTGACAAGGTTGAGAGAGGCAAACAGTGCGGAATAATAAAGTTCGGCTCCCGAATAGACATATTTCTTCCTCTTGACGCGGAGGTCAAGGTGAAGGTAGGTGAGTTTACGAGAGCCTGTGAGACGGTTATCGCCGTGCTTAAATAGACTTCTTCTGGTCGGCCTCGATCAGTTCGACAAGACGCTCGACAGCTTCCGTGTCCTGAATATGCTTCAGCACGGGAGCTTTTCCTTTGTAGATGGTGACCTTGTGGTTGCCTTCACCGACATAGCCCCAGTCCGCGTCGGCCATCTCTCCCGGACCGTTCACGATGCAGCCCATCACGGCGATGACTGTGTTCCTCAAGTGCGATGTCCGGGCCTTGACTTCCTCAAAAGCCTTCTGCAAGTCGTACATCGTGCGCCCGCAGCCAGGACAGGCGACATATTCAGGCTTATAGAAACGCCTTCTCGCCGCCTGCATCAGTTCGTTGACAAGATACTCCCCGAATCCTGAATCCTGAATGGAAACTTTGACCCCAGACTCGTCAAGATAGGCCCCTCGTAGTTCGAGATCGTCCAATGTTTTGTCCAGCAGCCTCTTACCGAAATCGCACGAAACATCTAACAAAAGTGTTTCTTTGGAAGGGGAGTCATAAGTGGCAATCGCCTTGCGGCCTTGAATGCTGACAGATGTCATCGAGGAGACGATCTGATGACCGTAACGAGCGGCAAGATAGCGTGCCACAGGCAATTCATTCTCAGGATCTTCCGTAAGAGAGACACGGATTGTGTCCCCGATGCCCTCCGAGAGAAGGGTTGAGATTCCGACACAGGACTTGATTCTGCCGCTGTCTCCGTTGCCGGCTTCGGTCACGCCGACGTGAAGGGGATAGACAACTCCACATTTCTTCATCTCGGCCATAAGAATGCGGTATGCCTGAACCATAACATAAGTGTTACTCGATTTGAGCGACACCACAACGTTCTCAAAATCAGCGTCACGGCACATTGTCAGCCATTCCATAGCCGCTTTGGCCATCGCCTCGGGAGTGTTGCCGTAGAGATTGGTGATGTACTCGCCCAAAGATCCGTGATTGACCCCGATGCGTATGGCTGTGCCGTTGGCGCTACCGACATCGAGGAGCCGGGCGAACTGCTCTCGGGCCTGAGCGTGATCCTTGTGGAAATTGCCCGGATTGATCCGCACCTTCTCAACAAACGGAGCTACCATTATCGCCGTCTGGGAAGAAAAATGAATGTCAGCGACAATAGGAACGTTGATTCCCGATTCCCTGAGACGCGACTTGATTGCCTTGACGCAATCCACGTCCGCAGGTCCGGGAACTGTGACGCGGATGATTTCCGCACCTGCGTTATACAGTCTGACACACTGGGCCACAGTGGCCTCCACATCATTCGTGTGGGTGTTGCACATAGTCTGGACAACAATCGGGTTGCCTCCGCCTATCAGCACATCACCTACCTTTGCCGTCAACGTTTTCATTTTGCTTTGGATTATAAACCTCATTGTAAGCCTCGCGCCTGAGCTGCGCCTTGCCCCGGCCTGTCCTTCTTGTCAGCTGAAAATAGACTCCGGCGGTCACCATAATGTCGAAAGGGTAGGCGAACCGGTAGTAGTCCTTGCTGTAGTAGTCCGGATCATAAAGAGTACCCCAGGAGTACCTTACATTGGCGTTCACGTGAAACTCCAGCGGATCAAAGACAAGGCCGAAGCCTATTCCGCCGCAAAGACCATAGTCAAACCGCCGGTCGGTGTCCTTAAAAGAGTTGGCTATCGACTCATAGACATCATCCCCGGTACGCTTGATACTTCTCCTGTAGCCGCCATAGATACCTGCGTCGGCCATAATCTTGTAGTGCAGACCGTCCAGATGAAGGTGAGCCATAAAAGGGACATCCACAACATCCATAATAACTTGAGTGGCTCCTTCTATAGTAGGCGTGTGGCCTGTGTCCTTGTCTTCCTTGAACTTGTATCCCTCGTGGGAATAGCGGACTCCTGCCTTGAAGCCGAAGTATGGAAGGTAGCCGAACATCTTGCCGTAGCGGGTGTAGAACACTCCGAAGGTGTTGGGGGCGAAAAGCGTTGTCTGGGTGTAAGGCGGATTGAAAGACATACGGCTGAACGAGACTCCGTACTCGACTCCGATAAGGGAATAGTCGTTCACCTCAAAGACCCTGTTGATTTTGACAGTGTCAAGATAGGTGTCTGAATATTCCGGAGCGCCTCCAAGACTGTCGGCAGGAAACGTTGCCGCCTTGACGGTGTCAGCGGCGGAAGGGGAGGCGAGAACCGGCCTTCCAAGAGTGTCAGGCAGATTCTGCCCCGAAGCAAAAGAACCTGCCGACAAAACAAGAACCGCAGTAAGAATATGATTGAATATCCTCATTTTATTATTCACTATTTAAAGAACTCCGACAGGTCGAGATCCTGATTGATCTCGCTTCTCTCCGGAATCTCGAACAAGTCACTGTCCTTTGTCATCAGGAACTTCACCTTCTCAGGCTGCCTGTGGGCAAGCAGATTTCCGGTGTCAACAATTCCGTTACGGTTCAGATCCTCCGTGATCCTGACCGCATACTTTCCTTTCTTAAGATAAGGGAACCGGAGTTCGGAATCAGACTCAATGATGTAGGACCTAAGAATCTCGGACTTCTGCTCATTCATAAAATCCACGATGTACTTGTTGCCCTGCACCCCCGTAAGATTCAAAGTGAAGAGACTGAGTCCGTCATCCTTAGGAAGGGAGACCTTGACCTCAGTGCTGTCGTTCCAATACCCGTTGATGTCCTTGAAAGACCTCTGGGGAATCTTGAAGAAATACTCATAGCCCTCAAGGATCTTGACTTGCGGAGTGATGATGTATTTCCGGAGATTCAAGGAGTCCCTCTTGATCTCAAACTTCTCGGCCTTTTCTTTTTGCCGAGGATTTATTGATTTGAAAATCAACGAGTCGAACTCTCCGAGAATCGGAGGATAGTCGAACTCCAATGTGAAGCCATACTGCTCGAATGTCTCCGGCTCGGCCTTCAGGGAAAGCCCGCAGATCGTGTCCTTATGCTCGATCTTTTTCCGGGCTGCCCGTGACTTAGGCTTGTTCTCATCGACAAGGCTGACCTTTTCGGTCACAGGGGACAGGACACCGAGCGTGTCTGTCTTCCAGTACTTTACACATAGATGAAGGGAGTCAGGCATCTGTCTCTGGACGTTAAGCCAAAGAAGAAGGCTGTCCTTCTCGATGTTGAACTCGGTGATGACATCCTTTGCCGGAAAGCCTTGGAACCAAAGAGAGTCGATCCTTGTGTCCGGAGCCATAAAGGTGATGTAGGCCGAGCGGTCGCCTGTGCGCTTATTGTTCATCAGCATCTGCTTGGACGGCTTTTCACGGAAAACGCTGAGCCTCAGTTCCGTCTTTCTGGAACGACAGCCGAGAGTGTCCTTCATATCAAACTTCTTCAGTTCGGCCACGGAGTCATTCACGACATTGACAGGTCTGAGCAAAGTGTCAAGGAAAGCGACCCTGTCCTCGTCGGGATCGTAGATGTTGTTCCCGTTGCCGTCAACAACAGCATAGACCCTATAAACCGTGTCCTGAATATTCCGCAGGGCGAAATAGCCCCAGTCGTCGGTCTTCACAGCGGCCACAGGCCTCTCAAGGAAGACGGCCGAATCACGCTGATCCTTGTAGAGCATAACCGTCGCCCCCTTGATCGGAGACAAAGTGTTGCAATCCTGAACGATGCCTGTAACGTACATCGAATCAACTACTTCTCCCGTCGAGAACACTGTCGTGAATCCCGGGAACATATTCCCCTCATTGTTGTCGGCTATCGCTCCCGTGAGATCCAAGGTGTAGGTGGTGTTAGGAAGCAGGTCTTCCTCAAAATAGACTATCACGGTCTTGCCCCTGATCTTGTACTTAGGGCTTTTTTGCTGTGGAGGGGAGAGGTAGATTCCCTTGGGGTCCTTCACGGTGACATATTCATCAAAAGTGAAGGCGACCTTTGTCCCGTGGACCGGTACGGAAACCGCTCCTGGCTGCGGGACAACCCTTCTCACCACTGGTGGTATGGTGTCCTTGTCCCCGCCGGTAGGAGCCTGGGTCGTGTTGGCGCAGGAAGGCTGGAACACGGAAATGCCCAGAACCAAGGCGGCCGGGACCAAAGGGATTAGTCTTGAAAGTATCTTTTTCATCGCGGATCTTGTATATTCAAAAATCAGGCTTAGATGTCGGTTCTGACCACGCTTTTGATTCCGTCTATGGAGCCGAGCTTGCGGATCATCCTCTCCAAGACCGGCTTGTCGTGGACGTAAAGATCTATGTAGCCGGAGAATATCCCTTCGTCGGTGCTGAGATATACCTTGCGCATATTCACTCCCATCACAAGGGATATGTAGCGGGAGATCTCGTTGAGAAGACCGACCCGGTCAACACCCTTGATTGAGAGCCGGACGAGGAACGACTGGCTGTCGTCATCGTCCCATTGAGGCACGACCACCCAGTCACCGTGCTTGGAGGCGATGCTGTCCGCGACCGGGCAGGACTTCTTGTGCACAGTCACCGTGCCGTCCGGAGACTTGATGCCGATCACGGGATCGCCTGGAATAGGTCTGCAGCAGGGCGCGATGACATATTCATTCCTCTCCTTTTTCGCAGTCTCCTTTTTTCTGCCGAACCACGGGAAGGACCACGAATGGCTTTTGCCTGCCTTGCCCGAGGTGAGGACATCGGAAAGGTCGCCGACCTTGATGAGGCCCATTCCTATTCTGAAGAACATCTCCTCCGAGTTGCCGCCAGGTATCGCGAAATGCTCTAACAGGATCTCAATAGAGTCATTGTTCATCCGATAGCCTTGGGACTCAAGTTGTTCCGTGAGCATCTTCTTTCCGAGTTCAGCGATCTCCTTCTTCCGGCCTTTGAAGTAGTCGATCACCACGTTGCGCGCGTGACGGGTCTGAAGGAACTGTAGCCACTCGCGCTTCGGCTGCTCGACCTCGGCTGTGATGATCTCGACCTGGTCTCCGCTTCTCAGGACGTGGGAAAGGGGAACGAGCTTCATATTCACCTTTGCCGCGATGGCCTTGTTGCCGATCTCGGTGTGGATGCTGTAGGCGAAGTCCAAGGCCGTGGCCCCCTTGAGGATGGACTTTTGGTCCCCCTTCGGCGTGAACACGGTTATCTCGCTGCTTGTCAGGTCGTTGTGAATGATGTCCAGCAATTCGAGAGCATTGACGTCAGGGTTGACCAGAATCTCCTTGACCTTGGCCAGCCACTTGTCCATCTCGCTGTCGTTCTCGCTGATGTAGCCCTCCTGCTTGTAGGTCCAATGCGCCGCGATACCTTTCTCGGCGATGTCATCCATTCTCTTGGAACGGATCTGCACCTCGATCCAGATTCCCGTGTCGCTCATCAGTGTGCAGTGCAGGGCCTCGTAGCCGTTGCTTTTCGGATGCTTCACCCAGTCACGCACGCGGTCCGGCTTGTAGCGGTAGATGCCAGTGATTATCGAGAAGATGTGGTAGCACTGGTCCCTTTCGCTTTCCTTGCTGTCAGCTGGCGGGGTGAACACTATCCTCAGGGCGTAAAGATCATAGACCTGGTCGAACGTGATGTTCTTTGTCTGCATCTTGTGCCACACGGAGTATGGCGACTTGACCCGCTTGCGGATCTCGAACGTGAATCCGGCCTTTCTCAAAGCCGCGTCAATCGGAGTGATGAAATCGTCAATCAGCTTGCCTTTTCCGCTCAGACTGTTGTCGATCATCCCGCTGATCTCCTTGTAGGCGTCAGGCTCCTTGTACTTCAGCCAGATGTTCTCCATCTCGGACTTGATCTCGTAAAGGCCGAGACGATGGGCGAGAGGGATGAAGATGAACATCGTCTCGCTGAGGATCTTGTCCCGCTTGTACTCAGGCATAAACTCGATTGTCCTGCAATTATGGAGACGGTCGGCGAGCTTGATGAGCACAACCCTCACGTCGTCGTTCAAGGTCAGGAGAATCCTTTTGAAATTCTCAGCCTGAAGGCTCTTTGAGCCGGGATCTCCCAACTTCTTGCTGCGGTCCTCGTTGTCAAGGACATTCTTGATCTTCGTGAGGCCATCCACGAGGCTGGCTATCTTGTCGCCGAAAAGCTTGCGTATGTCATCGACCGTGTAGTCAGTGTCCTCCACCACGTCGTGGAGCAGGGCGGCGGCGATGGACTTATAGCCCAGCCCGATGTCACTCACGACAATCTTCGCCACCTCGATCGGATGGATGATGTAGGGGCCGCCCGAACGGCGGCGCACATTCTTATGAGCCTCGTTGGCGAAATCGAACGCTTTCTGGACGACATCCAGCTCCTTTTGGTTGGCGCAGCGTTTCTCAGCCGCGGCCTTCAGCT
>CAYZKZ010000025.1:0-27965 GCA_964479325.1 uncultured Muribaculaceae bacterium
GCGAGGAGGGCGAAGCCGGTCTGGCGGCAGGCCATCACGTCCTGATGGTCTCCGAAGATGGAGAGGGCGTGTGAGGCAAGCGCGCGGGCTGAGACGTGGAACACGGCCGGAAGCATCTCACCGGCGATCTTGTACATATTCGGGATCATCAGGAGAAGTCCCTGTGAAGCGGTGTAGGTGGTGGTGAGGACACCTGCCTGAAGGGAGCCGTGCACTGCTCCGGAGGCTCCGGCCTCACTTTCCAGCTCTGTGACGCTCACGGTCTCGCCCCAGAGGTTCTTTTTCCCGTGGGCAGCCCATTCGTCAATGTTCTCTGCCATCGGAGAGGATGGTGTGATAGGATAGATGCAGGCGTTCTCGCTGAAAAGATAAGCGATGTTCGCCACAGCGGTGTTACCATCACAAGTGATGAATTTCTTTTCTTTAGCCATATCGTTAACGTTATGTTAATATGTTTGTTTTTAAATAGTTGTCAATCCCTCGATGGTGATTCCCTCCGTTCCTGCGGAGATTCTCTTGATGAGGCCTTGAAGGACCGTCCCGGGGCCGATCTCCATAAAGTAGTCCGCTCCGTCCGCGAGCATATTCCTGACTGACTGTGTCCACCTTACAGGCGAGGTGAGTTGGGCCAGGAGGTTTTTCTTGATGGTCTCCGGGTCGGTGACGGCCTGAGCCGACACGTTCTGATAAACCGGGCAGATCGGCGTCACGATTCTTGTCTCCTCGATCGCCTTGCCAAGCTCTACTCTCGCAGGCTCCATAAGAGGGGAGTGGAAAGCCCCGCTGACCGCGAGTGGAAGCGCCCTTTTCGCACCGGCCTCCTTGGCTTTGGCGCAGGCCTGCTCGACGGCCGCCTTCTCGCCGGAGATGACCACCTGGCCGCCGCAGTTGTAGTTGGCCGGGATCACGAGTCCGTCGCAGGACGCGCAGACCTCCTCAACCTTCTCGTCCGGAAGGCCGACAATCGCCGCCATCGCGCCGGGAACCTTCTCGCAGCAGAGCTGCATCTGGGTCGCCCTGATGTGGACAAGACGAAGGGCATCCTCGAAACTGATGGCCTCCGCGGCGGCTAATGCGGAAAACTCACCAAGAGAATGCCCTGCGACCATATCCGGCCTGAACCCATCGTAGCACTTCGCCAGAACGACGGAGTGCAGGAATATTGCCGGTTGTGTCACACGCGTGGCCTTGAGGTCATCAGCCGTGCCACCGAACATAATGTCGGTGATTCTGAAACCGAGTATGTCATTCGCTTTCTCGAGCAATTCCTTGCCTTTAGCGTTTCCGTCGTACAGCTCCTTGGCCATACCAGGGAATTGGGAACCCTGACCGGGAAATACGTATGCTTTCTTCATAATACGCAAAAATACGATTTATTATTGGATTATCCGAATATTGAAGGCTCTTTTATAGCCCCTGAAAATGCTTTTTTTCGACGCAAAATTACTTTTTGCGAAAGATTAGCCAAAAATTCTTGTTTTGCCATTTATTTGCTATTTTTGTAGTCTGATTGCGGGAAACCGCAAGAATGATGCCCCTGTAGTCTAATGGATAGAATTTCGGATTCCGGTTCCGACGATTTGGGTTCGATTCCCAACGGGGGTACAAAGCGAAAGCGCTGATCGTACTAACGGTCAGCGCCTTTTGCTATGACTGCGGGAGTCCTATTTGCACCAGCGGTCGAGCCAGTCGAAGTAGCTTTGATGCCAGAATAGGGCGTTCTGAGGCTGGAGAATCCAGTGGTTCTCCTGCGGGAACACGATGAGTTTGGACGGAACTCCCATCATCTGGGCTGTGTTGAACGCGGCCATTCCCTGGTCGTAAGGGATGCGGTAGTCCATCATTCCGTGGATGCACAGGATAGGCGTGTGCCACTTTGTGACGTTGAGGTCAGGTGAGTTTGAATAGTGACGCTTGGCCTTGGCGGCTGAGCTCCACGGCGAGCCGGCCTGCTGGATGCCGCCGAAAGTCTTGCCGTCGCCGTGCGGACCCTTCTCGCCGGCGGTGTAGGAATATTCAGAAAGTCCGCCGTTGTCGAAGTTCGGGAACCACATCTCCTCGGTCTCGTAGTACATATACTTCTCGTCGAATATTCCCGCGTGGGCGATGAAGCAGTCATAGACATCGCCGTGGATTCCGGCCATATAATACACGCTGAATCCGCCGTAGGAAGCGCCGCATCCGGCGAGCTTGCCGACGTAAGGCTCTTTCTTGAGTTCCTTGGCGGCGCTGAGGTAGTCCTGCATATTCTGGCCGATGTAGTCGCCGCTGATCTGCTCGCACCACTCCTGTCCGAAGGCGGTCGTGCCTCGGCGGTTAGGAAGGATGACTATGTAGCCCTGGTTGGCCATCAGGCGGTAGTTCCAACGGTAGCTCCAGCTCTGGCTCAGAGTCCCTTGCGGGCCGCCAAGGAATATCTCGATGGCGGGATAGACCTTTGTCGAGTCGAATTTCGGCGGGTAGAGCACCCAGGTCAGCATCTTCTTGCCGTCGGTGGTCTTGATCCAGCGCTCCCTGGTCTCGTAGGCAGTCAGCTGGCCGATGATGCTTCCGTTCTCGTCCGTGATTCTTTCGAATGATCCGTCCGCCTCGTTCACTGCCACAAGCTCGGTAGGGAACTCCATAGAGCAATAGCTGGCGAGCAGCGTGCTGTCGATGACGGCGAAAGGTGAGTTGAAGTCGTACCAGGCATCGTCAGGAGTTATCCTTCTGATCTCAGCGGTGGTGTCGCCCTCCGGAAGGGTCACGTTGCAGATGGCCTGAAGCCCTTCGATCAATGAGTTGAAGTACAGGCTCTTCGAGTCAGCCGACCAGACAGGGCCTCCGGCGTTGTAGATGAAGTCGGCGGTGAGGTCACGGATTCCGCTCACCTGAGGGATTGCGGTCTGGCCTTCAGCAGAGGTGTCAGCGTCGGCGATCCCCGCCACCATCAGCCTCACCTTGTCAGCCTCGTAGCCGTTTCTGGACATACTCAGCCAGGCTATGTGCTTTCCGTCCGGACTCCAGACCGGGTCGGTGTCGTAGCCTCCCTCCATCGGGATGCGTACGGTCTCGCCGGTGAGGATGCAGAAGATGTAGATCTCCGTGTCTGTCGAGAAGGCATATTCACGTCCGGTCTCCACTTTCTTGCAGGAGTAGGCGATGTAGCGTCCGTCCGGACTCCAGCAAAGCTGCTCGATTCCGCTCAGAGGCTCCAGAGGAAGCTCGTACTTGCCTGCGCCGTCCGCGAGGATATTCAAAGAATTTTCTTCCGTGAAGGTTTTGTCGCCGCTGACAGGAGCGACGTAGGATTGAGGTCTCTCGGTTGTCCAATGATCCCAGTGGCGGTACATAAGATCCTCTGTCACATAGGCCTGCGCCTTGTCAAGTCTCTCGTCGAAATCCTTTGGGGTCTTGACCGCTCCGGGGACGGTGCTGGTGTAGATGACCTGCGACTGGTCCGGGCTGAGGGAGAACTCTCCGATTCCGGCCTTGACATCGCTGACCTGCCTTTTGCCGGAGAGCGAGGCCTTTCCTTCGCCTATCGTGACGGCGGAGTTGTAGATCTGGCCTCCCTGAAGGTAGAAGACTGACTTGCCGTCCAGACTCCAGCGGGCGTTGCTGATGCTCTTGCCCTCGGCTGTGAGCTGGATCTTGTCGCCGAACGAAATTGTCCCGTCGTCATTCCTTACGACCTCGCCGAGGAACAGATTCCTGCACGAGCGGTTTTGTTCAATCGAGGTGTAGCTGACTCCGTAGAGAATCCAGTGACCGTCAGGGGACAGCTGAGGATCCGACAGACGTCCGAGGGACAGAAGCGCCTCCGGCGTCATCCTTCCGTCCTCGATCTTGATGTCGGACGGCCCGATGTACCCGCTGTCCGTCCGGGTCTCGTTTTTCTGCGCGCAACTCATCATTGTAATTAGCGCCGCCGCTATGACGGCGGCTTTTCCATTGTTTGTCATATAGTTAAAAGTATTGTTTGTAAGCTTTTCCGAGTTCGTCCCTCACTTCCGCCCTGACTTCCTCAGGCTCAAGCACCTCCAGCCTTCCGGCGTGGCGGCAGAACTCCATCGTCAGGTTTCTGTTAGGAATGACCCTGATGCTGAATATTCTTCCTCCGTCCGCCGAGCCTTCTTCCTCGGTCTGTGACTTGTGGAGCGGCAGGTCGCGGATGTACCGGGCTTCCTCCTCGCTCACCTTGAATCGGATTGTGACAGGCTTCTGGCCTGCCTTCGGGAAATATATTCCGAAACTTTGGCTGAACAACTCATCCACGTCGAAGCCCTTGGGTGGAGTGAAGGTGGTGTCGCTTATCTGGAGATCCAAGATCCGGTCGAGTCCATAGACCCTCCACGCCTCCGGGCGGTCGTTTTCCATCTCGCCTCCGTCCGGGAGCGTCGCCCTTTCGTGGCAGAACGCCACGAGATACCATCTTTTCTCGTGCTCCTTCACCGCGAACGGTTGCAGGTGAAGCGTCTCAAAGGTGGTGGAGATGTATTTCCGGTAACGGATCTCCATCTCCTTCCCTTCCTCCATCGCCTGCATTATCGCCGTCAGATGATTCTGTCCGGACGGAATCTCCTCCACGCTGACCCTTCCTGAGAGCCGTTCCTTGGACAGGGATAGCAGACTGTTGACGGTGAATGTGTTGACAAGCCATCCGATGCTTTCGTCCTTGTCCAGGACATCATCGCTGAAAGGGATAAGGTAGCGGTTGGTCTTTCTGTCGCACTCGATGTCGATTCCGAAAAGATCCTCCGCGGCGGTCCTGTGGTTGTTGAATGTCCTTCTTGGATAGTCCTGCCCGAACCGGAAGGAGTACTTCCGCGCCAATTCCTTGAACGTCAGTCCCCGCGCACCGGCGGCGGTGAGCGTCTGAATGAGCCAGATGTATTTTCCGATAAGTTCCGAGACCATTGCGGTTTTTTCCTTCAAGATTTCAAAGATAGCAAAAAAATCCGGCGGCTTCTCACGCAAGGGAATTGTTTTTCGGAATTTAGTGAGTAGATTTGCAATTGAAATGTCGGAACGTTCTATAAATATGAAGGCAAAGGTTCTGGCGCTGTCGTTTATGGCGGTGTCGGCGCTTGTCTCGTGTTCCGTGATCAACGATGACGGGTTTCCGGAGCAGAATGACTCCGTGGTGACCGCCAACTATCTGGTCTCCGGTAGTGTGAAGGATGAGGACGGAACTCCTGTCCCCGGTATAATGGTGGTGGCGGACCACAGCTCGGAAAAGGCCGGTTATCGCCCGGACACATTGTACACAGACAAAGGCGGCAAGTACTCGAAATTCTTTTCTGCCCCTCTGGTAGAAAGGTTCAGCCTGAGATTCTCGGACATCGACGGCGACGCCAACGGGGGAGAGTTCGAGGCAATGACTGAATATGTCGTCCCGCTCCTCACCGAGGTCTCAAGCGGCTATTTCGGAGGATCCTTCCTGGTCACGGCAGACGTTGAACTGCGCCGCAAATAATTTCTCCCTGAATGGATTATGAGCAGGAGTAGATTGGACACCGAGGTACAGTACCTGCCTGGAGTCGGGCCTAAAAGGGCATCGCTTCTCCAGTCGGAGCTGAATGTGGCCACGGTGGGTGACCTTCTGCGCACATTCCCGTTCCGTTACATCGACCGCAGCTCGATTCAGAGAATCGCTGAGATCAGATCAGCGAGCGCCTACGTCCAGATTCTGGCCCGGGTCGTCTCGTCGCAGGTCAACGGCAAGAAACTCAGCGTTATGGTCGAGGATCAGAGCGGGACGATGGAACTCGTTTTCTTCCGGGGAATCAAATACACCGCCGAGCGTCTGAAGCCGGGGTACGCCTTCCTGTTCTTCGGCAAGCCCAACCAGTATGGCGGGCGTTTCAATATGGTTCATCCGGAGATCGACAATCCACCGGCGGAGGGAGCCGCCAACTATTCCGGAGTCCTGACCGGAGTCTATAACTCGACGGACAGACTACGCAACGGCGGAGTCACCGGAAAGGTGATGAACAGGCTGATGGCCGCCGCCATCGACTACGCCATCGGGGATGTGGAAGAGACTCTGCCTGAATATGTCCTCAGAGAGAAAGGGCTTGTGCCGTTGAGGTACGCCATCCGGAATGTGCATTTCCCTTCCGACCAGACGGCTTTGGAGAAGGCCCGCTACCGCCTGAAATGGGAGGAACTCTTCCTGCTGCAACTGTCATTGCTGAAACAGAAATATGTCCGCAGCCGCTCGGCGGTCGGCATTCCGATGCCTAAGGTCGGCGAGGCATTCAACGCTTGCTACAAGTCTTTGCCTTACGATCTCACTGGAGCGCAGAAACGGGTGATAAAGGAGATCCGCTCTGATCTGATGAGCGGGCATCAGATGAACCGCCTGCTTCAGGGGGATGTCGGTTCGGGAAAGACTATGGTGGCCGTGCTTTCAGCCCTTATCGCTGTCGGCAACGGCTGTCAGGCCTGCATAATGGCTCCGACCGAGGTGCTTGCCCAGCAGCACTACGCCAACATCTCAAAGTACCTCGCCCCGACGGGTGTACGTTGCGAACTCCTGATCGGCTCGACCGGTAAGGCTGCGAGGCGGCCTGTCCTGGAAGGTCTCTCGGACGGTTCGGTCGGAATAATAATCGGCACTCACGCTTTGATCGAGGACACGGTCGTGTTCCACAGACTCGGCTTGGTCATCATCGACGAGCAGCATCGCTTCGGCGTGGACCAGAGGGCGAGACTCTGGGCCAAAGGACCTTCGGGGATTCCTCCGCACGTACTCGTGATGACGGCCACGCCGATTCCGAGAACATTGGCTATGACTCTCTACGGAGATCTGGATGTCTCAGTGATCGATGAGATGCCGCCGGGAAGAAAGCCGGTCCAGACCATTCTTATCGGGGAGGGCAAGCGTCCGCAGCTCTACAACTTTATGAAAAAGGAGATCACCGCCGGTCGTCAGGCCTTTGTCGTCTATCCTTTGATTTTTGAGAGCGAGAAACTTGACTATAAAAATCTTGAGGCCGGTTACGAGCAGATTCTCTCACGGTTCCCTCTTCCTCAGTACAAGGTGGCGATCGTCCACGGCCAGCAGTCAAGCGAGGAGAAACGGTTCAATATGGACGCTTTCTCGGCTGGCCGGGCGGATATTCTTGTCTCCACGACAGTGATCGAGGTCGGTGTCGATGTGCCGAACGCCTCGGTGATGGTGATCGAGAGCGCCGAGAGGTTCGGTCTGGCTCAGCTTCACCAGCTCCGCGGACGTGTCGGGCGTGGTTGCGAGAACTCCTATTGTGTGCTGATGCACGGCAACAAGGTCAGCAAGGAATCACGCAAGAGACTGGAACTGATGTGTGCCACGGAGAACGGCTTTGACCTTGCCGAGGAGGATATGAAGATGCGAGGGCCCGGGGATCTTGAGGGGACTCAGCAGAGCGGTCTTCCTATTGAGCTCAGCATCGCCTCCCTTGCCCACGACGGAGTCATCCTCTCGGACGCAAGAAGCTATGCCGAGTACGTCCTGGCTCACGACCGTACATTGGAGTTGCCTGTCAACGAGCCGCTTGCCAAGGAACTTCGCAAGGACAAGTACAATGTGAAGGACTACAGTAAGATCTCGTAGTCTTTCAGCCTTGGATGGTTGCGGTCTTTCTCCGAAAGGATCACCTTGTCCGCCGGAATTCTCCAGTCGATGCCCAAATCCGGATCGTCCCAGGCGATAGCCCCCTCTGACTCAGGGCAGTAGAGGTTGTCGCACTTGTACTGGAAGATCACTTCGTCGCTGAGGACGCTGAATCCGTGGGCAAATCCTCTTGGAATATAAAACTGCCTGTGGTTGTCCTCCGAAAGCTCGACGGACACGTGTTTCCCGAACGTGACGGAGCCAGGCCTCAGGTCCACGGCCACATCCAGCACCTTCCCTTTGACGACTCTGACCAGTTTGCTCTGTGCGTGTCCTCCCTTCTGGAAGTGAAGCCCTCTGACGACTCCGTAGCAGGACTTGCTCTCGTTGTCCTGGACAAAGACCACGTCCCCGACCTTCTCCTCGAACTCTTTCTGGTTGAAGGACTCGAAAAAATAGCCGCGGCTGTCCTGGAATATTCTTGGCTCAATGATCAGGACACCTTCGATTTCTGTTGGAATGATTCTCATCGCTTATTCTCCGGCGATCTTGATAAGATACTGTCCGTACTGGTTCTTTTCCATCGGCTTCGCCAGTTCCCTCAGCCTTTGCGCCGTGATCCATCCTTTCCTGTAGGCGATTTCCTCAAGGCAGGCGACTTTGAGTCCCTGACGCTTCTCGATGACCTCGATGTAGGTCGAGGCCTCGGCGAGGGACTCGTGGGTCCCTGTGTCCAGCCAGGCGAATCCGCGGCCAAGTTTCTGAACCTTAAGCTTTCCGGCCGACAGGAACTCCTGGTTCACGGAGGTGATCTCCAACTCTCCTCTTGCGGAAGGCTTGATCCGGTGCGCTATGTCCACGACCTCGTTAGGGTAGAAGTACAGTCCGGTCACGGCGTAGTCGCTCTTCGGCGAGGCCGGCTTCTCCTCGATGCTCAGACAGTTCCCCTTGGTGTCGAACTCGGCCACGCCGTAGCGCCACGGGTCGCTGACCTGGTAGCCGAACACCGTGGCCTTGCCCTCTTCCTCGGCTGTCCGGACCGCTTCCCTCAGCTGCCCTCCGAATCCTGTTCCTTGGAATATGTTGTCTCCAAGCACGAGGCAGACGCAGTCGTCGCCGATGAAGTCTTTCCCGATGATGAAGGCCTGGGCGAGTCCGTCCGGGGAAGGCTGCTCGGCGTACTCGAACCTCACCCCGAAATCGCTTCCGTCTCCAAGCAGCCTTCTGAAACCAGGCAGGTCAGTCGGGGTGGAGATGATGAGGATGTCCCTGATCCCCGCTGTCATCAGGACCGAGATCGGGTAATATACCATCGGCTTGTCATAGACGGGGAGCATTTGTTTGCTTACGCCCTTGGTGATGGGGTAGAGGCGTGTGCCGCTGCCACCGGCAAGTACTATTCCTTTCATAATATATAGGTGTGGTATTATAGGTGTTGTCTGATTCTGCTTATGCAGTTCTCCAGTGAGTCTCTCCAATATGGAATCGAGACTCCGAACGTCTCCTTGACCTTTGTCTTGTCAAGCACCGAGTAACGCGGCCTTGGTGCTTTGGAAGGATATTCATCGGTGTGGCAGGGCCTGATGTCGCATTTGTTGCCGCCGATCTCGCAGATCGCCTTGGCGAAGTCGTACCACGAGATCGCACCCTCGTCGCTGAAGTGGTATATTCCTGTCTTGTCGAAGCTGCGTCCGTCGATTATTCCAAGGATCAGTGAGGCCAGGTCGCGGGCGTAGGTGGGGGTCCCGATTTGGTCGAAAACGACTTTCAGGGAGTCTTTTTCCTCCGTCAGGCGCAGCATCGTCTTGACGAAGTTTTTCCCGTAGGGGGAGTAAAGCCACGCTGTCCTGATGATGATCCAGCGGCATCCTGATTTCTCGATCTCTTTTTCTCCGGCTAATTTTGTGCTTCCGTAAACCCCTGAGGGACAGGTAGGTCGGTCTTCCCTGCAAGGGATAGGCGTCTCTCCGTCGAAGACGTAGTCGGTGGAGATGTGGATCAGGGCGGCGTTCCTTTCCGCGGCGACTTTGGCAAGGTTTCCGGCCGAGTCGCTGTTCAGCAGTCTCGCCAGCGACGGCTCGTCCTCAGCCTTGTCCACATTGGTGTAGGCGGCGCAGTTCACAATCGCGTCGATTCCTTCCGCGTCACAGACTGCCCTGACGGCGGCTATGTCGGTGATGTCAAGAATCTTCGTCTCGACTTCAGGAAGCGGGACGATGTCTGTGAATATGTAGTTGTCGCGGCTTCCTGCCGTGACGTTCCTGAGCTCGGTCCCCAACTGACCGTTGGCTCCTGAAACAAGTATGTTCATAAATATGCGTGGATATCTATCCCTTAGGCAGTCAACTGCCATTTGGGATGGGCATTCACAAATTTAGTAAATATTCTTTGAATATATTGTGTCGGGCGGGAATATCGGCGTTCAGGCGATCCTGCGGAACGGAGGAGGCGGGTTTCGCTTGAATATTCCGTGAAGGATGTCTATATTTGTAGGTATGGAACCAAATTCAGACAGACCGAAGATATTCCTTTACACGGACGGGGCTTCCAGCGGGAATCCCGGACCTGGAGGGTATGGTGTTGTGTTGAAGTGCGCCGGACACGTGAAGGAGATGAGCGGGGGATTCATCCGTACCACCAACAACAGAATGGAGCTTTTAGCCGTGATAAAGGGGCTTGAGGCGATCAAGTGGCGCAACGCCGAGGTTGAGGTCTATAGCGACTCTTCCTACGTGGTGAAGGCTGTGAACGAGGGCTGGCTGCTGAATTGGGAAAGAAAAGGTTGGAAGAAGGTGAAGAATCCGGATCTTTGGATGCGCTTCCTGAATGTCTATCGGATGCACAGGGTCGCTTTCCATTGGCTGAAGGGACACAACGGGCATCCGGAGAACGAGCGTTGCGACACTCTCGCGGTCGCCGCCGGGGCCGGGGCTGTCGCCGCTGGTAAGACTCTTCCGGTTGATGAAGGCTATGAACTTGCCGCCGCCGCTGGCGGAGGAGTGATTGATTTTGACTAAACTTCTATTTGGTGAATTGATATGGAAAAGAATAACAAAAAGCCGATTGTCGGAATAACCCAGGGCGACGGCAACGGAATCGGTTACGAGGTGATCATCAAGTCTTTGGCTGACGCAAGGATTCTTGACTCGTTCACTCCCGTGATTTATGGCTCGTCAAAGATTTTCGGTTTCTACCGCAAGCTGATCCACAACCTTGACCAGATGGACACTTATGTGATCCAGAGCGCAAAGGATGCGAAGCCGAAGAAGATAAACATCGTCAACTGTCTGCCGGACAACGTTTTCGTGGAGCCTGGACAATCCACTCCGGAATCCGCCAAGTCAGCCATCCGCTCGCTTGAGTGCGCTGTCGAGGACATCAAGAACGGTGACATCGACGTGCTGGTGACCGCTCCGATCAACAAGAAGGCTATGGTGGCCGAAGGATTCGGCAACACAGGACACACGGAGTACCTCCAGAAGGAGTTCGGCGTGGATGACGTGCTGATGTTTATGGTCTCTGACCAGCTCAGGATCAGTGTCGTGACCGGGCATATTCCTTTGAAGGATGTTCCGACCTCGATCACTCAGGAGAAGATCGTGAACAAACTGAGGCTGATGACCGCTTCTTTGAAGAGGGATTTCGGCATTGTGGAGCCGAAGATAGCCGTGCTTGGACTCAACCCTCACTGTGGTGACGGCGGTCTGCTTGGTGACGAGGAGGAGAAGATCATCTTCCCGGCCGTGAAGGCTGCCAATGCGGAGGGACTTTTGGCTTTCGGACCTTATTCTCCGGACGGCTTCTTCGGTCTTGGGCATTACGCCAAGTTCGACGCTACCCTTGCGATGTACCACGACCAGGGACTCGCTCCGTTCAAGGCTTTGGCTTTCGAGGACGGTGTGAACTTCACCGCCGGTCTTCCTATCGTCAGAACCTCTCCGGATCACGGGACAGCCTACGAGATGGCGGGACGCGACGAGGCTGACCCGCAGTCAATGATGTCTTCCATCTACAGGGCCATCGACATTTTCCGCAACAGGGCGGCGTACGATGAGCTTCAGGAAAGGAAGATGCAGAAAAAACAGTAGCGGCGCAGACATTGTGAATATGGTGCCCCGGAAGCGGATAAGCAGCACCGACATAGTCACTGAAAACAAACAATCGCAGTCACTGAAAACCAACAATCGCAGTCACTGAAAACCAACAAAACGCGGTCACTGAGCTTGTCGAAGTGACAGTACAATCCAGAACATTATGACCTACAACCGATCAATTCTAATCACTGGCGGCGCCGGCTTCATCGGCAGCCACGTGGTAAGGCTATTTGTCAAAAAATATCCAGACTACAGGATTGTCAACCTTGACAAACTGACTTATGCCGGCAACCTCGCCAATCTCAAGGACATAGAGAAATGTCCGAACTACCGCTTCGTCAAAGCCGACATCTGCGACCTTGAGGCGGTGCGTGGAGTGTTCAAGGAATATTCCATTGACGGTGTCATTCACCTTGCGGCGGAGAGCCACGTTGACCGGTCGATCGTGGATCCATTCATATTCGCAAGGACGAATGTGATGGGCACCCTGACGTTGCTTCAGGCGGCGAGGGAGTTCTGGGAACCGCAAGGTTGGGACGGGAAACTGTTCTACCACATCTCCACGGACGAGGTCTATGGCGCTCTTGAGATGACCAGGCCTGAAGGCGATCCGTCCGGCAACGAATGTGGCGGCGGTCCTTTCGGCGACACGTTCTTCACTGAGGAGAGCAAGTACTGTCCTCACAGCCCGTATTCCGCGGCCAAGGCTTCAAGCGATCATTTCGTCCGCGCCTATCACGACACTTATGGTATGCCGACCCTTGTGACGAACTGCTCCAACAATTATGGCCCGTACCAGTTCCCGGAAAAGCTTATCCCGCTGTTCATCAACAACATCCGTCAGCGTCGCCCTTTGCCTGTCTATGGAAAGGGGGAGAACGTGCGCGACTGGCTCTATGTCGAGGACCACGCGAGAGCCATCGACCTGATCTTCCATAAGGGAAGGGTTGCCGAGACTTACAACATCGGTGGTTTCAACGAGTGGAAGAACATAGACCTGATCAGGGTCTTGATCAGGACTGTGGACCGTCTGCTTGGCCGACCTGAAGGTGCGGATGACGGCTTGATCACTTACGTCACCGATCGTAAGGGACACGACTCCCGCTATGCCATTGACTCAACCAAGCTGAAGAATGAACTTGGCTGGGAGCCGAGCCTTCAGTTTGCGGAAGGCATAGAGAAAACCGTACGTTGGTATCTTGACAACGGGGAGTGGCTGGACAATGTGACCAGCGGAGAGTACCTTCATTACTACGAGGAGATGTACAAGGGAAGGTAGGGGGAGTGAGTGGCTTGGACTGTTTTGTCACTTCGACAGGCTCAGTGACCGGAATGGCGAGGTCACAGGAGTCGTCAGAAAATCCGATTAACAGGGAGATCCGTTACCGCAGGTGGAAAAAAATAAACTTTCCGCTTGCGGTAAGGTTTTCTGATGGAGATGCGTTTTCCGCATCTGGCATTTCTGCTGCCTTGCGGCCTTGAACCAAGGAATTCCGCTTCGGCGTCCAATCAGCCTTTGCCTGCTCGACAGAAAGTGTACGCAAAGGTAATCATTATTTTGTTATCTCCAAATTTTTTGCTGCAATTTATTGAAAAAATAATTTATTTGATGCCTAATAAGTCATTATTTGATAATAAAATCGTACGGCAAATCCTTACTTGAAGCACTATTTCAAGTAACCTTTGAAAAAATATTTTTGACGCGACCCGGCGAATCTTCACATAGTTTTATGCGAGTCCATCATCCGTTATTTTAGGGCATAATCCCGATGGCCGTCCTCCCTTCATTCCTTCCCCACATCTGGCCATCGGGAAGAATCCGAGCAAGTGGCCCTACTTCATATACTGTGCAGGGATGTTCTCGTCAATCGGCTCCACGGTGCTTGCGATCACTTCCGTACTTACCCTCTCGATACCGTCTGTAGGGGTGTATTTCTGCGTCCTGAGCCTGCCTGAGACATAGACCGGGAAACCTTTCCTGATGTTGTCCAACGGGGCTATCCCTTTGTTGCCTTCCCAGGCGGTGACGTTGTGCCAGGTGGTCTCGATGACCGGATCGCCGTTCCTGCCCTTGTAGGCGAAGTTTGTCGCTACGGAGAAATGTGCCACGCGCGTGTCTCCGACCTTGAGAATGCTGATGTTTCCTACATTCCCGCGGATTTCGATTCTGTTCAACTGTTCCATAATTCAAGTTGTTTTGAAGTTTTGTCTGGTGCAAAGTTATTATGGAATCAGCCTCGGAATCCGGTCATAAAGAAACTATGCGTGAGATTTTTCTGAATATTATGGAATGCGGCGAGGCAGCCGATGTCCTTGACTTTTTCTTATAAAAAGGTATGCTTCCCAGTGATGTTTTTTAGCATATTAATAATCCATTTTGCGGTGGTGGGTTTGTTTTATGGGATGTAAAGTTTTCTTTTCGGTCCGGCGGCCTGTAAAAAACATAAAAATATTCATAAAGTTTCTTTGCACCTCTTTCAAATGTCGTCCGTGAGCGCCATATTTGCCTAAGGCTCGCGCTGCGTGGTAATCGGCAAAATATTGAAAGTTGGTGGGCAGTCACCTTCGGACGTGAGATAATGTTTTTACAGCAGGTAATTGCCTACTTGCGAATGATGAGGTTTATTATGTACAAGGAAGAGGAGAGGGGAAGATGTCTGGAGTGTGGGGATGTCCTTCCTTACGGGCGGAGCGATATGAAGTTCTGCTGCGTCAGCTGCAAAAGCAGGTACCACTATGTCAACGGAGGACACTTGAAGAGCCTTCGTCTGAAAACCATCGGGGCGCTGGACCGGAATCACCAGATTCTGGAATCTCTGATTGCGGACGGGGTGGTGTCAATGAATATTCCTGACCTTGCGCAGATGGGCTACAGGTTTGACTGTGTCACATCCTACCACAAGGTCAGGAATCACAATGAGTACAGATGCTTTGACATCAAGTACTATATGTCCGACAGCCGGATCTTCGGTCTGTCAAGGGTCGGGTCGCCGGTCACCTCCGGCAAGGTCTGACGGGGAGACTTATGCCTCTTCGGCGCACTCCTCGTCCTTGCCCGGATCCTTGAACAGGAAGACGAACAGGATTCCTACGACGAGGGCGTAGGCCGCGAAAATGTACCAGGCCGTGGCCCAGTCAGGAGTCGCCGCATTGTAAACGAAGTGGTTCACGACGATTCCGGCCGCCCACGTTCCGATGGACGCTCCGAGTCCGTTGGTCATCAGCATAAACAGTCCTTGGGCGCTTGAGCGGATGTCCTTGGAGGTCTTGCGGTTCACGTACAGCGAGCCGGAGATGTTGAAGAAGTCGAACGCCACGCCATAGACAAGGCAGGAGAGGATGAACAGCCAGACTCCTGAGCCAGGGTTTCCGATGCCGAAGAATCCGAATCTGAGTACCCAGGCGAACATCGCTATGAGCATCACCTTCTTGATGCCGAACCTCTTCATAAAGAATGGAATGAGGAGGATGCAGAGTGTCTCAGACATCTGGCTGAGCGAGATCAGGGCATTGGCGTTGCGCGCGCCCCAGGCCTGGGCATATTCAGGATTCTCCGCGAAGGAGGAGATGAACGAGTTGGCGTAGCCGTTGGTGATCTGAAGCGACGCTCCGAGAAGCATCGAGAAGATGAAGAAGACAGCCATCTGCCTGTCCTTGAACAGAGAGAAGGCCTTGAGGCCGGTCGCTTCCATAAAGCTGCTGCCGCTGGTTTTCTTGACAGGAACGTTCGGGAGGCTGAGGGCATAGACTCCGAGGATGAGGCTCAGAACGCCGGATGTGAAGAACTGGAAGTAGCTGTGCTGGTACTGGATTCCGGAAGGATCCTTCATAAAGTTCACGAAAAGCATCGTGCAGATGAATCCGACGGTTCCGAACACGCGGATCGGCGGGAACGCCTTCACTGTGTCTTTCCCCGCTCCCTCAAGTCCCGCGTAGGCCACGGAGTTTGTCAGGGCGATTGTCGGCATATAGAACGCCACGCTGATGGTGTAGAGGATGTAGAACACGCTGAAGTTGAAATCCGGCCCTACCAGGTAGGCTCCGTCGGTCAGGTTCACGTTGCCCATAGCGTAGAGTCCCGTCCCGACCATCGACACTCCGGCGATCAGCTGGCAGATCGAAAGGGTTTTCTGGGCGGGAATCCATCTGTCGGCCACGATTCCGATCAGCGCCGGCATAAAGATGGAGACAAAGCCTTGTGTGGCGAAGAAAAGCCAGATCTGCGGGCCGAGTCCTGCCTTGCCCAGGAAACTGCCCATTGATGTCAGGTAGGCTCCCCAGACCGCGTACTGGAGGAAGTTCATAATGATCAGCCTGAGGCTGATGTGCTTGTTGTTCATAACGTTATCGTGTTTTTTTGTTATTTGCTTATGGTCAAAACGAACAAATGTACGAGTTTTCGGCTAAAAATCATTATCTTTGAGGGTTAAATTTCGGAGGAATGGTATTCAGAGAGATAGCGAAAGATCCAGGCTCAAAGGCAAGGACGGGTGTCTTCACCACCGGTCACGGTGAGGTCAAGACTCCTATTTTTATGCCTGTCGGCACAGTCGGATCCGTCAAAGGGGTCTATCACAGGGATTTGAAGGATGATGTCAAGGCCGAGATCATCCTTGGCAACACCTATCATCTTTATCTCCGTCCGGGACTTGACACTCTCCGCAAGGCCGGTGGGCTTCACAAATTCGAGAACTGGGACCGGCCTATTCTTACGGACAGCGGCGGATTCCAGGTGTTCTCGCTCACAAAGATCAGAAAGATCACTGAGGAGGGATGCCGTTTCCAGTCGCACATCGACGGCTCAAGGCACACTTTCACCCCGGAGAACAACGTTGACACGCAAAGGGTGATCGGAGCGGACATTATGATGGCTCTGGACGAGTGCTGTCCCGGAGACGCCGACGAGAGGTACGCCGCCAAGTCGCTCGGACTTACCCAAAGGTGGCTTGAGCGCTATTTCAGGCATTTCTGCGAGACCGAGCCTCTGTACGGCTACGATCAGGTGATGTTCCCGATCATTCAGGGCTGTGTCTATCCGGAGCTTCGCAAGAGGGCCGTTGACCACGCCGTGAGCCTTACCTCAGGCAGTTCGGCCGTCGGCGGCTATGCCATCGGTGGACTGGCGGTAGGGGAGCCTACGGAGAAGATGTACGAGATGCTTGAGCTTGTCTGCCCGATTCTGCCGGAGGACAGGCCGAGGTATCTTATGGGCGTCGGAACTCCTGCCAACATCCTTGAGGGAATAGCCAGGGGCGTGGATATGTTCGACTGCGTGATGCCTACCCGCAACGGCCGCAACGGAATGCTTTTCACGTGGAACGGCATAATGAATATGCGGAACTCCAAGTGGGCCGATGACTTCTCTCCTGTCGATCCCGAGGGAGCCTCGTTTGTTGACCGGACATATTCAAAGGCATACCTGCATCACCTCTTCATCGCGAAGGAGATGTTCGCCGCGATGATAGCGAGCGAGCATAATCTCGCGTTCTACCTTGACCTTGTCCGCGCGGCGAGGGAACACATCGAGGCAGGAGACTTCGCCTCGTGGAAAGAAGTTACGGTAAAGAAAATAAGCTCAAGGCTTTAGGAATATGAACTGGGGACTGAAGAAGATAGACTGGTACATCATAAAGAAGTTCATTCTGACCTTCTTTATCGCCCTTCTTCTCATCATCGGAATCGTCATCATCTTCGACATCAGCGAGAAGATCAACCATTTCGTGGAGAACAAGGCGCCTCTTCACGAAATCATCTTCGACTATTATGTGAACTTTGTCCCGTACTTTGTGAATATGTTCAGCCCTCTGTTCGTGTTCATTACGGTGATTTTCTTCACTTCGAGGATGGCCGCCAACAGCGAGATCATCGCTATCCTCTCCTGCGGTGTAAGCTACAGGCGGATGATGGTGCCGTATATGGTCTCGGCTCTTCTGATCGCCTCGCTTTCCCTTTCTTTGAACCTTTGGGTCATTCCGAGGGCGAACGTGAAGCGAATCAACTTTGAGATGAAGTACATAAAACACAGGAACGCCCTGTCTTCCAATAATGTGCATTATCAGATCAACCCGGGCAAGTTTGTCTCCGTTGAGTCGTTCAGCTCCTGGAACAACACCGCTTATGAGTTCACTCTTGAGGATGTGGAGGACAACAAGCTTGTGAAGAAGATCTCCGCCGAGAAAGCGGTGTGGGACAGCACTTTCGGTGGATGGAAACTCAAGAACTACTTTATCAGGGAGTACTCCGAGGGTCTTCAGGATCGGGTCAGGACGGGCGCTGAGCTGGACACTGTCCTCAGCCTTACGGTGACGGATTTCTACCGTAACAAGAAAACGGTGGAGACATTGCCGGCCGAGCCGCTCAACCAGTTGATAGCCACGCAGAAGATGAGGGGAGACGCCAATGTGATGTACGCTCTGATCGAGAAGCACACCCGCTACGCCCTCCCTTTCTCGGCGTTCATCCTCACATTGATGGGAGTCTGTCTCTCTTCCCGCAAGCGCAGGGGAGGAATCGGACTTAACATAGGAATAGGAATCGCGCTCAGTTTCACCTACATCCTGTTCCTGAGATTCAGTCAGATGTTCGTCTATTCCGGAGCGATGCCTCCGGTGGTCGCCCTCTGGCTTCCGAACTTCATATTCGGAATCATCGCCGCCGTCCTCTACAGCAGGGCGTCCAGATAGCCCGTCGTACAAATGCGGTTAAATCAATCTTTGAATATTATGGAAACATTGAAAGTCAAGATAGTAAACAAAAGTCAATGGTCTGATCCTGCGTATGCCACGGAGGCCGCGGCCGGAATGGATCTGCGCGCCGACATCTCAGAGCCGGTTGTGCTTAGGCCTTTGGAAAGGACATTGGTGCCTACGGGCATATTCATTGAGCTTCCTGTAGGCTACGAGGCTCAGGTCCGTCCACGCAGCGGCCTTGCCACGAAGCGCGGGGTCACCGTGATCAACAGTCCGGGAACGGTTGACGCAGATTACCGCGGTGAGTTGAAGGTCTCTTTGGTGAACCTTTCCAACGAGCCGTTCGAGATCGTTCCGGGCGAGAGGATCGCACAGATGATTGTCTCCCGTCACGAGCGTGTCGAGTGGGAGAATGTCGAGTCTCTTTCCGAAACCGGAAGAGGCGCCGGCGGCTGGGGCAGCACCGGAACGAAGTAGGCCGCTTTTGCAATGATAGTAGGCGGGTGGTCAATGACTTACCCGCTTTTGTTATCCGAAATAAAGAGTATGAATATGGACATACAGAGACTTTACGCCGCGTTTAAGGAATGCGGACGCGTTACAACCGACAGCCGCGCCATCACCGGAGGCGAGATGTTCTTCGCCCTGAAGGGAGAGAATTTTGATGGCAATGAATATGCTCTCGCGGCTCTTGGGTCCGGCGCCCGCTATGCTGTCGTGAATGAGGGATCACCGGCGGCTTGTTCAGGTGATCCGCGCGTTTTCGCCGTGCCTGACACACTTGAGGCCTTGCAGGCTCTCGCCCGTTATCATCGTGAGAACACATTTGTGTATGGCAAACGGCTGACTGTCATTGGCTTGACCGGAACCAACGGCAAGACCACGACAAAGGAACTGATCACGAAAGTCCTTTCCGTGAAGTACAATGTCACATCCACTCAGGGTAACCTGAACAATGACATAGGCGTGCCGCTCTCTTTGCTGAGCATTAACGACAAGACACAGATAGCCGTGATTGAGATGGGGGCAAGCCATCCGGATGACATTGAGAAACTCGTGAAGGTCTGCGAGCCTGATTTCGGTCTGATTACTAATGTCGGCAAGGCGCATCTGCTGGGCTTCGGCAGTTTTGAGGGTGTGAAAAAGGCCAAGGGAAAGTTGTATGACTATCTCTGCGAGCATAGAGGCGGAATATTCCTTAATGCAGATGATGAGAATCTGGTCGCTATGGCTGATGCCCGTGATGGACTGAGGGTCATTAAATATGGTGTTGGCTACTATGGCGCTTCGGTGCTGCCGTCCGATGCTGATCATCCGTTTGTCAGGATGTCGTTCCCGGCGGTTCGACTGGTTCGGCAAGCTCACCAACCGGACTCATCGGTCGCTGAGCTGACTTCATCGGTCACTGAGCTTGTCGAAGTGTCCAAGACCCACCTTGCCCTTGAGACTCATCTTGCCGGCTCCTACAACGCCGCCAACATCGTTGCCGCCATCGCCGTGGGCCTCCATTTCGAAGTTTCTTTGGAAGATGCCATTCAGGCCGTGAGTGAATATATTCCTAAAAACAACCGCTCGCAGCTTGAGAAGACAGACCACAACATCCTTATTGAGGATGCCTACAACGCCAACCCGACGAGTATGGCCGCCGCGTTGGACAACCTTGCCACCGTGCAGGCGTCGAGAAAGGCCGTGATGCTGGGGGATATGCGCGAGCTTGGTGTCGAGTCCGTCGCCGAACACACAGCCATTGTCAAGAAGCTGTCTTCTATGGATTTGGATCTTGTCTGCCTTGTCGGAGAAGAGTTCCGCAAGGCGTTGGATTCTTCGGTCGCTGAGCCTGTGGTTCGACAAGGCTCACCAACCATCGAGGCACAAGAAGCGGCAAATCTTCACTGGTTTCCGACCTCGGATGACCTGCTTGGTTGGCTGAAAGACAATCCTGTCTCAGACCACACTATCCTTGTCAAAGGCTCCCGCGGAATCAGGATGGAGAGGATTTTGTCAGCGTTATAGGACTCCGTTTCTCGTCAAAGATCATCGTCAGTCCGGTCACCGGCACTTTGTCGATACGTGTCTGGATGACGTATCTCGCCAGCATTCCGGCGAAGTACCCTACCGCCACTCCGATGACCGCCCCGACGATCACGTCGCCGAGGTAGTGCTTGCCGACGAATATCCTGCTTATGGCCACCATCGCGGCCCAAGTCAGGGCGAATTTGTAGAATCCGTTGTAGGTGTGCGAGCGGTCGTTCCTGAATCCGATGATGAGGCACATCGCCAGTGCGAACGCATTGGCCGCGTGTGCCGAGAAGAATCCGTAGAATCCGCCCCTGCCCTCAAGCACGTTCAGCCCGCCGAGAAGCATCCTTGCGCTGTAGCTCGGCCTTAGTCTATAGACCGAATGCTTGACAAGTGTCGAGAGCTGGTCGCACAGTCCGAACGCTATTCCGATGGAGGCCAGCACGACAAGCGCCTTTTTCCAGCCTAATCTTCTGAACAGGAAATAGACGCAGAGAGCGTAGGCCGGAATCCACACGGTCTTGTCAGACATCAGCATCCACAACTGGTCGGTCGTGGATGTGCTGAAACTGTTCAGGAACAGTGTGGCGTCCTGGTCGATTCTGTGCAGGAAACCTATGAGTGTAGCGCTGACCATAACATATCTTTTAACTCCTTGATACCCTCGCCGCTGACAGACGAGATGAACACGTGAGGTATGCCTTCCGGAAGAGAAGGTTCAATCTCCTTTTCTATCTCTTTGTCGATCAGGTCGCATTTCGTGACTGCCAGCACACGGTCCTTGTCCAGAAGCTCGGGATTATATTCCTTCAGCTCGTTGAGAAGGGTCTCGTAGCTTGCCTTGATGTCGTCCTCTTCCGCCGAGACCATAAAAAGCAGCACAGAGTTCCTTTCTATGTGGCGGAGGAAGCGTATTCCAATGCCTTTTCCCTCGTGCGCTCCTTCGATGATTCCGGGGATGTCGGCCATCACGAATGACTGGTCGTCGTAGTAGTTCACGATTCCGAGGTTCGGCTCCAGCGTCGTGAAGGCGTAGTTGGCGATTTTCGGCTTGGCCGCCGTGACTGACGCCAAAAGGGTTGATTTTCCGGCGTTAGGGAATCCGACGAGACCGACATCCGCCAGCACCTTCAACTCAAGGATGAACCATCCTTCCTGTCCGTCCTCGCCAGGTTGGGCGAACCGTGGGGTCTGAAGGGTAGGGGTCTTGAAGTTGTTGTTGCCAAGGCCGCCGCGGCCTCCCTTGCAGAGAATCCGTGTCTCGTCCGGCTCCATCATCTCGAACAGAACCTCGCCTGTCTCAGCGTCTTTCGCCACTGTTCCGACCGGAACGTCCAGATAGACATCCTCCCCGTTCTTCCCGGTTCTCAATCCTCCCTCGCCGTGTCCTCCGTCCTCGGCCTTGATGTGCTTGCGGTACTTCAGGTGGATCAGTGTCCAGAATTGCGGGTTGGCCCTGAGGATGATGTGTCCTCCTCGTCCTCCGTCTCCTCCGTCCGGTCCCCCCTTAGGAATGTACTTCGCCCTGTAAAGATGCATCGATCCAGCGCCCCCGTGTCCCGAAGCGCACCAGATCTTCACATAGTCTATGAAATTGCTGTCTGGCATAATGTCTTGTCAAGATTTGTTCGCAAACTGCAAAGATAGTGAAAGTTGGAGAAATTGTTATAATACCACACCAAACTCTTTGATGGTCTCTTCGCTATCGCGTCCGGCAATTGCCTTGCCGGTCGTCGCTTTTTTTTCGTGGCAGGCAATGCGCTGATTATCAATTAAAAGCGACTCGTCCTGGTCTGAAATCCGACACCAGGACAAGGCTTAAGATATTCATTCTGTGTGACTTAAGTGCCACGGAACATCAACCGGCCTGGAACTCTTCCCGATCTTCACCCAGTCCTCCCTGAACGATGGGTTTGTCAATATGTAAACATATCCTTTCTCAGAATCCATTGCGCATTATTTTTCTATGGCCAAACACTTTACAAAGGTACGCAAATATTATCGATGCGAAAAATAGTCGGCTACATTCTCTTAAGGTCATCGATCTTTTTAAGATGGAGGTCACACTTTTCCTCGCGCATTTTTATTATTTTCGCGTTCAATGCTTTGAGTGCGAACCGATCTGAATTTGTCTATGATGAAAATTGCGTTCATCGATCTGGAGGTCGATGGAAGAGGAAAGATTCTTGACATCGGGGGAGTGAAGGGTGGAAGCCGGTTTCACTCCTCTAAACTGTCGGATTTCATAGACTTTATCGATGACTGTGAGTGTCTCTGTGGCCACAACATAGTGGAACACGACATAAAGTACCTGAAACCATTCCTGAAGAAGGCATATATCCTCGTTGACACTCTCTATTTCTCACCGCTGCTTTTCCCTCTCAAGCCATATCACAAACTTCTCAAAGACGACAAAATCCTCTCGGACGAGTTGAATAACCCGTTGAATGACAGCCTGAAAGCAAAGGCTCTTTATGATGACGAGGTGAGCGCCTTCAAGGTGTTGGACAAGGATTTCCAGCAGTTATATTATGACCTTCTCGGAGGTGATGGCCATTTCAGCGGCTTCTTCAGAAGCATTGAATATACTCCCTCAAGGAGACTGTTTTTTCTCAGAAAGACAGTGGCGGAAAGCCTTAAGGATGTTCTTAGTGGGAAGATATGCGAGAATTCAGACGCTGAATCGCTTGTCAGAAACCATAGAATCGAATGCGCTTATGCCGCGGCGTTGATCGCCACCGATGACAGAAACTCAATCACCCCGGCTTGGGTTCTTCGCAACTATCCTGATGTGGAGGGTGTGGTCAGAAACTTGCGTTCCGTGGATTGTGGCGATGCGGACTGTGCATATTGCCGTGGAAAACTGAATGCGGAATATTCATTGAAAAAATGGTTCGGCTACGACCATTTCCGTACTTTCGGAGGTGAGCCGCTTCAGGAGAATGCCGCGAGATCGTCCATCCGCGGGGAGTCGTTGCTTGCGATATTCCCGACTGGCGGAGGAAAATCCCTGACATTCCAGCTTCCGGCCTTGATGGCGGGCGAGACGGTGCGGGGATTGACAGTGGTGATCTCGCCTCTTCAGTCCCTGATGAAGGATCAGGTTGAGAATCTTGAGAAGAAGGGCATTTCCGAGGCTGTCTATATCAATGGCTTGTTGTCTCCGATTGAAAGGCGGGATGCCTTGGAAAGAGTGGAGTCCGGTGAAGCGTCAATGCTATACATCGCTCCGGAGCAACTGAGATCCAAGACGATAGAGAGGGTGCTGATGTCCAGAACCGTGGTAAGGATTGTGGTTGACGAAGCGCATTGCTTTTCGGCCTGGGGACAGGACTTCAGGATAGAGTATATGTTCATCGGCGAGTTCATCAAGAGACTTCAGGAGAGCAAGGGCGCCGATGCGCCTATTCCTGTGTCTTGCTTCACGGCGACGGCAAAGCCAAAGGTCATAAGCGACATCTGTGACTATTTCCGCGACACTTTGAACTTGTCTTTGAAACTGTTTACGACGGATGTGGCTCGCACCAACTTGCGCTACACCGTGCTGTTCCGGGCTACGGATGAGGAAAAGTACCAGACACTCAGGAATCTGCTTGACGGCACTGACCGGCCTTCAATCGTGTATGTCACCCGGACAAAGACGGCTGAGAAGATTGCGGAGCGGCTTTGCAAGGATGGATTGTCGGCAAAAGCCTTCCACGGGCAGATGGAAGTCAACGTCAAAGTCAAGGCTCAGGATGACTTTATGAACGACAGGGTCCGGATCATCGTCGCGACCTCGGCGTTTGGAATGGGAGTGGATAAAAGTGATGTCGGTCTTGTTGTGCACTACGAGATCTCGGACTCTCTGGAAAACTACATTCAGGAGGCCGGCCGGGCCGGACGTGACGCACATTCGCAAGCGGAGTGCTACGTTCTCTACAACGACGATGACCTTAACCGGCATTTCATCCTGCTTAACCAGACAAAACTTACTTTGAGTGAGATAAACCAGGTGTGGAGTGCCGTGAAGAAATTGACCGCAAAGCACGACACGATTCAGATTTCCGCTTTGGAAATCGCAAGAAAGGCCGGCTGGGAAGACATACGTGATGTTGAGACCAAGGTGAAGAGCGCTTTGGCGGCATTGGAAAGCGCAGGGTATCTCAAGCGTGGGATGAACAGTCCGAGAGTCTTCGCGACCAGTATAGTGCCAAGGAATATGGACGAGGCCTCACAAAGGATTGAACTCTGTCAAGATTTTAACGAGGCCGACAAACTGGATGCCAGAAGAATCATCAAATCCCTGATTTCCGAGCGCAGCCGCTCGCGTGCCGGAACCTCTGATGCGGAGTCACGTGTTGACTATCTTTCGGATATGCTTGGCATTGAGACACGGCGAACGATAAACTTGGTCGAGAAGATGCGTGTGGCCGGAATCCTTGCCAAAGACGAGGATATGACCGCCTACCTGAGGCTGAGACAGGTCAAGAAATTCAGTTACTTTTCCAAGTTGGAAAAATTACTTGTCTCGGAGGTTTTTGATGCGGGTGACTCACTGTTCAGCCTTAAGGAATTGAATGAAAAGGCCGTGGCTTTCGGGATCACGCAGTCTTCCGTAAAGGAGATCCGTACCGTCCTGTTCTTTTGGACTATAAGACACTATGTGGAGAAACGTCCGGTCACTGATGATTGTGTGCGTATTCTTCCTAAGGTGACAAGAACTGAGTTGGAGAAAGAGTCAGAGGCCAGAAATTCTGTCGCCTCATTCATCCTGTACCGCTTCAAGGGAGAAGGCGAGGAGGAATCCGGAGAGGTTAGAGTCGGCTTTTCTCTGGCAGGACTTCTTGATGACTACAACTCAAGCGGACTTTTTCAGGAAAAAACCGATGTCGGAGTTGTAGAGGAAGCCTTGTTGTTCCTTGCCAAGACAGGAATCCTTAATCTTGAGGGCGGTTTTATGGTCCTTTACAACAAACTTCAGATAGAGCGAGTAAACAAGGATAACAAGTGCCGCTACAAAAAGGATGACTACCGCAGTCTGGACGAGTTCTACAAGCAGAGAATCAGGCAGATCCACATCATCGGAAAGTACGCCAATATGATGGTGTCCGACCGGCGGCGGGCGATGGAATATGTCCACGACTACTTTTCGATGGACTTCAAGGCTTTCGTCAAGAAATATTTTGACGCCAATGAGGAAAAGAGAATAGCCCGCAACATAAGCGAGAAGAAGTACGAGGAATTGTTCGGTAGCCTGACGGACACACAAAGGGCAGTCCTGAACGACAGCGAGTCTCGATTCATTGTGGTTCCGGCCGGCCCCGGGAGCGGAAAGACTTATCTCCTTGTCCGAAAGTTGGCTTCCCTGATTCTGCTGGAGGATGTCAAATCCGAGCAGCTTCTGATGCTTACTTTCTCAAGGGCGGCCGCCACGGAGTTCAAAAAGCGCCTGAAGGATTTGATCGGCAACGCCGCCGAGTATGTGGAGATAAAGACTTTTCATTCATATTCATTTGACATTCTTGGGAGAAGAGGTTCGGTTGAGGCTTCCGACGGTATAGTTTCGCAGGCTGTGGCTGAGATTCGTTCCGGAAGGGTGGAGCAGAGCAGGATCACCAAGTCCATTCTTGTTATCGATGAGGCTCAGGATCTTGGCGCTCAAGAGTTTGACTTGGTCAAGGAACTCATCGTACGCAATGATGATATGAGGGTTATAGCCGTAGGTGATGATGACCAGAACATCTATGAGTTCCGCGGCTCGGACTCCGGAAATATGAAATCCCTTATCTCGGATTACAAAGCCCAGACATACGATATGCTTGAGAACTTCCGTAGTTCGGAATCTGTTGTCAGTGTAGCCAACGCTTATGTCAAAGGAATATCAGGCCGTCTGAAATCGGCTCCCATTATAGGCAAAAGAGAGGCCTTGGGAAATGTGCGGTTTGTGCGTCATAGATCTTCTGATTACGAGCAAGCCATTGTGAATGAGATTGTCACCGGTAATCCGTCCGGTTCCGTCTGCGTCCTTACTTTGACGAACGACGACGCTTTGGTCATCACGGCCTTGCTCAACAGGTCAGGACGTAAAGCGAGGCTGATCCAATCGAACGAAGGATTCAAGTTGTCGGATCTGGCTGAGTTCCGTTGCTTTTTGGATGCGCTTCGTGAAAACGGATCGGGCTGTGTGGGCAAAGGCAAATGGGATGAGGCGATCGAAGTGGTGATGGACAGGTTTGGCGGCAGCGGTTGTCTTGGCCTTTTCGTCGGTTGTGTGTCAGCTTTCGGCGAGGAATATCCTGAAGGCAAGTACATCTCTGATTTCGAGAATTTCCTGCTTGAGTCTAAGCCTGAGGACTTTACAAAACTGAATGACTCCGAGATTGTCGTCTCCACAATCCACAAAGCCAAGGGACGTGAATATGCCAACGTTTACATCTCGCTCAAAGGACTTGCCGGAATTTCAGACAGTGACCGTAGGGCGATTTATGTCGGAATGACAAGAGCAAAGGACAACCTTTCTGTGCATTTTGACAACAGAGATGTTTTCGCTGATGAGTTTTTCCATAGCAAGACAACTCTTGACAATGAGGTTTACGGCTCGCCGGACGAGATCCTTCTGCAACTTTCCCACCGTGATGTGGTTTTGGATGTCTTCAAGAATTGCCAGCCGCGGCTGTTGTCCCTTGTGTCGGGAACCGAACTTTCACTTGTTGAGGGTGGCCTTTGTGCCGGGGGTGAGGGGCGCTTTTGTCAGGTGGTAAGGTTTTCGGCCGCATTCCGGGCCAGATTGGCAAAATTGGCCGCTAAGGGATATTCTCCGGTGGCGGCCAAAGTAAGGTTTCAGGTGTTCTGGCGCTATAATGAGGATTCCTCGATGTCTTCGGAACCTCAGTGGCGCGAGATTATGATTCTGTTGCCGGATCTTCTGCTCAGGAAGGTGAACCGATAGTCAAAGCGCCGCTTGTCGCCTTTTAGAAAATCAGCAGAAAGCACAATGCGGCGAAGGCGGCTCCGGCGATCGGGCCAAGAACAGGAATCCAGCTGTAGGACCAGCCGCTGTCACGCTTCGTACTTTTGAACGGAAGGATGGCGTGGGCTATTCTCGGGGCGAGGTCACGGGCGGGGTTGATGGCATAGCCGGTGGCTCCGCCGAGAGACATACCGATCGCCATAATCAGCATCGTGACAGGGAACGCTCCTGAGGAGCCGAGGCTGACATCCGGGGTGTTGCCCGAGACGGAGAACATCAGGATGCAGAGCACGAGCAGCCAGGTCCCGATGAATTCGCAGAAGAAATTCCTTCCGGGGTTATATACCGCAGGCATAGTGCAGAATGTTCCGAGTTTCGTGTCCGGGTCGTCGGTGGCGTCGTATTGATCCTTGTAGAATGCCCACACGACCGCCGCTCCGAAGAAGCCTCCAAGCATCTGTGCGATGACATAGCCCGGCACCAAAGCCCAGGAGAACGATCCGGCGATGGCGAGACCGATGGACACGGCGGGGTTGAGGTGCGCTCCTGAATATGGCCCGGCGATGAAGACTCCGCACATCACGGCGAAACCCCAGGCCATCGTGACGACAACCCATCCGGCTCCCTTGCCT
>CAYZKZ010000026.1:0-27890 GCA_964479325.1 uncultured Muribaculaceae bacterium
GCGCAACTTTTTCATTTATAAATATTTAGTTTTTTAATTCAACCAACGAGTTATACTATGCTCAGGAAACCATTACAAAAGGTTGGAGCCGCGACCTGCTGCTCAATGCCATCAAAATGGATGTGTGTAAGGTACAGGCGTCAACTCCAATGCCAAACAACTTCAACCGCGCTCTGCCTATGGAACAGGCCAAGTATGCCAACGAAGTGTTCAGCAGCAGCTATAACCTCGGCTTCCTCGGCGTGACGAGTCCCATTCTGGAGTTGGAGCTGGAAGATCGCCTTGTAAAGGCCATAACCCGTTTCCTTATGGAATTGGGCAACGGATTCACATTCATCGGCAATCAGCATGTGCTGGAATACAACGGCAAGGAGAGCAAGGTAGATATGCTTTTCTTCCACCGCGGCTTACGTTGCCTTGTGGCCGTGGACCTGAAGATCGGTGCTTTCAAGCCCGAATATGCCGGCAAGATGAACTACTACCTCTCGCTACTCGACCGCCTTGAGCGCGGCACTGACGAGAACCGATCAATCGGCATCATCCTCTGTGCTGAGAAAGACCGTGTGGAAGTGGAACTGGCTCTCGAGGATATGGGCAAACCCATTGGCGTAGCCGACTATCAGCTAATAGTGCCGAAAGAGAAATTACAGAAGTTCCTCACAGAGGAGATTAAACGGTTCGGGGAGGAAAAGGGGAATAAAGATAAAGAGTAGCATAGCATCGATCGATAAAAGACAAGATTAGGTGCATAATAAGTAATTTTCAAAAATGGAATCACCAGCGGACAAGTACCTTCGTGAGCATTCATCACGTCAGAGCGAGGCTCTGGACTGGATCGAGAAACAGACCAACATCCACACAAACTATCCCCGGATGCTTTCTGGGGCGGTGCAGGGGCGTCTGCTGACGATGCTTGTGGAGATTTCAAAGGCGAGAAGGATCCTTGAGATCGGCACTTTCACCGGCTACTCGGCCACCTGTCTGGCTTACGGTCTTCCCGCCGACGGCCACATCGACACCCTTGAGATCAACGACGAGCTGGAGGATCTGATCCGTGAGGGGTGGTCCAGAGCCGGTGTCGCCGACAGGATCACCCTTCACATCGGTGACGCAAAGGAGACGCTTTCCACCCTTGAAGGTCCCTACGACTTAGTGTATATGGACGCCAACAAGCGTGAATATGTCGATTACTACAATCTGGTTTTCGATTTGCTGAGTCCCGGCGGCCTCATCCTCGCCGATGATGTTCTTTGGGACGGCAAGTTGTGGCAGGATCCCGTGCCTCAGGACAAGCAGACCCAGGGTATAGTCGCCTTCAACGACCTCGTTGTCTCCGATCCTCGTGTCGAGTCTGTTCTACTCCCTATCCGCGACGGACTCAACGTCATCCGGAAACTGTAGGGCAGTTATTGTGGGAGGTGGCCATTGTGGGGGCGGTCAGAAAAAAACGAAAATGGCGAATTTTGCACGTTACCAAAATTCGCCATTTTATTTTTTCTGACCTTTCCGACCTATCGCGGTTGAGTGATCACTGTTGGTATGTAAGTGAGACCACAAGCCCTATAGTGCGGCGGCTCCGTGAGCAAAACCACCTCCATTCGCGCACAAGACCCATCCACACCTACACCTCGTGCGCAAAACCGCATCCATCCGCGCACGGAACAGCTCAACAACACTGCCTCGTGAGCAAATCACTATCCCGGCGCGCACGGAAGGGGCTTCAAGGGAATCTGGTCAATATACGCACATAACCAGGAAGGACACAACATTCTGATTCCGATGGGATAATATTTGGAAAAGTCCGGGAGAAGAGGTACATTTACCGATCTTATAAAACAGTAAGGAGAACACACTTATGAAACATATCAAGAGAATAGTCGTTCTTGTCTCGGCAGCCATCGCGCTCTGCGGCTGTGGTGTGACAGCGAATATGACATCCAATGTCAACAATAATGTCACGAATGTAACTCTCGCCTCAGATAATTTCCGCATTATCAACACTGTGGATGCACAAGTCTCGTCACGATATCTCTTTGGAATCGGAGGATTAAGCAAAAAAGCCCTCAGAGACAACGCTGTCGCCGAGCTTACAAAGAAAGCACAGCTTCACGGCTCACAAGCCCTGATCAACGTCACCGTCAAGCAGTCCGCCAAGTTCTTCCTCGTCTATAATGTAGTCACCTACTACGCCGAAGGAACCGTGATCCAATTTTATGAGTAGCGGTATCTGAATCCACGGAAACGCTCAGCGCCCGGATGTCCTGACAATCTCAGCATAAGGCACTGACTTTCACGAGGTCAAGATTCTTCCAAATCCGTTTCTTCGGACAGAAGCCTGGCATTAGCTGCGGCTGCCAACTCATCTAAAACCTTGTCCAGACGGGCGGAGCCGTTCTCGATCCAATCCTGAGTTGAGAGACGGACGATTCTCCATCCTAAATTCGCAAGAACGGACGGACGGACAATCTCACGATCCCTGGCAGTAGGCACGGCGTACTGGTTGTCGCCGTCAATCAAGATTCCAAGGCAATAGGAATCAGGATCAGACTTATCGACGACCGCGACATCCAGCTTAAAGCTGGAGCGGCCGACATCCGGACGCGCGTCAAAGCCCTTCTCTTGGATTCTCTCGCAGACCTTCCTACAGATCTCGCTCACCTCGGCGCTCTTTTCAAGACTCGCCCGGCGCGGCAGGACTCCCGTCTCGGCATATTCAAGGAAACGCTTCAGCGCAAGTACACCGTTAGCCCCGGTGCGCTGCAAGTCAATCTGTGAGGAACTCATTGTGGAAAAAACCTTCATACAATACCGCGCCCTTGAGATCGCCACATTAAGCCTCCTCTCTCCTCCATTCTGGTTCAGAGGACCGAAATTCATACTCACCCTGCCCTTTTTGTCCGGGCCGTAGCCGACGGAGAAAAGTATGATGTCCCTTTCATCACCCTGCACATTCTCCAGATTCTTCACAAAGACCGGTTCCTCCCCCTTCATCGCGATCTGCTCAAGGTCAGGATTCCTGGCCAGAGCGTCCGTGAGCATATCCTCGATCAAGGAGGACTGGGCTATGCTGAACGCGATGATTCCGATGCTTTTCCCGTTAGCCCTCGTCCATTGGCCGTCCACGTCATCCAACCGCTTGCGTAGCAAGGACAGAGTCTCCTCAACAATAGCCTTGGCCTCGGACTTGTTGCAGCGCCCCTTGCCGGAATCATAGCAACCGTCAACGAGCTGAAGAGAAACCTTGGCCTCCATATCATTGCTGGAAGGGAACGTCACAAGCTTGTCGTCATAGAAATGTCTGTTGCTGAACGCTATAAGACTCTCGTGGCGGCTTCTGTAGTGCAGCGAAAGGTACTTGCCCGGCACGCCAAGCGCGATGCAGTCGTCGAGAACCGACTCAAGGTCATCAATGTCAACATCATCCTCCACAACATTCTTGGTCATAAAGAAACTTGTCGGAGGCATCTGTCTCGGATCTCCCGCCACAATGGTGGCCTTGCCTCTGGCTATGGCTCCGACAGCCTCGCTGGTAGGCATCTGGCTGGCCTCGTCGAAGATCACCAGATCAAACTGTCCGGAGACCATCCTGAGGTACTGCGCGACGGACAACGGACTCATCAGCATACAAGGGCATAGTCTGCCGATGATGTTCGGAGAGTCCTCGATCATCTGCCGGATTGTCGCCCGACGGCCGTTGGTCGCTATTCGCTTTTTCAGAGTCGCGAGCTCAGCCTCCTCCTCAGGACTCAAATCCACGACATAAGGAGATCTCATCGACAAAGTCTGCGTCAGATTAAGCCGTGTCAGATTCTGGAATTCCCGCGCCTTCTGGCGGTACATCTCCACGCTTTCATCGAAGAGCGTCTTGTTGAAACCGCGCAGACAGGCATCGGAGTCCACAATCGACATAATCATAGACTTGTAATATCCCTTCATCAACGCAGCGGCCGTGGCCTCGCCAGAATGACCGGCCATATAATAGGACTTGGCGCTTCCGACATCCTTCCGACCCATTTCCAGCCAGGCAAGGCTGAAATGATACCATTTCTTCAACCTGTCCCTTGCGGCGAGCCAAGACTCGTCCGCCGAGAGCAGGGCATCGGTGTCGTCCGCTATCTCCCCATCAATGTCAGCGACCGCCATAAGGTCTCTCCAAACGTCTCCGTTTCTCAGAATCTCCAGCTCGGAGCGCTTGAGGAACAGCCTGTTGATGATTCCAGCCTCCTTTTTTCTGGCCTTACGCACGGCGTCCGGCAACTTCTCTAAAAGAGCCTCCACATCCGACTGGTTTTTCAACGTGTTTGTCTTAGGGTACAGACCGCGCAGCGGATGGCTTCCCGGATGGCAGCCGACAATCTCCGCTATCGTGTCAAACCGTCTCAGCCTGTCACAGTAGTCCTTGATGTAGTCCGGACTATAGGCACACAATGCGGACGACGACAGGTCGTCCTCCACACCTTCCACCGCAAGATATGCGTTAATATATTCATACAGAGAAAGTCCGCCCTCCCGCTTTCGGTGCAGCGCCTCCATATAGCCGTTCAATTCATTCCTGCTCGCGAACAAGGCATCCGAGCGGTCATTGTAGTAGGAGGCGGACGGTTCGTCCAAAGTAACGCCCAGCGAACCCTTCAATTGTTCGAGGAAAGATTTCTTGTTCACCTTGTTGGAATGGAGTTCAAGACAGAACGGAGACAGACCGATTTTGTCCAGCCTCTCCTGCACCACTTCCAACGCCGCCTTCTTTTCAGAGACGAAAAGCACACGCCTGCCCTTGTACAGGGCGTTGGCGATCATATTCGTGATGGTCTGCGACTTTCCTGTGCCCGGAGGCCCGTAAAGAATGAAACTCTGTCCCTTGTCCGAGGCCACGACAGCCTCTAACTGGGCGGAGTCCACATCAATCGGAACACAAAGGTCGGCAGGCCTCAGAGAGTGATCCAACTCTCTGGCCGACCGCCCGTTGTCCTCCTGATCCAGAAGAAGACGCCCCTCGACCATACTCTTGAGCAGAGGATGTCCCGCGATGACCTCCCGGTTCGTGTGGACATCATTCCACATCACGAACTTGGTGAAAGAGAACAGTCCGAGCACACACTCCTCCACGACACTCCACTGGGATTGCTTCGGCCTCTTCTCATTGATCTCGGCGAAGGCCGTGCGCAGAATGTCGAACACCCGGTTGTAGTCCGGGGAATCATCCTCATCCATCAACATCGGATAGAGCGGCGGAATCTCCAGTTCGAAAGTCTGGCGCATCATCTCCACCAATGTCATATTCACCATCGGATCCTCATCCCTTCCCCTAAGAATATATTTCTTCGCCCCGTGGCGCACCAATTCGACAGGAATCAGGACAACGGGAGCGAAATAAGGCTTGTTCTCATCCGTCTCGTACCATCGCATTGTCCCGAGCGAGAGGAACAGCGAATTCGCGCCGCTTTCCTCCAATGCTGTCCTCGAGGATCTGTACAACGCTTTCAGGGCGTCGGCATTCTCCTTTCCTAAAACCGACTCAGGAATATCCTCGGTCTTCAGGGTTGACAATGCCACCTCAGGGGTAAGATTCACCAATGGAATCACGCTCTTTCCCGGCCTCATATTGATGAGGCTGTTCCTCAGAGTCAGATCCAGCAGCTTTCTCTCCCACACAAGCTGCTTGTTCTTGAGCTTCTCGGAAGAAGAGACGCCCTTGATGTCATAGGCGCTCACTTTCGCCAGTTCATCGAACAAGACATCATAGTCAGGCATATCCTTGACCACCCAACCGGTACTTGTGCGTACAGTGTGAGGCAAGGGCCTGACGCGGCATTTTCTGGCCTCGCTGATGTCCACGAAACACTCAAGTTCCCCGAATCGGGTCTCGAACCATTCCTTGGCGGAGATGACCGCCTGTCCGAAGGTCTCACCCCGTGTCAAGGCCGTGGACTCGATCATAAGAAAGTTCTCCCTGTTGTCCCTGACAATGCCCAGAATCTCTTCCGGATTAGATTCCGACACCGGCACCTGACACGACGGAGTAAGCCAGACACCTGCCACGGCGTGGGTGTGGTACAGCAGTACGGACGTCTTTATGCCGATGCTCTCAAGGCATCCACAGATCAGCAGCGACAAATCCAGACAGTCACCGAGTTTCTCATCGATCACCTTGTCCGCAAGGCGGATGCGTTGCCCTTCCGTCTCAAGTCCGAGCGGTGTGGACGCGAAAGCGATGTCATTCTCAAGAAGAGCATCATAGACGCTCTCCACCTGACTGACAATCCTGTCCGAATTGAGAGAAAAGTACTGGTCAAGATCTCCGACTCCCGTCTTAAGCTTAAGAATCTCCGAGGCTCTCCTGCATATCTTAGGGATGCAGGGGTTGTTCGGAGTGACAAACGCCGCCAAGAGTTCCGGACGAAAACGAGGACCGCTCCATTGGTCAAACGCAAGTAGAGTCAGAGGGACAACCTCGCCGAGCACATTCACGCCATCGACGAAAACGTCGATTCTGTAGGTTGTCCCAACCGCCTCTGTCAGCGCCATCAATTTTGAAGACACAGGCATCAATCTCGCATTGTCGAAATTCACGGCCATTCCCGGGTCGATGCCGTCAAGCGTCAGGCCGCAGTCCTCGATCATCTCTCCGGACAGGACTATCCTGACATTGTCAATTCTGTTTCCTCCGGCATTAATCAGCTCAAATTTGCTGAACGACACACCGCCGTTGAGGACCAAGGCGTAATTTATTGACGGCAGGCTCTCCACGGTAAGTCGCAGCGGGACACGCTCCGCGAAGAAAGTCATTACGCCCAAATAGTTTGATTTCATAGGCCAAGCATCATTATCTCGTCATCGTCAATGTCATAATTTTTCGGCTCATCCCTCAATGTCGAGGCGACATAGTCCGAGAATCCGCCGTTGATGCCTGTCACAAGGCGTTCCGTTCCCGCCGCCGTCTTACCGACACTCTGGTCTTCAAGAGCCGTGCGGAGGCTTCGCAACGCCTCTGTCGAAGCGTCAATAGTTTTTTTCCGGCAGGAGCCCGGATGGTTGGTGTCAAAGGTCAGAAGACGTTTCATAGGCGCTATGTGCATAATATGACAAATGTTCACAAGATACGGTTTGCCGACAAGAGAGAACATCCTTGCGAGGTCACCGGCGAGCTGCATATCTATCTTTCTGGCTATCTCAGCCCTCTTGCAGCTGACAGTCTTGAGGACATCCCCATCTACAAGGTGGATGTCACAATAATTCCCGTCAGCCACCACGAATAGAATGCTCTCAGGCTGGAGATAATAAACCTCATTCTGATTGCCGATTTCCAATAATCTATTCTTTTGTCTTAGCATAACCCCGTTTCATTATCACACTGCGAATTTAGACAAAAAAAGCTGTATCCAAAGACTTTACCGCCCTCAATGTACGAAACCCCTCCGACAGTTTACGAAATCCGATAAAAGCCCTCCGGAGTCCTCATTTAGGTCTTATGATCTTGATGAAATCCTGACGTTTTCCGTCCTTGTAGCCCACGCAGTATGACAACATCTTGTCTTTGTATCCTGCCATCGGCCAGTCGCCGGCAGATGGCTCAACCTCATCCAATTCCTTTTCAAAATCACTTTCAACATTAATCTCACTCCAAGTCCTTGCCCTGTCCACTGACATCAACAACGATGTTTTCGCTTTATAAGTCAGCGGAATAATCTTCGTATAAACAACATCTCCATATTGGTAGATTTCAGCAGGGATGTAGTTCCTGAACGGTCTTCTTATATCCCATATAGAAGACACGAGGTCAGCGTGTTTACCTATGAGCCTATAATAATTTGCCCTATGTCCCTCCCAAATACCAATCACATCCTCACCAGACACCACGCCACTCATTAATCCTTTGCTGGAATGTATGGTATCAGTCTCGAATGAGGCAGGATTCATTACCACGACCTTATCTTTTGACGAATATATAATTCCATCACTCAAGAAAGATAACTGACCGAAAGTAACGATGCTTCTCGTCACCGAAGACGGGGATGTCATCCAATTCTGCCCTCCATCAACAGAGCAAAGGACAGCATAACCTTCATCAAGAGTCAGCAAAGCGACCAACGTGCCGTCATCCTGCACGTCAAACCGAAAAATCCCATTCCTGTTATCAAGAATTGTTTCCCACGTCTTTCCGACATCATTCGATGTCATTATAACTCCGCCGTCGTTCGGATCCGTGCTTAAAAAACATCCATAGAATCGGTCTTTTGATTTTGCGATAGACCGACATAGCAGATTGCTGACAGATCCCCTCTTCATCCAATTTTTCCCACAATCAGACGTCACATAAAAGGATGTCTCATCACCATTAAAAGCAGCAAGCAAACCACAAGTGTCCGAATAAACCAACATCTTACTCGGCCCATATCCATCACCGACGCCGCTCTCTACCGGATAAGTTTCTATCTTCCAATTAACATCCGCATCAAGCCTGGCCACGCCCGAACCGCCAAAACGGACATTACAAGACGAGACCGCCATAGCAACAGCAAGCAGCGGTAATATTATCCTTATCATTCTCAGCAGTTTCGCAAACATAGGCAGTGTCATCTTGTGGCTTGACAATATACGCAAATAACCCGAAAACACACAACTTCCTGATCGAGAAAAAAATTACGAAAGCCGGAGGAATATGAATATCCCGGATTTTGGTAACGTGCAAAATCCGGGATATTCATATTCCTTCGGCTCCTTCAATAAATTGAAGCCTCAATATAGAAAGCCCTTACCTCACGCTGAACGCGAAGACGCAGTGGCTGGTGTAGGTCTCGCCCGGACGGAGGACGGCCGACGGCCACTCAGGCTTGTTCGGAGTGTCAGGATACTTCTGAGACTCAAGGCAGATGGCCGTGCGATGGCCATAGACAACGCCCTTCTTGCCGGTCACCGAGCCGTCAAGGAAATTTCCAGCATAGACCTGGACACCAGGCTCGCAAGTATATTCCTTAAGAACGATTCCCGTCTCCGGGCAATATACCTCCGCCGCAAGGACGGAGTCGTCGCCCTTTGTGTCAAGCACCCAGTTGTGGTCGAAGCCCTTTCCGTTGCGAACCTGCTCATTGTCAGAGTCGATGTCATCGCCGATCAGCTTCGCCTTCCTGAAATCAAACGGAGTACCCTCCACGGAAGCGATCTCTCCGGTGGTCATAAAGGTGGAATCCACAGGAGTGAAGTACGAGGCGTTGATGTACAACGAGTCAGCGGTGATCTGATGGTTGGCAGGGTCACCGGACAGATTGAAGTACGAATGGTTGGTCATATTGATGATCGTCGGAGCGTCGGTCGTGGCCTCGTAGCGAATGTCGATAGCGTTGTCCTCGGTAAGGGTGAACGTCACGGAAGCGGTCACCTTGCCAGAGAAGTTGGCGTCTCCGTCAGGGGACACAATCCGCAACTTGACGTGTGAGGCGTCAGCCTCAAGCACATCATAGACCTTGTACTGCCAACCGTCAGGACCGCCGTGCAGGCAATGCCCGTAGTTGTTCTGAGGAAGCTGGTACTCAACGCCGTCCAACGTGAACCTGCCGCCGTTGATACGGTTGGCGTAGCGGCCGATCGTGGCGCCGAAATCAGTCTTGTTGTTCTCCGGGAAGTAGTCCTGGACCTTGTCGAAACCAAGGACGACATCCTTGTAGTCCCCGTTCCTGTCAGGAACCATCACGGACACGATCCTGCCGCCGAAATTAGTGACGCAGACCTCCATTCCCGACTTGTTTGTCAAAGTGTAGAGAGCGGTCTTGGCCCCATCACGCTCAGCGTTGAAATTCTCAAGATCAAGCCCCGACTTGGTGAGAGTCGGAGTCTGCGCGCAGCCAATGACGAGCGCCGCGGCAGCCAATGAAGCAAAAATTCTTCTCATAATATCTTAAATCTATGAATATACTAACCTATGACCGCGCCGTTGTTAAGCGCCTCGGCAGGCGTGATGAACCTCATCTTGCCGTCGCCCTGCTTCGCCATCAGGATCATACCGCGCGACTCGATGCCGCGGATCGTCCTCGGCTGAAGGTTGGCAAGGATGCATATCTGCTTGCCCACCATCTCCTCCGGAGAGTAGTACTCGGCGATGCCGGACACGATCGTCCTCTTGTCAATGCCGGTGTCGATGCTGAGTTTCAGCAGTTTGTCCGTCTTAGGCACACGCTCGGCCGCAAGCACGGTCGCCGTGCGGATGTCCATCTTCTCGAAATCCTCGAAGACGCACTCCGGTTTCTGCGGAGCCACCTGCTTGGCGGCCTCGGCCTTGGCGGCGGCCTCCCTCTCGGCGCGGATGGCGTCCAGACGGGCAAGCTGGGCGTTGATAGCGTCGTCGTCGATCTTGGCGAACAGCAGCTCGGCAACCCCGATCTCGTGTCCCACAGGGAGAAGTTCCTCATTGCCAAGAAGATCCCAGCTCAGGCAAACACCGTTGCCACCACAGGACTCAGGACAGGAGGCTGTGTGCAGAGCGGCGCACTCACCGGCCTTGTAGGTGTTCACAGTCTCCTGCTCGCCCTTGCGGTGATCCACACCGGCGTTCAGGCTGACACCCAACATCTTGCGGAGTTTCTCCGCAGCGAACGGAGTGAACGGCTCGAAAGCTATGGCCAGATCGGCGCAGATCTGAAGGCTGACATTAAGGATGGTGGCGCAACGGGCCATATCCGTCTTGGCGACCTTCCAAGGCTCTGTGTCGGAGATGTACTTGTTGCCCACGCGGGCGATGGACATAGCGTCCTTCAGGGCCTCGCGGAAATGATAGCCCTCGATGTTCCTCTCCAGCGAGGCCTTGAGCGCCGGAATCTCGGCAAGCGCCTCGCGGTCAACATCTAAAAGTTCCCCGCGCGCTGGCACCTTTCCCTCGAAATACTTGTGGGTCAGCACAACGGCGCGGTTCACAAAGTTACCGAATATGGCGACAAGCTCACTGTTATTGCGTGTCTGGAAATCCTTCCAGCTGAAATCGTTGTCCTTGGTCTCAGGAGCGTTGGCGGTGAGGACATACCTCATCACATCCTCTTTCCCTGGGAACTGCTCAAGGTACTCGTGCGTCCAGACGGCCCAGTTGCGAGAGGTGGAGATCTTGTCCCCCTCAAGGTTCAGGAACTCATTGGCCGGAACGTTGTCAGGCAGGATGTAGCCGTCACCGTAGGCCTTCAGCATTGACGGGAAGACAATGCAGTGGAACACGATGTTGTCCTTGCCGATGAAATGCACGAGACGTGTGTCCTCGCTCTTCCACCACTTCTCCCAAGACTGAGGCAGAAGCTCCTGAGTGTTGGAGATGTAGCCGATCGGAGCGTCGAACCAGACGTAGAGGACCTTACCCTCGGCCCCCTCGACAGGCACAGGAACACCCCAGTCAAGGTCACGGCTCACAGCCCTCGGCTGAAGCCCGCCGTCAATCCAACTCTTGCACTGGCCATAGACATTGCTTCTCCACTCCTTGTGATCCTCCAAGATCCACTTGCTGAGCCAGCCCTCGTACTGATCCAAAGGCAGATACCAATGCGTGGTCTTCTTCTTTATCGGCTTAGCCCCGCTGAGCTTCGACTTAGGGTTGATGAGTTCCTCAGGGCTGAGCGTGCTTCCGCACTTCTCGCACTGGTCACCGTACGCTCCCTCGGCGCCGCACTTAGGGCAGGTCCCCACAATGTAGCGGTCCGCAAGGAACGTCTTGGCCTCCGGATCGTAGTACTGCTCGGACTCCTTCGTGATGAATTTTCCCTCGTCGTACAGCTTACGGAAGAACTCCGAAGCGTTCTTCTCGTGAACATCCGAACTCGTGCGGCCGTAGATGTCGAAATTGATTCCAAGTCCAGTGAACGAGTCCTTGATGATCTTGTGGTAGCGGTCAACGATGTCCTGAGGCGAGCAGCCCTCCTTCCTGGCCTTGATGGTAATCGGAACGCCGTGCTCGTCGCTGCCGCAGACATACAGCACATCCTCCCCCCTCATCCTGAGATACCTGACGTAGATGTCCGCAGGCACATATACCCCGGCCAGATGGCCGATGTGGACCGGCCCGTTGGCATAAGGCAACGCACAGGTCACAAGTGTTCTCTTGAATTTCTTTTCCATATTAATGAATATTATTTTTCTCTTCCCAATCTTACTTTCACCGCGCGGAGCGTCTTCTGCACCTTGAGCATCTCCTGCATTATCTCCAGCACCCGATCTCCGTTGGAAGCCGCCTGAGCCTCCCTGAGCCTCTCCTTCAACTCCCTGTCCTTGTCCTCCATACGGCACTGCTGAAAGACCAGGATGGCCTTGGGGACATAGAGTGTCAGCCAGGACACCTTGGACATCATCGACTGACGCAGATGCTGGACAGAAAGCTCATACGTCTCGTCAGTGGAAAGCTGGGCCGCCACGTAGGCCACATCCCTGTCCTCACCGTCCATCAGATGCCGGACGATCTCCTCCTGAGAATAGCCGTCATAATAGTCCTTGGAATACGCCTCGTAAGTCCTTCTGAAAACCGGATTGGCGAACTCCGACTTGTCCGCCTCAAGCGCCTGCTCGATGAAATCGAACACGGTCTGGGCATCCTCATCCGAACCCGAATAGAAATCCGAATCGCTCTGGAACTCCAGTTTAGTGGTCCCGTAGGTCAGGATGAAATTCAGAAGATCTCGCTCGGCCGTGGCCATTATGCGGTTCTCCACCAAAGCGTCAAGACCTGTGCGCCGGCCAACCTGCGCGGTGTCTGAGCCTGTCGAAGACACCGAAGGATCAGAAGCCGTATTCCCTGCGGTGGCATAAGCGGTCTCAAGGCCGCCGGCCATTCCAGAACCCGACCGATCCTGATTCGCCCGCCTCTCGCGATCCCTGTCGGCGGCCTTCTTCTCCTCAAAAAGCCTCTTGGATCTCGTCGCCCCGATCCTCTCGTCCAGGATGTCCCTGCGGATCTCGAACTTGTCACTCAGGAAATCGACATAGACAGACCGTTTCACCGCGTCCGGGATGTCGGCGATTGTGTCGGCGATGTCGTTGATCACCTCCGCCCTCTTGAGCGGATCCTTCGCCGCATCCTTCATCAGCAGCGAGGACTTGAAATCCACGAAATCCATCTCAGCCCCGGCGAGGAACTCCTCGACCTCAGCCAAAGTGTGCTTCCGGGAATATGAGTCCGGATCGTCCCCGTCCGGAATCAGCACGACCTTCACGTTCATCCCCTCGCGGAGGAACATATCGATTCCGCGCAGGGCCGCGTGTATTCCGGCCGAGTCCCCGTCGTACATTATCGTCACATTCTGCGTGAAGCGCTTGATCAGGCCTATCTGTCCCTCAGTCAAGGCCGTGCCGCTGGAAGCCACGACGTTGGTGATCCCCAGCTGGTGCATCGAAAGCACATCCAGATAGCCCTCCACAAGATAGCACTTGTCCTTGCGGGCCATCTCGTTCTTGGCGAACCAGATCCCGTAAAGTGACTTGTTCTTGACATAGATGTCTGACTCCTTGGAGTTCACGTACTTGGCGTAAGGTTTTCCGGCCTCCTTGGACTTCAGCGTCCTGGCCCCGAAAGCGATCACCCTGCCGCTCACCGAATGAATCGGGAAGACCACCCTGTCGAAGAACCGGTCGTGAAGCCTCCCGTCCGAATCGTAAGTGGCGCACAGTCCGGTCTCAAGGAGATATTCATCCTTGTACCCGGCCGCCTTGGCCGCGTCAGTCAGGGCGTGACGGCTCGAAGGTGCCCAGCCGAGTCCGTATTTCTCTATCGTGGAATCCAGCAGGCCGCGGGAGTGGAAATATTCAAGTCCCACTGCCCTGCCTTCCTCGGAGCGGAGCTGCTCCCTGAAGAAGTTCCCGGCATATTCAGAGACAAGCAGCAGGCTCTCGTTCCGCTGGCGGTTCGCTATGTCCTCCGCCGTCTCCTCCTTCTCGACGACTTCGATGTTGTACTTCTTGGCAAGGTAGCGCAGCGCCTCGACGTAGGACAGATGCTCGTAGTCCATTATGAATCCGAGCGCCGACCCGCCCTTGTGGCAGCCGAAGCAGTAGTACTGTCCCTTGGCCGGAATTATGTGGAACGACGGAGTCTTCTCGTTGTGGAACGGACAGCAGACCCAATAGTCGGCCCCGCGCTTTCTCAAAGTCACGAAGTCGCCTATCACCTCCTCGACACGGGCCGTGTCAAGAATCTTCTGCACCGTCTCCTGAGGAATCATCTCCTACTCGTCCACTTTTGTGTAGTCCACCTCTTTGGCGTCGTCAATTCCCGACGCGTCAATCACATCCGGATCCTCCGTCGGCTCCTCGGTCTGAGAATTGAAACGAACCTCGTAGGCCTCTTTGGCCTTGCGTATCCTCCAGGCGGAGATCAGTTCCGAAACACCGTAAATAATCAGAAACGCTCCGGCGCAGATTCCCATAACCGCCTCGCCGAACGGGCTGAAAAGCAGGAACGCTCCTCCGACCACTGCGCAGATGGAGAGAATCAACGTTGAAAATCCCGCTCCGAGAAGCGACATCGTACCGGCCAAGGCAAGCAGCTGGAGGCCGCCGAACAGGATCAGGACGATGCCTATCAGAGTGATGATGAAACCGGCGACCCAAGCCGGATTCAGGAACAGCAGAAGACCGAGCAGCATATCCACGACAGCGTTCACAGCCATCAAAGGAAGCACGCCCTCTCTTTTGTTACGGATCACGCCATAGACCAGCGACACCAGTCCGGATGCGAAAAGGAAAGCCGCGATGACCTTCACGACCGTCTCCGAAGCCTCGTTGTCAAAAATCATCACCAGTCCTATGCCGATGGAAGCCAGCGCCCTGAGGATGCTGCTGATTGAAGTTTTGTAGCCGAAAGTGAACATAATATATTCCTTATTAATACAACTTACAAATTTAGCAAAAATTGCTATATTCGTGCCTATGTTTTTCGACACTCACAATCATAGCCAATTCTCGTTCGACGGAGGCGGGACAACGGTGGAAAAGAGCGCCGTCGCGGCGGCGGAAAAAGGTTTTGGGGGAATATGCTTCACCGACCACTGCGATTTCTATGTCCCGGAGATGAAGGAACAGTTCGAGCCGATTGTCAGCGAGGTCTTCGATGTCGAGGCGCAGCAGGCCGAGATCGACAGGGTCAACGGGCTCATCGCAGACGGTTCGCTCGGAAAGGGTTTCCCGCGGAAATTCAAGATATTCAAAGGAATAGAACTTGGGCTGGGGGAAAAGAACCACGAGCGCTCCAGAGAACTTCTCGCCCGCTACAGGTTCGACCAGGTCATCGCTTCCGTGCACTACCTTGAGGACACCGATCCCTATTTCGGGCCGTACTACAAAGGCAAGAACTGGAAAGAGGCCTACGGACGCTACCTTGAAACCTTGCTCCGTGAGATGAGATGGCTCGGGGATTTCGACATAATGGGACATTTCGACTATGTCGCCCGCTATGCTCCATACCCTAAGGAAAGCATCCTCTACAAGGATTTCCCAGGGCTGTTCGACGAGATTCTCAAGTACCTGATAGAGAATGGCAAAGGATTGGAGATCAACACAAAAAGCTACAAGGCCTACGGACTCCGCACCCCGGTTCTGGACAAAGACATCCTGATAAGATACCTTGAGTTGGGCGGGGAGATCCTCTGCCTTGGCTCAGACTCGCACACACCTGAGCAAGTCGGAGACAGGTTCGACTACTTCGCCCAGTATGTGAAGATGTTCGGATTCAGAAGGCTCGGCCACTTCGAAGGCCGGAGACTCAGGATGGTGACGATTTAGGAAGCGATCTCGCAGAGGAACTTAATCCTCACAAGGCGTATCTCCATCTCCTCGTAGTCAGCTCCGAGAGCCTTGACAGCCTCCTCCACGGAATCAGATGTCGCCTCGCTCTTGAAATATTCATAGATCTCGTCAACCACATCGTCATCAATGGCCTGGCCTATGTAATAGTTCAGGTCCAGCTTCGTGCCGGAAGACACGATGCCCTCGATCTCGGCGACAAGCTCCTCAAGATCCATTCCCCTCGCGTCGGCGATGTCATCCAGCGACATCCGCTTGTCGATGCTCTGAATTATGAATATCTTGTCGGAACTCTTGGTCGGAGCCGACTTGACCACAAAGTCCTCAGGCCTCGTGATGTCATTCTCCTCGACATACCTCTTGATCAGGTCGAGAAACTCCTTGCCGTATTTCCTTGCCTTTCCCTCGCCGACACCCTGACAGTTGTGCAGTTCATCGTACGTTATCGGGTAGAGAATCGACATATCCTCAAGAGCGGGATCTCCGAAGATGATCCACGGCTGGAGGTTCAGTTTCTTGGAGATGTCCTTCCTCAGACTCTTCAGCATCGACAGCAGAGCGGTGTCCCCGCCGCCTCCGCCGCCTTTCGCCCCAGGGCCGCCAGGCATCGCCTCGTCATCATCGTCATCACCCGAATCCTTGAAATTCCGGTCCTCTACGAGACGGATCTCATAAGGATAGTTGTAGAACTCCTCCCCGGCGCGTGTCACATAAATCAATCCGTAGCTTTCTATCTCTTTCTCAAGAAGATGCAGCAGAAGTCCCTGATTGATGACAGCACACCAGAAGCTCACTCCGTGACCGCTTCCCGATCCGAAGAGCGGAAGGCTGTCGTGCCTGTAGGACTTGATCATCGCATTGGTCTGCCCGGCGAGGACAGAGGCCAGATGCTCGACCTTGAAATGCTCCGGCAAGGATTTGATCAACCTTATCACCAGGCACATCTCCTTGCGGCCGTCGAAGGTAGGCTTAGGATTGACACAGTTGTCGCACATCCCGCAGTTGTCCTTGGGATAGTCCTCCCCGAAATAGTTCAGCAGCATTCTCCTGCGGCACGTGTTGGACTCGGCGAAAGCCACGGTGTCCATCAGCAGCTGCCTGCCGATCTCCTGCTCCGAGACAGGCTTTCCCTGCATAAACTTCTCCAGTTTCCTGATGTCCTTGTAGCTGTAGTAGGTGATGCACTCGGCGGTCTCCCCGTCCCTTCCGGCGCGGCCCGTCTCCTGATAGTAGCCCTCGATGCTTTTAGGAATATCATAATGTATGACAAAGCGCACGTCAGGCTTGTCAATCCCCATTCCGAAGGCTATGGTGGCGACAATCACCTCGACATCCTCCATCAGGAACCTGTCCTGATTCTCCGCCCTGGTCTTGGCATCGAGTCCGGCGTGGTACGGCAACGCCCTGATACCGTTGATCTCCAACAAATTGGCTATCTCCTCGACCTTCTTACGGCTGAGGCAATAGATGATCCCGGACTTTCCGGGATGCTGCTTGATGTACCTGATTATGTCCTTGTCCTGATCGACCTTGTCCCTAACCTCGTAGTACAGGTTCGGCCTGTTGAACGACGACTTGAAGACAGTCGCGTCCATAATGCCGAGATTCTTTTGGATGTCGTTCTGGACCTTCGGGGTCGCCGTCGCCGTCAAGGCGATGATCGGAGCCCGGCCTATGGTCTGGACTATGTCCCTGATCCGGCGGTACTCCGGTCTGAAATCGTGTCCCCACTCGGAAATGCAATGCGCCTCGTCAACAGCATAGAAGGAGATGTTCACCTCCCTGAGAAGTTCGACATTCTCCGCCTTCATCAGCGATTCCGGAGCCACATAGAGAAGTTTTGTCACACCGGAAAGCACGTCAGAGCGAACCTCCTGAATCTGAGCCCTGTTCAACGAAGAGTTCAGAAAATGCGCCACCCCGTTCCGCTCCTCGACAAAGCCCCTGATCAGATCCACATGGTTCTTCATCAAGGCAATCAGCGGCGAGATCACCACAGCCGTGCCGGGCATCACAAGAGCCGGCAACTGGAAGCAGAGCGATTTCCCTCCGCCGGTAGGCATAAGCACAAATGTGTCCTTGCCATCCAGTAGATTCCGGATGATTCTCTCCTGATTCCCCTTGAACGAATCAAAACCGAAGAATTCTTTAAGTTTGGAACTCAGCAATGACGAGTCGATTCCCATAGAATTAACTAATTATTTCTAAAAATAGTGATTGTTTTCGGTAAAAGCAAGCATTTTGAAATTTTACAGACAATATAATCAAGAATTTTTGCGATATTCGCGAAACTTTCGGGGCAGAGTGTCTCGGAACTAAAAATGTCAACTTATAAAAAATTAATAGTATGAAGACAATCAAAATGCTTGCGGCGGCAGCTATGATTCTTTCAGTAGCGGCCTGCAACTCAAACAATGTGTCAGGAAAAGCCGACGGCGCTGACAGCACAGCTGTGGCGGCCGTTCCTCAGCAGCCTACCAAAGCAAAGGATCTTATGCCGACAAAGGCCGATGTTGACTCCGTCAGCTACCTTCTCGGAATCCAGCTCGGTTCTATGATCAAGAACTACAATATGGGCGAACTCAACTTCAGCGCGATCAAGAAGGGCGCGGCTGATTTCGTCAATGCGAAGGGCAACCAGCGCGACGAGGAATTCGCAAAGCAGTTCAAGGTCAACCTCGAGGATATGAACCGCATTATGAGCGAGTTCATCCAGAAGAGGGCTGAATATGTCGGAGCGATTAACAAGGAGAAGGAGCAGAAGTTCTTCGAGGCCAACCGCAAGAAGAGCGGCGTTCAGGAGACCGAGTCAGGCCTTCAGTACATCATCACCGAAGCCGGAAGCGATGTCAAGCCAGGAGCTAAGGACACCGTTTACGTACACTACAAACTCGCCCTCACCGATGGAACAGTCATCGAGGAGGTTAAAGAGGATCAGAGCGCTGTAATGCTCACCCTCAACAGAGTCATCCCAGGATGGACAGAAGGTCTCCAGCTTCTCGGGGAAGGCGGAAAGGCCACCCTTTACGTTCCTTCAGCACTTGCCTACGGCGAGCGCGGATCCAACGGCATCGATCCTAACACGACACTCGTGTTCGACATCCAGCTTGACTCAGTAAAGCACTTCGTCGAGCCTGTCGTTGAGGAGGTCCAGAAATAATCCCAACCCGGGCAACGGAAAACAAGAACCTGCTTCGCGCCCGTCGCCGAGCAGGTTTTAATTTTATAAAAAGTACAGACTATGGCAGCATTGGAAATAGAAGGAAGAATCAAGCAGAAGCTTGCGAGACAGAGCGGACAGGGTGCGAAAGGCACCTGGACAAAGCAGGATTTCGTTCTTGAGTACCAGGACGGCAACTATCCGGCGGACGTGTGCCTGACGGCGTTCGGCAACGACAAGGTGGCGGATCTGGACAAGTACCAGGTCGGTGACTCCATAAAGGTCGCTTTCAACCTCAGGGCGAGGGAATATAACGGACGTTGGTACAATGACGTGCGCGTGTGGAGAATCTCTCCAGCCGGACAGGGTGCGCCGCAGCAGACCGGCCATCAGGCCACTCAAGGCTACGGCCCGGCACCTCAGCAGAACTACGGAGCGCAGCCACAGCAGACTCCGGCCCCGACAATCGACGACCTTCCGGCCGACGACCCGAGCAACGACCTCCCGTTCTAAGAACTTCGGTCACTGAGCTTGTCGGTCACTGAGCCTGTCGAAGCGACCGTGCGAAACAGAGACCACAGATTCCGGTCACTTCGACAGGCTCAGTGACCGGAAAGAACTCAGCGGCCGGACAGGTCGATCCAACGGATTGACGGATCCCGACGCCACCAGGTCAACTGCTTCTTGGCGTAATGACGAGTGTTCCTCTGGATGAGACGCACAGCCTCCTCCAGAGGGATTATTTTGTCAAGATATTCAAAGATTTCCTTGTAGCCGACGGTCTGCAACGCCTGGCACGACCTGTACGGCAGCAACGAGCGGACCTCTTCGACAAGTCCGTCGTCAATCATATTCAAGACCCTCCTGTCTATCCGGGAATATAATTCCTCGCGCGGCCTGACCAGTCCGACCTTCTCGATCTCGAACGAACGGGCGCGCCTCTCCCCTGTCTTGAACGACGAGAACGGCCTGCCCGAGACGATGCAGACCTCCAGCGCACGAATGACCCTCTGGCTGTTGCGGGTGTCGATCTGTGAATATGTCAGCGGATCCCTCAGCCTGAGTTCCTCGGCGAGCGCGCCGACCCCCTCGGCCTCCAGCCTCGCCCAAAGCTCGCCCCTCAAGGCGGAATCCCCGTCCGGCAGGTTGTCAAGCCCGTTGCACACCGCATCGATGTAGAACATCGACCCGCCGGTCATCACCAGGGTCTCGTGTCCCTCGTCGAACAGCCTCTCGATCAAGGCGATGGCCTCGGATTCATAGTCTCCGGCCGTGTAGGCCTGTGTGACGGGGACGGTCTGGATGAAATAATGCTTCACAGCGGCAAGCTGCGAAGCATTCGGGACGGCAGTCCCTATGGACATATTCCTAAAAATCTGTCGGGAGTCGCAGGAAATCACCGGCGACCCGTATTCCAATGCCTTCGAGACGCTGAAGTCTGTCTTACCGACCGCCGTCGGCCCGAGGATTATGACAAGCCGACGCGGCATATTCAGCAACTTTACGGGAAAAGCGTCCGGCCGCGGCTAAATGTCAAGGTCTTCGGTTCCGTCGAAGACGATCTTTCCATCCTCGTCGTCATCGTCCTCCTCGTCGTCGTCATCGTCGTCCCTGTCATCATCGAGGGAAACCGCCGGAGCGCCGCCCTCGTCATCGTCATCGCTTCCCCAGTCAGGCTTCTGGCCAGGAAGATGTCTCTGGGAGTCAGGAAGATCCTCGAAGGCGACATAGCCGTTCTCGAACTCGATTGGATTCGGTCCCTTCACCTCCACGATGGTAGGAGGACACTCAGTTCCTTCCTCCGTGCCTTCGAACGTGACGATCACGCTCTTGCGGTTCGGCACGTCATAGAAATAGACAAAGGACGCAACCCCTTCCTTGACAGTCCGGGCGACCGTCACGTTATCGACAGTGCCGCTGCCGAGGTCGAACAGGCCGTAACGTGCGAGAACTCCGCCGCCGGCGTCCAAAGCCTTGAACATAATCAGCTGATCCTGCGGAAATTCCATATCCGCCCTCATCTGTTTGTGGAATTCGTAAAGGGTCGTGTCACCCCCCATCTCATAAACCCGGTAGAATCCTTTGATTCCGGCGAGAGTCACCCTGAATTTATAAACCATAAATATTGTATTCAAAACCATTTCAAAAATACAAAATTTCCCGTTCCGTTGCAAAATTATGTGAAAAACGCTAATTTCGTGACTCAGGAATGGAGACACCAGAAAACATCATCCGGGACACCTACAAAAGCCTCCCGGCACCGGCGGAAGGGCTGTTCAAAGACAACGGCAGCCGCTTCATTTCTTTCGCTTTCCCCGTAGAGACAGAAGAGGAGGTCAAGGAGATAGTCGCGGACCTCAAGAAAAAGTACCACGACGCAAGGCATCATTGCTACGCCTACCGCCTCGGCCATCTCGGAGACAAATTCAGGGCGAATGACGACGGCGAGCCTTCCTCATCGGCGGGTCGGCCAATCCTCGGACAGATTGACTCCAGAGGACTAAGCGACACGCTTGTCGTTGTGGTCCGCTACTTCGGCGGGATCAAACTCGGCATCCCGGGGCTTATCCGAGCCTACAAGACATCCACGGCGGAGGCGCTGGACAAGGCCGGAAGCGTCGAGAAAGTCGCGGGGAAATGGTTCGGCCTGCGCTTCGGCTACGAGTCGATGAACAGCGTGATGAAGATCCTCAAGGATATGGACCTCAAGCAGAGGGGACAGGATTTCGGGGCGGAGTGCGGACTTCAGGTCTGGGTGCGGCTTTCCGCCGAGGAGGACTTCCTAAGCCGGATCGGCAAGGTTGACAACTGTACGGCAAACGAACTTTAATTCATAAACACTATGCCTAAAAGTCTAATTTCAATCCAGGATTTCTCAAAGGATGAAGTGCTTCACATCCTTGAGGTAGCCAAGGAATTCGAAGCCAACAGAGAGCAGAGCTTTCTCTCGGGCAAGGTAGTGGCCTGCCTGTTCTTCGAGCCATCGACCAGAACGAGGCTTTCCTTCGAGGCCGCGGTCAACAGATTAGGAGCCAGAGTGATAGGCTTCCCTGACAACCGCAACACCAGCCAGACCAAGGGCGAGACCCTGGAGGACACGATCAAGATTGTGTCGAACTATGTGGATATGATCGTGATGAGGCATCCCCAGGCAGGGGCGGCGGACATAGCGGCCTCGGTGGCCTCGGTGCCTGTCATCAACGCCGGAGACGGAGCGAACCAGCACCCTACCCAGACCCTGCTCGACCTCTACGCCATCCAAAAGACGCAAGGCAGGCTGGAAGGACTGACTGTGAATATGGTGGGAGACCTCAAGTACGGCCGCGCTGTCCACTCTCTCGTGGAGGCGCTCCGCTGGTTCGACCCTCACTTCATCTTCACTTCCCCGGAAGAACTGAATATTCCTAAGAAGTACCTTGAGATGCTTGACCGGGAAGGCGTTGACTACCGCCAGACCGACAGGATCGAGGACGGACTGAACGAGTGCGACATCCTTTATATGACAAGAGTCCAGCAGGAGAGATTCCCGGATATGGACGAGTACAACAAGGTCAAGGATGTCTATAGGCTCACGGCCTCGATGCTTGGCTCGGTAAAGCCGAACCTCAGGATAATGCACCCGCTTCCAAGGGTGAACGAGATCTCCACCGACATCGACGACACACCTTACGCCTACTACTTCCAGCAGGCCGGCGGCGGAATGTACGTCAGGATGGCCATCATCTCCTACCTTCTCGGCTACAGGTAGCCAGGATTCCGTCAGACTATTTTTTAATTTTGCGGTAAATATTGGGCAAATCCTTTTAATTTCCTATATTTACCGCAAAATCAGTATTGATTTCGTACGCCCAAAAGGTTATATTGATAAAGATTCGCAGATTTTTCTCAAGATATTCCTTGGCTACGTTTGAAACCGCATTCATATAATACTTTGAAACTAAAATAGAAATGAAGAAAGTACACGTTTTCAACGCCGGCCCTTGCCTGCTCCCACAGGTGGCCATCGACAATGCCATCGAAGCCCTTAAGGATTTCAAAGGCACTGGAGTTTCCGTTCTCAGCATCTCCCACCGCACGAAAGAGTGGGACGCGACAATGGACGAATGCCGCGCGCTCTGGAGAGAGCTTCTGAATATTCCTGACACCCACGAGGTTGTGTTCCTCGGTGGTGGCGCGTCGCTGCAGTTCCTCTACGTCGCTATGAACTACCTTGAGAAGAAGGCCGCCTACCTTGAGACAGGTGTGTGGGCGAAGAAAGCCCTGAAAGAGGCCAAGGGAATCGGAGAGGCCTACGCTCTCGCCAGCTCGGCCGACAAGAACTACTCCTACATCCCTAAGGGTTACGAGATCCCTACCGACATCGACTACTTCCACATCACCACGAACAACACCATCTACGGTACGGAGATCAAGGAAGACATCGACTGCCCTGTTCCTCTGATCGCCGATATGTCGTCCGACATAATGAGCCGTCCTGTGGATGTGAGCAAGTACGACCTCATCTACGGAGGCGCTCAGAAGAACGTCGGCCCTGCCGGTGTGATCTTCGCCATCATCAAGAAGGACTCCCTCGGACGCGTCTCAAGATACCTTCCGGCTATGCTTGACTACCGCAACCACATCGAGAAGCTCTCTATGTACAACACCCCTCCGGTGTTCTCCATCTTTATGATGAACGAGACTCTCAAGTGGCTCAAGAGCATCGGCGGCGTTCCTGCCATCCAGAAAATCAATCAGCGGAAGGCTGACCTGTTATATTCAGAGATTGACCGCAACCCTCTGTTCGTCGGCACCGCCGCGAAGGAGGATCGCTCCCTGATGAACGTCTGCTTCGTTATGGCTCCGGGCCACGAGGCGCTTCAGGACGAGTTCCTCGCCTTCGCGAAGGAGCGCGGTATGATCGGAATCAAGGGACACCGTTCCGTGGGCGGCTTCAGGGCTTCCCTCTACAACGCCTGCACAGTCGAGGACGTCCAGGCTCTCGTGGATTGTATGAAGGAATTTGAGGAACTTAAGAAATAGCTCATTATGAAAGTCTTAGTAGCTACACAGAAGCCTTTCTCGGCGGCCGCCGTCGCCGGAATCAAGGAGATAGTCACAGGTGCGGGACACGAGTTCGCCGCTCTTGAGAAGTACGCCGACGCCTCCGAGCTGATCGCGGCCGTGGCGGACGCTGACGCTCTGATCATCCGTTCGGACAAAGTCACAGCCGAAGTGCTTGACGCGGCCAAGAACCTCAAGATTGTCGTTCGCGCCGGAGCGGGCTATGACAACGTCGATCTCGCCGCGGCCACGGCTCACAACGTGGTCGTGATGAACACCCCGGGACAGAACTCCAACGCGGTGGCCGAGCTTGCCATCGCGATGATGATCTATATGTGCCGCAACCAGTTCACACCTGCCACCGGCTCCGAGATCCAGGGCAAGAAGGTCGGCATCCAGGCTTTCGGCAACGTCGGCCGTCTGGTCGGAAAGAAGGCCGAGGCTCTCGGAATGAGCGTTATGGCCATCGACCCGTTCATCCCTGCGGAGAAGATCCGCGAGGCCGGTGCCGAGCCTGCCGAGTCGCTTGAGCAGATGTACGCTTCCTGCGATTTCATCTCCGTGCATATTCCGGCCACGCCTCAGACCGTCGGTTCGATCGGCTACGACCTGATCACCAAGATGCCTAAGGGAGCGTGCCTCGTGAACACAGCCCGCAAGGAGGTCATCGACGAGGCCGGACTTGAGAAGGCTCTCGAGGAAAGGCAGGATCTGAAATATGTCACCGATGTCGCTCCTGACAACTACGCCGCTCTGAAGGAGAAGTTCGGGGTCCGCATCTTCGCCACCCCTAAGAAGATGGGCGCCCAGACAGCCGAGGCGAATATGAACGCCGGACTCGCGGCCGCCCGCCAGATCGTGGATTTCTTCGCCACAGGCAACACACGTTTCCAGGTCAACAAGTAAACTAAAGGAATATGGTAAGAGTAAAACCGTTCGCGGCGATCAGGCCGCCCAAGGAGATAGTCACAGAAGTGGCGGCCCCGCCTTACGACGTGCTTAACTCGGAGGAGGCCAAGGAGATGGCCGGAGAGAAGTCCCTGCTTCACATCACGAAGCCTGAGATCGACTTCAATCCGATTCTTGAGGACCACGACCCTAAGGTCTATGACGAGGCCGTGAGGAATTTCAAGGAGTGGCAGGAGAAAGGCTGGCTGAGACGCGACGCCAAGGAGTGCTACTACGTCTATGCCCAGACGATGGAGGGACGGACACAGTACGGACTCGTTCTCTGCGCCCACACGGATGACTACGCTTCCGGCAAGATCAAGAAGCACGAGCTCACCCGCAAGGACAAGGAGGATGACAGAATGATCCACGTGCGCATCCAGAACGCCAACATCGAGCCGGTGTTCTTCGCCTACAAGGACAACCGTATCCTTAACGAGATTGTCGAGCAGACCGTCAAGAAGGCTCCGGAGTACGATTTCATCGACGAGAACAAGTTCGGTCACAAGTTCTGGGTGATTGACGACGACAAGACCATCGACCAGATCACAAGGTTGTTCCTGAATGATGTGGATGCTTTCTATGTAGCTGACGGACACCACCGCACGGCCGCCGCCGCGCGTGTCGGAGCGGAGAAGAGGGCGCAGAACCCGAACCACACCGGCGACGAGGAGTACAACTTCTTTATGGCGGTGTGCTTCCCGGAAAGCCAGCTCAAGATCCTGGACTACAACCGTGTCGTGAAAGACCTCAACGGACTCTCCAAGGAGCAGTTCCTGAAGGCTCTTGAGAATGACTTCACGGTGCGTGAGACCGGCGAGGAGATCTACCATCCGGATCATCTGCACAACTTCTCGATGTACCTTGACGGGAAGTGGTACTCACTGGAGGCTCTCCCTGGCAGGTACGACGACAAGGATCCGATCGGAGTCCTGGATGTCACGATCCTCTCGAACCTTGTGCTCGACAAAGTGCTTGGAATCAAGGATCTGCGCACGGACAAGAGGATTGATTTCGTAGGTGGTATCAGAGGCCTTGGCGAATTGAAGCGCAGGGTTGACAGCGGTGAGATGAAGGTCGCCTTCGCCCTCTACCCTGTCTCGATGCAGCAGCTCATCGACATAGCCGACACCGGCAACATAATGCCGCCTAAGACAACGTGGTTCGAGCCGAAGCTCCGCTCCGGTCTTGCGATCCACACCCTCGACTAAGAAGTTTCACAATCTTCCGGCGCCGTTTCCCACCCTTCCATCCAAATCGGGAACCGACTCCGGAAGTTCACTAATTATGAATATCAAAACTATGCGTTATCCTTCCGTCTCACCGGCGGAAGGATAATTGTTTTCATCAGGAGACATTGCTTGCCGATAAACTTTCTTAATCAGAGCAAATTTATTACTTTTGTGACATAAAGCACTGATCAAAACACATCTAAGATATGCACATCGCGATTGCAGGCAACATAGGCAGCGGGAAAACCACGCTGACAAAGATGCTGGCGGCCCACTACGGCTGGACTCCGAAATTCGAATCGGTTGACTTCAACCCTTATCTTTCTGATTTCTATGCGGATATGGAGCGCTGGTCGTTCAACCTCCAGATCTATTTCCTGAACAAAAGGTTCAAGGATGTGGTCGATATCTCAAGATGCGACGATGTCATCATCCAGGACAGGACCATCTACGAGGACGCTCGCATCTTCGCCCCGAACCTTCACGATATGGGACTGATGAGCACGAGGGATTTCGAGAACTATTCGGATCTCTTTGACCTGATGATGTCTCTGGTCAGCAAGCCTGACCTGCTCATCTATCTCAAGTCCTCGATCCCGAACCTCGTGGCCCAGATCCAGAAGAGGGGCAGGGAGTACGAGAGCAGCATCAGAATCGACTATCTCACAGGTCTTAACAAGCGCTACGACGACTGGATCGCCAAGTACGACGGTCATCTCTTGGTGATTGATGTGGATAACATCAAGTTCGAGAACCGTCCGGAGGATTTCCAGACCGTGACCGACAAGATAGACGCGGAACTTTTCGGATTGTTCCCCGAAGTCAGACAGATCGACGAATAATAAAATCAAATAAATATGTCAGCTACAAGACCGACAATCATCGAGTTCGTGGAGAAATACACCCACGAATTCTCATCACACGTGTTCCTCCGCGAGAAAGTCGAAGGAAAATGGACCGAGACAACATTCGAGCAGACCCGCAAGGAAGGCTACCGCATCGCGGCCGGCCTGATGGCGATGGGACTCCGCAAAGGCGACAAGGTTTCCCTTCTTTCCGAGGGCAGGAATATGTGGATTCTCGCCGAATTGGGCATTCTGTACGCCGGTGGCGTGAGCGTCCCGCTCTCGATCAAGCTCGAGGAGAGCAACGACCTGACCTTCAGAATCCAGCATTCTGAATCGAGGTTCGTGATCGTGTCCGGCCAGCAGCTCCCGAAGATCCGCAGGATAATCTCCCAGCTGGACAACGTGGAAAAGGTGATCGTGCTGGACAACGTTCCCGCGGCCGACGCCAAGGAGGTTTCTATGGAATGGGTGCAGGCATTGGGCGACAGCTACCTGTTCGGTCACAAGGCCGAGTTCGAGGAGCGCTACAAGTCCGTCCAGCCTGACGACTACGCCACGATCAGCTACACCTCAGGCACAACGGCCGACCCTAAGGGTGTCCTACTGACGCACCGCAACTACACGGCCAATGTCGAGCAGGCCCACTCCGTGATCGGTGTCAAGCCGGACTCCACGATGCTCATCATCCTGCCTCTGGACCACTGCTTCGCCCACGTGGCGGGATTCTACACGATGATGTCCTATTGCAGCAGCATAGCCACCGTCCCGGTGGGAGCCAATCCGCTCGCCACACTCAGGAATATTCCTGTGGCCATCAAGGAGATCCGTCCGCACGTGATGCTCTCGGTTCCGGCTCTCGCCCGCAACTTCAAAAAGAATGTCGAGACCACGATCCACAAG
>CAYZKZ010000027.1:0-27047 GCA_964479325.1 uncultured Muribaculaceae bacterium
CGAAGATGTAGGCCGGAGCGTCCCCGAAAATCTCGCGGGCGTAAAGGCTTGACATTCCGTTGGAAAGGTCAAAGGCGATCTTGATGTCGGAATAGTCCCCCTTGAACCTCAGCAGGAAATCGAGGTAGTCTTTATGAATATCCTTGGGAATGACCTGTCCCCTCTTCTCAGCGACCGGAGTCGGCCTGCCGCTCTCGATCCACTCCTGGATCTGTCCGAGTCCGGAATCCAGACCGACAGGAAGAGCGTTCTCACGGGAGACCTTCATTCCGTTGTACTCCTTAGGGTTGTGCGAGGCCGTGATCTGCACGGAGGCCTTGAAACCATAGTTGGCTGTCCCGAAATAGACCATCGGAGTCGTGCTGAGACCTATGTCATAGACATCGGCTCCGGCGTCAGTGATGCCTTTGACAAGATATTCGTGGATTTCCGGCGATGAAGTCCTGCAATCGCGGCCGACGAGAACCTTGTCGGCGCCGAGGAGTTCCGGAATAAAATAGCCCACCTTGTAGGCGGTGTTACGATCGAAGTCCACGTTATAGACTCCGCGTATGTCGTAGGCGTGAAATGCACCCATAGTCTTTGTTGTTATTTAATTTTCGTGGCGTACCTTGCAAAAACCTTTCCCTTGGCGATGTTCTGAAGCTTTTTCGAGATGATTTTCTTCCTTATCGGGGCGACGTGGTCGATGAACATATCCCCGTCAAGGTGGGACATCTCGTGCTGCACCATACGGCAGGCGAACTTGTCAAAGGTCTCGGTAACTTTCTCGAAATCACCGTTATAATATTCAACTGTCACGCTCTGCGGCCTGACCACATCGCAATAGACGCCGGGGATGCTGAGACAGCCTTCGGAATATTCACATTTTTTCTCGCTTTCCTCGATGACGACGGGATTGATCATCACCCTCTTGAAGTTCTCCAGATAGGGATAGACATCCGTCATCCCGGTCCCGTCAACGATCAGAACCCTGACGCTCTCACCCACCTGAGGGGCGGCGAGTCCGCAGCCTTCTGACTTAGCGAGTGTCTCCTCCATATCGGCGACCAGCTTTGTGATCCTTTCCCTGTCGGAAAGGTCGGCGGGAGCGGCCACCTTACGAAGCACCTCTGAGCCATACAAATAAATCGGTAATATCATAACTTTCCTCCTTCTTTATTTTCTGTTGTTTCTGTCAAGATAGCCCTGCAGGATGATCGCGGCGCTGATCTTATCGACGGAAGTCTTGTCCCTGCGGTCCTTGGCCTTCATCCCGCCGTCAATCATAGCGCGGTGGGCCAGCACCGAGGTGAACCTCTCGTCCTCCAACGTCACAGGGATGCCGGGGAAGGCCTTGGCAAGGCTCTTCAGGAAGACATCCACATCGGCGGCGGCCTCGGACGGTTTGTTGTTCAGGTTCATAGGATAGCCGACCACAAAGCGGGTCACGACCTCTTTTTGAGCATAATTTTTGATATATTCTATTATCTTTGCAGCCGGAACCGTGTCCAGGGCTGAGGCAAAAATACCCAGCGGGTCGCTGACCGCGACCCCAACGCGCTTGCGTCCGAAATCTATGCCGATGATCCTGTCCATTGTAAACCGCAAAGTTAACGAAAAAGGCTTTCAAGTCAAAATCTTATGTCCAAACTGAAAAAAGGCGGCACAAGCAATAACCTCAGACTCACGTTGGTGGATGACGACACCCACGACAAGATCTGGTCAAGAAAACTTACAAAAATGGGGGCGCTCATAACAGCGATCACCGTTGTGGTGGTCACTGTCACCGTCATCTTCTGCCTCATCGCGTTCACTCCTATCCGCACTCTGATTCCCGGCTATCCCGACGCCAGGACAAAGCACGACGCCATCCAGAACGCCATCAGGATAGACTCTCTTCAGAGCGTCATAACCAAATGGGAGCTGTACTCGGAGAATCTCCGACGGGTCGTGGACGGTCAGGAGCCGCTGAGAATCGACAGCCTGATGGAAGTCAGGAACAGCGACGCGTCCAAGACGGCCGACGCTAAGGAGATCGCGAGAAAAGACTCCCTGCTCAGAAAAGAGGTCACGGACGAGGACAAGTTCAACATCAAGTCCAGTTCGTCAAGGACGCTTCCGATCGAGGGAATGCACTTCTTCACACCGCTCAAGGGAGTCGTCTCCCAAGGCTATGACAAGGTGCTGCACCCCTACATCGACATCACGGCTCCCGACAACTCGGTGGTGATGTCTGTCTTGGACGGGACGGTGATCTCGGCGGGATGGACGGACACCGAGGGCTACACGATAAGAATCCAGCACGAGGGAGACATTATCTCCGTCTATAAGCACAACCAGAAGCTTATGAAAAAGACAGGCGACAAGGTGACGGCGGGAACTCCGATCGCGATTCTCGGCGGCACGGGGTCGCTTTCCGACGGAGACCACCTCCACTTCGAGCTCTGGCACAACGGAGAGGCCGTGGACCCCACCAAATATATTAGTTTCTGATGGAGAAAAGAAGAATAGCGATTCTCGGATCCACCGGTTCGATAGGCCGGCAGACCCTGGATGTGATAAGGGAACACAGAGACCTTTTCGAGGTTGAGCTGCTGACCTGCAAAAGCAGTTGGGAACTGATGGCGGCGCAGTCCAAGGAGTTCGACGCCAACAACGCGGTCGTCTGCGACGAGACCAAGTACAAGGATCTCTCCGAAGCGTTGGAGGGAAGCGACACAAAGGCGTTCGCCGGGATGAAGTCCGTCTGCGACCTGGTGACAAGCGACAGGGTGGGCATCGTCGTGGCGGCTATGGTCGGTTTCAGCGGACTCGCCCCGACAATGTCGGCGATCGGCGCCGGGAAGGTCATCGCCTTGGCCAACAAGGAGACGCTCGTGGCGGCCGGTTCGATCGTGATGGGGATGTCGAGGAAGTACAATGCCCCGATCCTCCCTGTGGATTCCGAGCATTCGGCGATCTTCCAATGCCTTCTCGCGGCCCAGGGGAACGCCCTGCGCAAGATTCATCTCACGGCCTCCGGCGGGCCGTTCAGGACGTGGGACAAGTCGAGGATCAGCGCCGCCACAAAGGATATGGCGCTCAAGCATCCAAACTGGAGTATGGGGGCGAAAATCACCATCGACTCCGCCACAATGATGAACAAAGGCTTCGAGGTGATCGAGGCGAGGTGGCTCTTCGACACACCGGCGGAAAAAATCAACGTCGTCGTGCACCCGGAGTCAATCATCCACTCGATGGTTGAATATGAGGACGGAGCCGTCATAGCGCAGCTCGCCAACCCGGATATGCGGGAGCCGATCCAGTTCGCGATAGGATTCCCGGAGAGGCTGCCTCTCGCCAATAAGAAACTTGACTTCGCCGAGATCGGGAATATCTCGTTCTTCAAGCCCGACACGGAGAAGTTCCCGGCGCTGGCGCTGGCCTACAAGGCCCTTGAGCGGGGCGGGAATATTCCTTGCGCCCTCAACGCCGCCAACGAGGCCGCCGTGGCCGCTTTCCTGCGGGACAGAATCTCGTTCTACGACATCACCGACATAGCCGGGGAATGCGTCGAGCGCGCCACGTTCGTGAAGGAGCCGTCGGTCGAGGACATATTCAAGACAAACGAGGAGATATATTCATTGGCCCAAGGTATGATTGAGGCCATCGCTAAGAAAGGTTGATGATGGTTGTTCTGATGAAGATTCTGCAAGTCGTTCTTGCGCTTTCAATTCTGATTATAATCCACGAGTTCGGACACTTCACGTTCGCGAAGATGTTCGGGATACGGGTAGATAAGTTTTTCCTGTTCTTCGACGCCGGAGGCTTCAAATTGTTCAGCACCAAAGAAGGATGGTTCGCCAAACTCTTCCCTAAGGCGAAGGAATGGGAGACTGAGTACGGCATCGGCTGGCTCCCGCTCGGCGGCTACTGCAAGATCTGCGGTATGATCGACGAGTCGATGGACACCGAGGCCCTCAAAAAGGCTCCGCAGCCGTGGGAGTTCCGCACAAAGAAGGCCTGGCAGAGGCTCTTGGTGATGGCCGGTGGGGTTCTGTACAATTTCATTTTCGCCATACTCGTCTATATCGGGATTATGGCCGGCTGGGGAAGCGCCTACATCAGCAACGAGGGGAGCCAGATCTACACAAACGAGTTGGGCCGGGAGATGGGCTTCCGCAACGGCGACCACATCATAAGGATGGACGACTACATTCCGGAGGATTTCGGGATGCTTCAGGCCGACCTTGCCCGAAGGAAAGTCAGCAAGGTAACGGTGCTGAGGGACAGGGACACGGTCGATCTCTACATCGACAGGTCGATGATCGGGGAGGTTCTGAACACCCCTGGAGTGTTCGACCTTGCGGTTCCGTTCGTGATTGATTCCGTGATGAGCGCCTCCGCCAACTCCACGGCTGGACTTCTCCACGGAGACCGGATCATAGCCCTCGACAGCATACCGACTCCTTTCGTGCAGGACTCAAGGACATACCTGCCGCAAATCAGCGGCGGCACTGTGACTGCGTCTGTCCTCCGAGGGACGGACACGCTCTCCTTCCCGCTTCAGGTAGATACCGCTGGAAGGATCGGGGTCTATATGCAGATGCCGGGGATCAAGACACAGGAATATTCATTGATCAGCGCCATCCCCGCCGGTTTCAAGCTGACATTCAGCACCATCGGCGGCTACCTGAGGGATCTGAGACTGGTGGCCTCGCCAAGCACGGAGGCCTACAAGTCAGTAGGCAGCTTCATCGCGATCGGGCAGGTTTTCCCGGCGGCGTGGGACTGGTACCGCTTCCTGAATATTCTAGCGCTGCTGTCGATAATGCTCGGCGTGATGAACCTGCTGCCGATTCCGGCGCTTGACGGAGGCCACATCGTGTTCTGCCTCTACGAGATGATCACCAGACGGAAACCGAGCGACCGGTTCCTTGAGGCGGCGCAGATCGTCGGAATGCTGCTGCTCCTGCTGCTGATGGTGCTGGCTTTCGGGAACGACATCGCGAGGCTGATCCGATAGCGGAGAGACTTCCGGGAATTTGAATATTAAAAGATTTGACGTAACTTGCATCCGCAAAACACAATAGTTTATGAAACCTGAAAACATCATCATCGGTGTTCTTGCCCTGATAGGAGCGGCCTCCTGCGGGAACAACACTAAGGCTCTCCTTCCGAATGTCTCCGGAAAGGCGGGGGAAGTCATCATCGTCGTAGGCAAGGACAACTGGGAGGGAAACCTCGGCAACGAGATAGGCGGTCTGCTGGCAAGGGACTGCGAGTACCTGCCGCAGAGGGAGCCGCTCTACTCTCTGGTGAACCTTTCACCGAACGCATTCACGGATATGTTCAAGCTGCACAGGAACATAGTCATCTTCAACATCGACTCCACGGTCACCAGACAAGGTGTAGTCTATAGGACAGACGTGTGGGCGCATCCTCAGTGCGTCATTCAGGTCAACGCCTCCTGCGCGGACTCGGCCATAGTCGTTCTCGACAAGAACGGAGACAACATCACCGGGGCCATCGAGCAGGCCGAAAGGAACAGGGTGATCGCCAACACGCTGCTCTACGAGGACACCAAGTTAGGCGACGTTGTGGACAAGATGATCGGCGGAAGGGTACACTTCCCCATCGGCTACAACCTCAAGAAAGTGACCGACGACTTCATCTGGATCGCTGACGAGAAGCAGTACAGCACGCAGGGAATCTTCATCTACAAGTACCCGGCGACCGACGCTGACCCGTTCTCGGAGGAGAACATAATCTCAAGGCGCAACGCTTTCCTGAAGGAATATGTACCTTCGACGGCCGAGAACTCCTATATGACCACAAGCGTGTTCGTGAAGCCTGGAATAAAGTTCCTGAAGTACCACAATCTCGACTTCACAGAGACCAGGGGACTGTGGGAGGTATATAACGACTATATGGGCGGCCCGTTCGTCTCGCACTCATTCTACAGCAAGGACGGCAAGGACATCATCGTGCTTGAGGCCTGGGTCTATGCCCCTAAGTATGACAAACGTCAGTACCTGAGACAAACAGAATCACTTTTGTACTCGTTTGAGTGGGACGATGACGGAAATGACACCAAATCGGGCAAATAACGACCGAATTATTTTGTAAGGTCGAAAATTATCCATATATTTGCATCCCAATTTGGCGGAAGCCATTTTGGTGATATAGGCCGGTGGGTTCGTATAACGGTTAGTACTCGGGATTTTCATTCCCGCAATAGGAGTTCGATTCTCCTACCCACTACAAATATTAAAAAAATAAAAACGATGGCAAATCACGCATCAGCAAAAAAGGCCAATCGCCAAAGCGAGAGGCGCAGATTGCATAACAAGTATTATGCAAAGTCAACGAGGAACGCTATCCGCGCGATTCGTAACACAACAGACAAGAAGGCTGCCGAGGAAGGCGCTCCTAAGGTCTATGCAATGATCGACAAACTCGCGAAGATCGGAGTCATTCACCAGAACAAGGCTGCCAATCTTAAGAGCGGAATTGCGGTTTACATCAATAAGCTCGCATAAAGGAACAACGAAAGGCAGTCTCCCGAAGGCTGCCTTTTGAGCCGCCTGAAATTCAGGCAATCGGGATGTAGCGCAGTTGGTAGCGCACTACGTTCGGGACGTAGGGGTCGTCCGTTCGAGTCGGATCATCCCGACAAAGGAGAGAATCGAGAGGTTCTCTCCTTTTATTTTGCTGCTTCGCGGCACTTCGGCACTTCGACAGGCTCAGTGACCGAAGTATTCAGCGACCGCAGGTTTAGTGATTCAGGCTCAGCGCACCACGTTTTGCGTCCACGCTGTGACCGAAGGGTCAAAACGAAGGGTGGGTGTTCCTTGATTTTGGCAACTTGCAAAATCAGGGGACACCCACCCTTCGTTAAAACAATGTCATCAGAGTTTCTGCATCAGAATATTCTCGTAGGTCTTGTCGCCCACGGCATAGCCTGAGTATGATGATCCATCGAAGAGAAGGAACTTGTAGCCTGTAAGGCTGATCTCCGATCCGGCGGTGGTGCGCCAGTGGACAAGACCGTCCTCACAGAAGCCGAACTCCATACTGCTGGTCTGCCCCCATATTCCAGAATAGAGATTGGCGACAAAACCGAAGACCACATTCATATAGCTGAAATCCCCGAGATTCTGGGACAGCACCCTGATGCAATGCTCCTCAGGGATGTAGGTGCCGGTGATGGTCGGTGAGTACGAGCTGTAGTTGCAGAGGCCCTTGATCATCACCGTGTTCTCCCCCGTCTTGATGATATCGACACGGAAAGACTCGGTCGTGGCCTGGTTACTGTCAGAGGTCTTCACATCGGCGTTGACGATGTACGCTCCCGTGAACCCGTCAATGCCGACCGCCTTGAACTTGTCGGCCTGAGAGGCCAGCACGGTCGAATCCGTCACATAGACCTTGTCACCGTACTTGTTGGTGACCTCGGCGATGACACGGTAGGCCGAACCTTCGGAAAGTCCCTGATAGTAAAGGGTAAGCCCGGCCTCGCTCTCACTCGCGGCGAGATTGTCGGCGTCGAACTTAGACCCGATTCCAAGAATCTGATCCAGCGGATAGTTCTCCTCGTAGTAGTCAAGGACATCCTTGTCCATCATTATGTAACGGACAGTGGCGGCGTTCTTCGTGCGTATCTTCCAGATAAGGGTTGAATACGGATCGACATCATAAGGATTGATGCTGAACTCAAGAACCTGCGGAGTCAGGGTTCCGTCCGGATCATAAGTGAACCTGACAGCCACCATCTCACCAGGCTTGCCCTCGGCGTCGAAAGGAACGACAATCATCGTGTTGGACGGAACGGAAGGTGTCCAGCTCTGGGTGTTGTCGGAGAAAGTCCGGATGTCCTCCCTCTGGCCAAGGCAGATCTGCTTGTAGATCTTGTTCAGTTCCTCAGAGTCGCCGGTGACATCCCCCTCGACAACCACAGCCTTGCAGGAAGCCGTGAAGCTGTTGAACTCGTAGGAGAACTTTCCGTCACCCTCATAAGTGGCGGTGACAACCGGATCGTTATCGTGGTCACCGGCGAAGACAATCTTCTCCGTGCCATAGCCGAACAAACCGTCGGAGACATAGTAGATCAGATTGAGCGTGAACGTCTGCTTGCCGTCAAACGTGCAAGGGAAACGGCTGTAGTAGGAATCGTCACCGAAATACTGAGCGATGTCGGAGACATACACATACTCGTCGCTGCCGCTGTAGTAGTAGCCGATGGACTGCCCCGGAACAACAACCGAATTGTCCTTGTTGACCTTGAAGAAGAAGTTGACTCCCGCTCCCCAGTCAAGAAGCCTGAATATGTTGGTGGTGCCTTTGGCGCGCTCGACCAGCATTCCGCGCTGGTAGCCCTCGTAGAACTGGGAGTAGTAATATGTCGCCGTCTGCTGCACCTGCTCGCCGCTTTCGGTTGTCCTCATATAAGGCTCCCACTCAAGGATGAACGAAGCGCTGAGGTCAAGGAAATCGCTGTACTGCGAGATGTAGGCGGAATCGTCACCAAGCTCGGCGTCGCGGCCGATGATGCACAGTGACGCCGAGACGCTTGCTCCGAGAACCACGTTTCCCATATCGACAGTCACAGGGACATCGACGCTGTACTTGCCGTCAGGGATGACGACAGTGTCGCGAAGAGAGAACAAGGACGCGTCCTTGCCGCTCTTCTGGAGAAGCACTCTGTAGGTGCCCTTGTTCCCGTTTCTGGCAAGAGTCACCGTGAACAGCCCCTCGCTTGTGCCTTGCTCGAACTCCTTGGACAGACTTTTCTGGAGAAAATGGATCTCCTTGTTGTCCGAATCAGTTGACGAAGCGTACTCGCCGATCTGCTCCTGGTCGCAGGCAAGCAACGAAAGCAGGGCGGCCGAGACGCACAGAAAATATCTAAATAACTTTTCCATTATGGATTCTGATCTTCTTCGTTAATGTTAGGGTTGTTGTTGATCTCATCCTGAGGGATGGTCATCACCCAGTCATAGGTGTCTGGATTCGTGAGGTTCACACCGTTGCCGGACATCGTGGAGAGGCACTCCTCGGCGAAACCGTCGGAGGTCTTCCTGTCGATGCCCTGACCGAGACGGCGGACATCCACAAGGCGGCCGAACTCACCCCAAAGCTCAATTCTCTTCTGAACGAGAATATTCTCAAGCAGCGAGCCTGTCCAGGAGTTTGTGAGCGATCCGAGAAGAGTCCCGTCGAGAGAGGAGGCGTCGAATGTGGCGTCCCTTTTCTGCATCACGGCATTGAGATACCTGACGGCCTTGTCCTTGTCCCCGAGACGGAGAGCGGCCTCCGCTGCGTCGAAGTAGAACTCCTCGACCCTCATATAGATGTAGTCACCCAGCCAGGCGGCCACATTGGTGAACTTGAACTTTTTCGAGATGTAAGGTGACTCCTTGTCGTCCGGATCCCACCAGGTGCGGCGGATGTCTCCCGGACGCATCTGCTTGTAGAGGCTGGAGTTGATCAGTTTTGGAGCGGACTGGGCGTAGGCTCCGTCAACGTTGTCCATATGGGCGAAGAAGCTCGCATAGCCTCCGGCCTGCTCGGTGTTCTCGATTCCGGCGCCCCACATAACGTTGGCGGCGGAAAGGCTGTTCATTCCGTTCATCAGTTCGGATGAGCCTCCGATGGAATATTCCTCGGACTTGATGATCTTCTCGGAAGCGTCCAGCGCGGTCTGCCAGTCTCCTGTGGCCATCGCCACGCGGACTTTCAGGCCAAGGGCGACATAATAGGAGATGTGGGACTTAGTGCCGCCGAGAGCCGAGCCGTCTCCCTTCTCAAGGAGCGGAAGCGCGGTGTCAAGGTCAGAGTTGATCTGAGCGAACACGGTCTCAAGGTTCTCACGCTTCTTGCCCACGAAATCCTTTCCCGTCGGCTCTGTGTAGATAGGCACGCACGGATCTGACCACCTGTACTTGTCCTGAAGCGCGCTGTAAGGCGGACGGGCGAACCAGTTGGCCAGGTTGAAATAGGACAGGGCGCGGATCGCGTAGGCGTTGCCTAAGACGTAGGCGACATCCTCCTCGCTGCCGGACATTGTCTTCTCGGCCGAGATCACATAGTTGACGTTGGAGATCCAGGTGTAGTTGGCGTTCCAGACATCGTAGGGGCGGAAACTGTCGGAGGTGTAGAACGACTTGACGTTGTAGCAGTGGTCGTACCAGAACCATCCGTTGCCCTGACTCTGCATAATGAAGTCATCGGCCATCGACTCAAGGGCGATGTTGTAGGCGGAGATTCCGAAGCACTGGTGAGCGTTGCCGCCGGTTGACCATCCGGCCGTCCACATTGTCCTATAGACTCCGTCCACGATCGTCACGGCCGTGGAGGCTGACTTGAGCAGATCCTCTCCCGAGCCGGAATCCGTAGGCTGGAACTCCAGATTACAGGACACGGCGCAAAGGGCCGCGGACATTATTGATAGTATCTTTTTCATTCCTTTAGAAATTTATGTCGATTCCCGCCGCCACGACTCTCGAAGGAGTGTAGGTGTAGGAAACTGTTCCTGTGAAGTTGTACTGAGGGTCCATTCCGTCCAGATGGCAGAACAGAGCCAGATTGTCAGCCGTGACGAACACCCTGCAAGCGCCGACACCCGCCTTCTTGGTGAGAGAGGCCGGAAGGGTGTAGCCGAGGGTAACGTTCTTGATGGCGAAATACGACGCATCGATCAGATCCTCACCCGTGCTGGAGCGGCTGCCGCCGATCTCGACAAGAGGGACATCCGTGATGTCACCAGGCTGCTGCCAGCGCCTGAGGGCGTTCTTGTGCCAGTTGTTTCCGGCGTAAGTGACGTTCATAGCGCCTCCGTAGAGACTGTCATAGATCTTTCCTCCGACCGAGAACGTGGTCAGGAAGGAAAGGTCGAAGTTCTTAAGGAACGTGAAGTTGGATGAGAAACTGCCTGAGAACAGAGCCTGACGGCTTCCGAAGTAGTACTTGCTCAGCGAGGCGAGACCGACATTGTCGGTGACATATTCATCACACTTCTCGGTCACGACCGATCCGCTCTTGTCAACCGCATAGCGGTAGTAGGCATAGTAGAGCTGGCGGCCGGTGGAAGGAGAGACTCCCGCCGACTTGGACATATAGAATGTGTAGATCGGCTTTCCTTTCTCGATCACCACGCTGCCGTAGTTGATAACATCCTGTGAGGAGGTGAGGGCGGTCACCTTGTTCCTGTTCATCGAAAGCATCAGGGACGCGTCCCAGTGGAAATTCGAGAGATCGAATATCACGCCTCTCAAGGATGCCTCCACTCCCCTGTTCACCATCGAGCCGACGTTGTCGTCGTAGCCGGAGAATCCGGAGGAAATGGCCAGAGGGTTGTTGAGAAGCATATCACGGGTCTTTCTGGAGTAATATTCAATGGTACTGGTGAGCCTTCCGCCGAACATACTGGCCTCGATTCCGGTGTTGAGGTTGCCGTTCTTCTCCCAGGTGACAAGTTTGTTCTCGATGGAGGACGCTGTCGATCCAGGGCGGGTGCCGTTGGACCAGCCGTAGCTGAAACGACCCTGCCAAACGTAGTAGGACCCGAGGTTGTCGTTACCCTGGACTCCGTAGGAAGCCTTGAGGGTGAGGTTGTTGAGCCAGTCGGAAGTGGATTTCATAAAGTCTTCCTCGGAGATTCTCCAGGAAGCTCCGACGGACCAGAAGTTACCCCACTGGTTTGACTTGTGGAAACGTGACGAGCCGTCCGTACGCCAGGAAGCGTCGAAGTAGTAGCGGTCACGGAAACCGTAGTTCAAGCGGGCGAGAACGGACTCGATGGCGTAGTCATTGGAATAGGACGTGTTGCTCAGAGTCGTCACAGCGGAGCCAAGCTCGTCGATGCCATCCACGATTCCGCTCTTGGAACCCAACTGGTAGTTGTAGTTGTACCGGTAGTACTCGTGTCCGGCGAGCAGATCCACGGAATGCTCCCCGAACTTGCGGCGGTAAGTCAGCAGCTCGTTGAGCGTGTAGCTCATCGTCCTCGTGTTGTACTTGCTGACGGTTCCTCCCTGCGAGGCGGCGTTGCCGTGGTACTTGTCATTGGTGGTGGTCCTGCCGTAGTCAGTGAAATCGACTCCAAGGTTGACATCAAGGTTCAATCCGTAGAGAAGAGCGTCCTTGCGGACAGTTCCGAATTTCACGAACGTTCTGGCGGACACGGAGTTGCGCTTGTAGTAAGCATTGTTGTTGTACAATTCGGCCTTGGAGTTGAAGCCCTGGGCGGTGACACGGTTGGCGTAGCCGTTGTCCTCCTCGTCACCGTACTCGTACTGCCTGTTTCCGGCCGAGTCGAGAACATCGTTGCCCTGCATATCCTTCAGATAGACAGGATAGACCGGAGCCATAAACTGTGCGGTGTACCAGACATTGGAGGTGGCGCTTCCCGTAGCGTCCTGGAAATCCGAAACGGAATGGGCGAGGTTGGCGCTCATTCCCATCTTGAACCAGTCCGTGGCCTGGACATCTCCGCTGATCCTGCCGGTGAAACGGTCGAAGTCAGTGTTCTGAAGTGTTCCGTTCTCCTTGTAGTAGCCAAGGGAATAGAGATAGGTGGTCTTCTCGGTTCCTCCGCTGACGGAAAGCACGTGCTCCGTACGGAAAGCCTTGTCATCGCTGATCTCATCCATCCAGTTCTCGTTCCAGGCGGCCACAGCGTCCTCCTTGATCTTCCCGGTGCTCTTGTCGATCAGGTCAGACCAAGTGTGGTTCTTGTACGGATTGTAGTACTCAGGATTCTTAAGTCCACCGATCGTCTGGCCGAGATTCTCGGAAGCATAGACGCTCGCGGCATCGAAATCCATTCCTGTGCCGTACTGGGCAGAGTTGCGCAAAGCCTCGTAGGTCAGCTCGACATAGTCGCTCATTCCGACGAGATCGTAGCGCTTCAAAGCCCTTGAGGCGACTCCGAAATTGCCTTTGTAACTAACATTGACCCTGTCGGCGTTTCCTTTCTTGGTGGTGATCACGATGACACCGTTGGCGCCGCGCGCTCCGTAAAGCGCTCCGGCCGAGGCGTCCTTTAGGACGGTCATCGTCTCGATGTCAGCCGGGTTGATGGCGCTGATCGCTCCGTCATAAGGAACTCCATCGACGACATACAGAGGGCTTGAGGAGGCATTGACCGAACCGGCGCCGCGCACCATAATGGAAGCGCCCTCGCCAGGCTGGCCACCGCCCGAAGTCACCTGGACTCCGGCCACCGCACCCTCGAAGGACTTGGTGAGGTTACCCACAGGCCTCTTGCTCAACTCATCACCCTTGACCACGCTGGCCGAGCCCGTGAAGGATTCCTTCTTGGCCGTTCCGTAGGCGACGACGATGACATCGTCAAGAATGACAGACTCGTCCTGAAGGACAAAGTCAACGACCGTCTTTCCGTTCACCGGCTGCTCCGCCGTGGTGTAACCAAGGTTCGAGGCCGTTAGGACAGCGTCGGACGGCACATTCGCGAGAGTATATTTTCCGTCGAAGTCCGTGACAGTGCCGGTTGTGGTACCCTTGATGAAGACACCCGCGCTGATGACGGGTTGTCCCTCCTTGTCAACGACCTTACCGCTGACAGAAACCGTCTTGTTCTGAGCCTGCGACACGAAAGCGGCGCACAGCAGCGGAATGAAGACGACCATCCGCAATATCTTGTTCAATCTCATAACTATCTGTTGATTTCGTAAGTGTCCAGAATCACGGGAGCGACAATCTCGACGCGTCCCTTACGAGGTGTGCCGACCGCCGATCTCGTACCCGTTCCCTCCGCCGTGGAGGCTGTGGCGTAACGAAGAACATCGTCTCCGCTCGCCGAGGTCAGAACGGCAAGCAGGGTGTACTTTGTCCCCGGCTCAAGGGCTGTGCCACCCGTTCCGAAAGACAGAGAGACCTTTCCTGTCATATTCAAGACCTTGACCTGAGTCTGCGAGAAGTCTGTTCCCTTCTCCTTGACGATCTTGGAAGCGTCAGAGACAGCGACTCCGGCAAGCTCGGAACTGCGGCAGAACAGATAGCGGACTCCAGACACCTGAATATTCAGGGACTCGGCCGCGTCGAACGCTATCGCAATGTTGGCCGCCAAAGCCGTGGAGGCAGGATAGGAAGAAGTCGTGCCGAGAGAGACGGAAGCCCAGTCGTAGTACGACGTGGAAGACATTGTACTGAGGGTGTTCACAACGAAAGTCGTGTCACCGGACTCGTTGACCGCCATAGTGCCAAGAGTGTAGGAATTGGCGGCCGACAACGGAGCGAACCTTGTCGTCAGACCCGCCTCGGAATTGACTTTCTCCATATACTCAGCCTCGCTGACGGAACTGCCGCGGAGCGCGACATAACGCTTGAACAGGTCAAACGAACCATCGAAATAGGCGTTGAACGAATATGTCGAAGTAAGGACATAGTTCATCTTTGCGATCTCATTGCCGGCCCAGTTAGTCCAGATGCTGTTCGTGGCGTTGTACTGGCCATAGACAGAATGGAACATCGTCTGGCTGAACCAGTCAGCCCCTTCAAGGGACGGCTCGGTCATCGTGTCGTGAGCCTTGGTCTTGGCCGCGATCTTGTACAAAGATGTCGTGGCCTTGCCATCAAGGCTTACGCCGAAAGCGACGATGTAGTACGAGAGTTCAGGGTAGAGAGGGTACTCCGTGTAGTTGGCCGAACCTGTCTTGGAGTACTGCGACATCGCGCTTTCCATCGACAGTCCCGCCTCTGCGATCGCGTCGGTCAGGTACTTGAGGTACGTGTCCCTTATCTCAGTGTCTGAATGATCCGTGAAGTAGCTCGCAGGAACCCCGAAATAGACGTAGCGGAAATCCGGGACAGCATAGACGTTGAAGTTGACATAGTCAGACCCGCTCTCAAGAAACGACATAATGATCTGAGGAATATCCTCTGAGTCAGGACGGGTGGTGAACTTAAGCTCAGCCTCAGGGGAATCATTGACGTATTTCTCCCCGGACACGGCCTTAACCTTGAAAACATAGTCCTTCGAGCCTTCGAAACCGCTCAGTTCCACGGAACAAGTCTCGACCTTGCCGCTCATTCCGGCCACAGAGTACTCGTAGGCGGACGCTCCGGCGACAGGTTTCCAGTCAATTATGGTCCTGGACTTGTAGGCCGCCACAAGGACAGGCTCCGGAGCCTCAAGGACACTCTCGTCGTCAGTCACGACATTGACAGTGACAAACTTGGAATCCTCATAGTTCCCGTTGATGCCGGCGTCGGCCCTGACGGCGAATGAATATTCCACCGAAGGGACCAGATCCTCGAACGAGACGGAACGATCCCTCGTCGTCACGGTGTCAGAGCCATTGAATATGTAGGTGTAGGATCCGGCGTCCGTGACCACGTCCCAAGACACGGCGAAGGATGTGCCTGTGACATCGCTCACCAGCACCTTCGGCTCTGGAAGCTGACTCAGCTCCGGCGATCCGCTCTCCTTCTCGCAAGACATTGCCACCAGGAGAAGCGAAGATGACAACAAAGCTATTATTGATCTGTTCATCAGTTGACTGTTACGTTTATTGTCTTGAACAATGAGTTGCCGTCGGAGACAGTGACCTCAGCCTTGCCCGAAGCCAATCCCTCAATGGTGAGAATTCCCTTCTGGAGGGAAACCTTGACCACCTTCGCGCCGGAGACCGAGTACGAAAGCACCTGGACCGACGGGAAATATTCCGAAAGATCGACCGTCTTTGTCTGTCCGGCGGAAACCGTCTGGGCAGGGATCTCTCCAAGGTAGTTCATATACTGGAGCAGACGGTAGGTGTCCAGCATCCCCACTCCCATATTCCCGACGTAAGGGGCGCTCAGGTTGGCGTTGATCGGCCTGGCTGAGCTGAGAAGGGCGGAACGGAGCATATCCGGCGTGAGTCCCATCCTCTTTTCCTTGCCGTAGTAGTAGGAGACGGCCAGCGCGCAGGCGCCGCTGACGTGAGGACAGGCCATAGATGTTCCCTGCATATATTCATAGCCGGAGGTTCCGTCCTTGGCCACGCTTGTGCTATAGACTCCGCCGTAGTTGCTGTCGATGTAGGTGTCGCCGCCAGGAGCGGAGATGTCCACCCACGAGCCGTAGTTGGTGTAGTAGGCCGCGTCTCCCGTGTAGGAGTAGGAGGCCACGCTCACCACGCTCTTGTCGGCGGCGGGGAATGACTGGTAGTTCACGCCCTCATTGCCCGCAGCGAAGATGACGATTCCGCCCTTCATCGGGCCGGTCTGCTCTCCGTTCTCATCGACTCCGGCGTACTTCACGAAATAGTCGATGGCGCGCCTAAGGGCTGAGAACGAGCTTCTTGTCCAGGTGTTCCAGCTGAGCTTCTGATTGTAGCCCCAGCTGTTCTGGCAGATGACCGCCCCGTTGTCGGCGGCGTACTTCATAGCCCTGACGATTCCGCCGAGTCCTGAGCCTGACGAACCGCTCTCACTCGCTCCCAAAGTCTGGAGTGTCATTATCCTTACTCCGTCATTGTGGCCTGAGCCACCCGCGATGCCGTTCACGCCGACACCGTTGTTGTTGACGGCGGCGATTGTTCCGGCGACGTGAGTGCCGTGGGACAGGCTGGAGGACGTGGTGATCGTTCCCTTGTTGTCCACGAAGTTGAACCCATAGACATCATCGATGTAGCCGTTGCCGTCATCGTCGATTCCGTTGCCAGGGATCTCGCCCTTGTTGACCCACATATTGGCGGCCAGATCCTCGTGGTCAGGCTTCACGCCTTGGTCGATGACAGCCACGATGACATCAGGATCACCGGTACACAGTTTCCAGGCAGCCCAGACATCAGCGTCTGCGCCGACAAGGCCGGTGCTGCCGAAGATCGAGCCGGTGTTGTTGTAGTGCCACTGCATCTGCTGCACGGCCTTGCTCTCATTGAACGGGAATGTCTCCCTGCGCGCGGACGAGACAGCCATCGGGGCGCTGACAGGAGAACCCTGTCCCTCGGCGTCGGACATCACGACCGGAAGGGAGTACTCGATGCTCTCGACCGAGCCGCATTTCTTCAGCTGAGCCACCACATCAGAGGTCTCAAGAGACTTGTCGAAAGTGGCTATGTACCAGGTGTCGAGACCTTCGCTGTGCGTGCGGGCCTCGAACCGTCCGCACTCCGGGAACAGCCTTTCCAGACGGAATTTTCCAGTCTGGGCCAGCACATCGGAGACCTCTCTTGTTCCTTCCAGAGCGTCACCGGACGATCCGGTGGCCCTTGTGGCGGTACTCTTTAGTTTAAGGATAAGTTCGCCCTTGACGGCGGCCGGCGACTCATTGATGATAATCGGTCCGGAGCTTTCGGCACTTTCCTCGGGCGACTCCTGCCTCTCGCAGGCAGAAGCGACGGCAAGAGCCGCGCAGAATGGAATCACCCTCCAATTTATTATATTCATAAAATCAGTATTTGAACTTAATGTATTTCACTGCTGTTGTCAGGCCACCGTCCGTGTCGGACTGTCTGTAGCCGACGGCGAAGGCGTAATATTCCTGACCCTTCTCTTCAAGGCTGTCTGAGATATCGACGCTCGCGCTTCCTTGATGGATGGTCATTCCGTAAAGAGACGATGTCATCTGGGAGATGTAGTAACGGGCGACCTCCTCTGGTGTAGAGAACTCTTCCCAGGCCTCCTTTGACAAGGCGTCGCAGATCCACGTGTCAGAAGCGGATGAGGACGTGACATTGAGATAGGTGCCGGAGATGTTCAGGGAAAGTGTCATATTCGACGGAGTGGCCTTCTTGGAATGGAATCCGCACAGGTCGATCTTTCCGCTGTAGGACGCATTGCCCTTGTCGTCAAACTTCAGGTCGAAGGCAGCGGCATAGTAGTCAGTGTCGTCCAAAATGGTCGATTTCTGGCTTTGCTCCAGTTTGGCCGTGTCGAAATTGCCCTTTGTCAGGAAAGACTCCGGTTTGTACCCATAGATGGCACTGAATTCCTTGATCTGCTCGATTCTCCTCAGAATGTACTTCTCAGCACTCTCGAATTTCTCGTAGTCGGACTTGCTGACAATCGAGTACAGGTAGGTCTCCGCTGCGTCAACCGGAGTGATGACCACCCTTGCGGATGAAGTGGTGATCTCGCTGACCTCGATCTTGAACTTGTTGTAGGTCGGAGTGGATGACCCCTCCTTACTCTGGCTCAAGACAATGGTCATCGGTCTCACGCCGTCGCAGGTCATCGAGATCTGACCTGTCCTGTCCTCACCGCTGTCATTGCGGTCAACGGTGACCGTGAATGTGGTGCTATAGACCTTGCCGATCTGAATCCAGGCATCGTTTGTGGTGACCTCGGCAGTGTTTCCCTCCTTAGAGCCTACGATGCTGTAGTCAACGGCGATCTTACCGCCCTCAGCGCCGACACTGATCAGCCTGTGGTCCTTCACGTCAAAAGTCGAGGTAGGCTCCTCGCTGCCGCCGGAAGTGCCGCCACAGGAGACAATAGATGTCAAAGCCACGCAAACCGAAGCAAATAATCCTATAAATGATGAAGCTTTCATTCGTGTTAGCAAACTAAATGTTATTCCGGTTCATCGAAATGGAACTGAAGATAAGAGACACCCGTGGTGATTTTTGTGCCGTTGTAGCCGAAGGCGTACGCCACATAGTCACCTGTCGTGAGGTTGCCGGTCTGAGCCTTGGGATTGTAATAGAGATCGCTGTACTCTCCCTGATGCATAAACGATCGGACAGAGTAGCTCTCGCTCTCATCAGCCCATTTGAGGAAATCCTCGGCACAGGCCTTAGGCGTGGTGTAACTGTCCCAGACAGTCTTGGAATCGACTGTCAGGATGTAAGTAATGCTGGCGTCAGCAGGCACAACCTTCACGTTGGCGTTCTTGTCAACCGTGATCGTGAAATCAGGAGCGGAGTCCGGGTACTTCTTCGTCGTGAACTTCTTCACGGCGAGGTTACCGCTGTACTCTCCTCCGAGGGTCATATCAAAAGCGAAGAGATAGTAGTCCGAAAGAGGCTCGAACCCTTCATAGCTATGTGACTTATAGCCTTTTGACAGATAATCAGCAAGAGACATCTCCGAACCCGAAGCCTCCGCCCGCTTGCGGGCGTACTCGATCAGCTGCTTGGCGTAGTCAGCGACGAACGCCTTGCCGTCGCCGTTGAACTTGGCATAGTTCTCGGCCGTGACGACACCATAGCAGTAGTAGGATTCGGTGTTAGGAGCGACGGAGACAAATGCGCTTGAGGATTCAATGTCTGTCACGGAAAGGTCAAAACTCATCTTCGAATCGATCCTGTAGTCAGGATTCGAAGACTGGAGAACAGTCACAAAAGCATCCTTGGCACCCTTGAGGCTGAGGGTTATCACAGCCTCCCTGTCCTCAGAGGAAAGGTTGGCGGCGACAGAAACGGAGACCGTCCCCTGCGCGCTTGGGTCAAGCGTGACCCAATCCTTGTCCGACACGGCGGCAACAGCCTGACCGGCCCCGTCACCTGTCACTGAATATTTCACCTCGACCACCGAAGCCTCGGACGGAACCGTCAGAAGCTTCTTCCCGACAACATTGATCTCGGAGTCAATGGATGACTTCCCGTTATCTTTTTCACAAGAAATTGTGACTATGGTAAGAACCATAGCCACAATCGTCTTGACAAGATTATTTAATCTTCCCATCAGTCAGCAGTAAATGTTACCTCAAAGCTGTAGATCGGGGTAGCAGCCCCCCAAGTTGTGACAGCGATGTCGAACCAGTTGATTGAATCATCCTCGATCACAGCCGTGCTGGTGTAAGGGCCGTCACCTTCGTAGGTCAACGCGTCTGAGCTGATCTTCTTCCAGCTGCTTCCGTCCGCTGACAACTGGAGAACGAGGTCATCATAAGCGCCATACTTCATCTTCTTGTCAGCCACAACAACCACCTTGGTAATGACACCGACGGCGGAGGTGCATTTGAGAGAGCCCTTTGACTTGAACGAAGTCTCGGTGGCCTGACCTACGTAAAGCTTGCTTCCGTAGATCTCAACCTCGGTCGTCTTGGACGGGTCATCCACACCGACAGCGGTGAACTTGGCGGTGACAGGGAAGTTGTCCAAATTGTCAACCGTGGTACCGGCAGCCTCAAGGCGTTCTTTCTCGGCCTTGAGAACCTTGTACATCTCAGCGGCGGTCACTGTAAGCTTATAGTTGACAGCGGTGGCGCTCGCCTGAACGACAGTCACCTCCTGAGTGGTCTCGGCCAGACCCTTGGCCTTGATCGTGATAACGCCGGATCTCTTCTTGCCGGTGTTCTCAGTGACGGTCAAAGTGAGTTTGCCGTCAGCCCAGCTGGCGGAGAGCCATTCCTTGGCCGCATCAGCGACGGTCACGGTAGGATCGCCGGTCGCTGCATAGATTCCGCAATCCACAGTCTTGCTTTGGGCGTTCTTCTCAACCTTGATAGTGGTCTCGTCAAGAACGATTCCCGGAGCTGGATTGATGGAGAGAGTGCCGATGTAAGGACGGCAGTTGGTGTTGGAGAAATTGTCAACGGTGATTACAAGCTGTCCGGACTCGCTCTCTGACGTGGTCGTGAAATAGTAGTCCTTGCCCTCGGCGCTCTTGTTGTCACCTGCGATGGTGACTTTGCCGCAATCATAAGACTTTCCGTCCTTTACAACACTGACCGTGAAATCAGCGGTGGCATCCGCAGTGTAGATACCAAGATTGACCCTGATTCCTTTTATCCCACTGAAATCAGCGGCGGAGGACAGCACAACCTTGCCTCCCTGAATGTTCTGATAGGCAAGAGACTGGGCATAACCATTGTTGGTAGAGATAGAAGACCCGTAGTTGCTGTTGCCTGAGCCAGGGTAAGCGATGGAGAAGTTCATCTTCTTGTCGCCGTCACCCCAAGCCCTCTCCTTGTAGGAGTTTGTGATGATCTTGGAATAAGTCAGGGTGTTAGTCCAATTCTCGCCCTCGGCAAGAGCCACATCGTGGGATGTAACGATGTCCGAACCCTTGTAGTTAACGGTAGGCGAGGCTATGGCGCTGCGGTTGATAACCAGCCCCTTGCGCTCGAAGACAAGGTCAGCCTTGCCTGTGAAGACAGTGATCCGGACATCGAATGTGCCGGTGTTGGCCACGAACCAGGCAGTGTAGTCCGCCACAGTGGTCACGCCGTCGCCGGGGAGGTTGATGCAGGCGATTGTAGAGGATGTAGGCTTAGCCTCAACCTCCTCAATGTCCTTGGTGATGTCAACAGTATAACGACCAGCCAAAGCCTTGTTCTCTCCGACAGCCTCGATCTTGACGCTCTTGACCACCTGATTGGCGTAAGCCTCAGGGACTCCGGCGAATTTGATCTTTCCGAAGCCGAAGAGATGGGCGAACTGTACCTTCTCATTATTGACCGTAGAATACTCGCCATACTCGTCATTGTGAGTATTGTTGGATGTTGAGATTTTTATTGGCTTAACGAGCATAATGTCAGCCTTGTTGTACCAGGAAGCCTGAGTGGCTGTCTGCTCATCAGGAATCTTGACAGTCCAAGCGGTAAGATCTTCCTCAGAAAAAGCGGTAAGAACAGCACTCGTAGGGAAAATGCCATAGAAATTGTACTCATCGGCAAAATCGGCGTCAACAATGCTCCAAAGTTCTCCCTTAAAGGCTGGATCGGTCGCCTCAAAATCACTGATAGAGAAGGTGGAATAATACACACCTGCCGCGGCTCCCTTACGATTTGCAACCTTTATGGCTTTCTCTGGAGCGTCGGTCTTTGCCACAGCGGCATAGAACGCGTCGCCTTTCTCGAATTTGATGTGGCTGTCACCATCGAACACAGCCTTGGTGTCCGCACCGGTGCTGACAGCGACGGAGACATTGATGTCGTGAGTTCCTGCCGTTTCCGGAGCTAATTCTGACTTGGAGCAGCCGACAGTGGCGATGAGAGCGGCCGCGATGTATAATGATTTTTTCATTTCAGTTCGTTTTTACCAGTTGAGATATTCATTTTCATCACTGACGATGATTCCGCCGAAAGTTCCGTAAGCGTCCTTCTTGATGCTGATGTACTGGGCGGAATACTTACCATCGCTGTTGCGCACGGCCTTCACGATGACATAGCCGGAAACCATAACCTTAGGAACGGTCACGGTGATCGTAGAGTTGGCCTCGTCAACCTTAACCTCAAAAGATGAGGATTCAGCCACCACGTGGGTTGTAGCGTCAGATCCAGTGACAGTATATTTGAATGACACTGACTTTCCAGGCTCGACAGAAACGGCATCACTCTCCACCTTGATTGCGAAAGCCTTGGCCTTCGCGATCTTGATGACGGTCTCGCCAAGGGTGAAGACATATTCGGTGTCGGTCTCGGTCATCTCAAGCTTAGGCTCTACTGTGCCGGTCACAGCAACCTCCTCCCAAGAGCTTCCATCGAAAGAGACGAACCACTTGCCGTTCTCAATCTTGAACTTAGGGGTCTTGCCGTCAACACCGTCCTTTCCTGTTACAGGGACCTTGGCTCCGCCATTGGTCATAAACTCACCGTTGACAGTCCAATAAAGAACTCCGTCTGACTCCTTCACTCCTACAACAGGAGCCACAGCGTCCTTTCCATCATTGCCATCTTTTCCATTGGTCAGGACAGCGGTGGTGCCGTCGCTGAACTTGATGGTGTAGCTTGTGTTATCCTCGTTCGGGGTCACGGACTCAATCGTAACGGCCTTTGCGGCGGCCTCCGCAAGCTTGGAAATCGAGCTTGCGTTCTCATTCACCTTGGTTTCAAGGGCGGCGACCTTGGACTCCAGGGTGTCAACCCTGTCCTTGAGGTCACCCGTGCAGGCGCACAGCGATGCCGCGGCCAGCAGTGTCAAAAATACCTTTCTCATAATTATACTGAATTATACTAACATTATCGAATTAAAAAGCAAGTACCGGATGGCAGACAAAGTCGCTGTTCACCCATTCGCAGAACGGCCCGAAATCATTGTTCTCCCCAAGCCAGAACGTGCAGCAGGCTCCATCGGTGTTGTCATAGAGGGTGGAAGACATTATCTCACACACTCCCATCTTGTTTCTGTCCATTGAATATACAAGTTCCTCCTTCTGCGAGGCGGGAATCTTCGCGAAATGAGCGTTGATGGCCTCCAGCGGGTTGTAGGACAATTTAGCGAAGCCAAAATAAGTCACGTCATAGCCATAGTCACGGAGACCGCTCAGATGTGCGGCAACCTCCTCACCGGCCAGATTCGCCATAAAGTCCCAAAGCTGACCGATGCTCGGAACGAACCAGCCGGATGTCTTGGCTGGAGCGGCAGGCACAAAATCCGTAAGCGTCCAGTCGAAAGCCGGGTACTGAGCCAGTTGCTCGCCAGGATAGGTGGCCTTTACCTTGGCTGTCCACAACTGACCGTAGATGTCATTGTAATAGGAACTGCCAAGCTTATGGTTGCCGATGCAGTCAATGCCCTCGTTCATCGCATACTTTGTAAGTTGCTTGCCAGGAGCGTGAGCGCCCTTCGTGCAGAAAACGAGTCCGTGCGTGTAGCCCTGCTGCTGCTCAACCTCGGAGAAACGGGACGGATCAGTCTGGAAGACGATTCCGATCACTGTCTTGCCCTCAACAGGAGCCGGCTTGACATCTGCCCAGACAGGTTTTGTACCATCCTTGTTGATGGAAATCAGGCCACCGTCGCTCCAAGTACCGTCAGAATAGAAGTAATCACCTATCTTGGCAGGGGCGAGAGGCGGTTCCTTAGACTTGACAGAAACCGAGCATACAGCCTTCACACCGTTTATCTCAGCGGTAATCTCAGCCTTTCCCTCCTTGATGGTGGTCACCTTGGCGGAAACGACATTGTCACTCTCCACAGCATCAAACGGCTCGATCTTGACGACCTCGCTATCACTGACTTTCCACTCCACAGTCTTGTCAGTGACATTCTCCGGAAGGATTGTGGCGTTCAGAATGAAAGCCTCAGTCTCAGTAAGTTCCTTGGAAGTGACATCAAATGTCAGCGACTCAGCCTCGATGGTCTTGACCTCGACCTCGCATTCAGCCGTGAAAGACGAGGACGCAGCGGTGACCGTTGCCTTTCCGGCCCCGACCGCCGTCACGACTCCATTCTCGACCGTGACCACGTCCTTGTCGCTGGTGTCCCAGGAAACACTCGGACTGGTGGCGTTGTCAGGAGTGACCGTGGCGCTCAAAGTCTCGCTCTCACCCACAAAGAGCTGAAGCGAGGACTTGTTCAGGGATATTCCCGTGACCGCGATAGGATCGACGGTGACAGAACACTTGGCGATGCTGTTGCCTAATACGGCGACAATGGTCGTCGATCCGAGGGTCTTGGACTTCAACGTGAAGACGTAGCCCTGAGCATTGGCCTCCTTTGTCAGTTCAACGACCTCGGCGTCAGCCACACTGACCTCAACCTCGGCGATTTTCTCAACAGGAGTGACCGCAAGGGAAACCGTCTCCTTCCCCTCAATCGGAATGGAAACGCTCTCCTTGGAGAACTCGACTTTGTCTTCGACTGGCTCCGGCTCGTCATTGCCATTGTTCTTGTCACAAGAGACGAACGCAGCTGACAAGAAGCAGGACACAAACGCAAGAATGGCGGAACGCCGGATGGTTCCTAATGAATCTTTATACATAAATAACCAAACGATACTTGTAAAAAAAATGAGCAAGACCCGAAAGATAAGAAATATTTTCGGGAACTCAAGCGAATATTTTAGAATACATCCGAATATTATTTCACATTAGGGTCAATCCCCCGATGCCAGAAGCGGGAAGTGATGTCTTCCAATGAGTAATGTTCTTCCTGACGACACACTTTGTAGAGCCTTTGGTTGGTGCTTTTGGAGTTCAGCGGACCGAAAGCCTCGATGTAAGGGCCGACCTTCACATAGTCGAAGGCATTGAATATCCCGTCCTCCACAGCCGAGCGGCCTGAGTACAGCGCCACAGCCAGACCTTTCGACCGGACATACCCGGCCAGCCTCAGAAGAGCGTCCCGGTCATTGCCCTCCCCTAAGAATAGGAAGCAATCCACACCGAAATTATCCTCGACCAGCCTGTCGATGATCCCGGTTGTCAGCTCGACACCAACATCCGTCTTGAGAAAAGGAGAATGACATCCAACGCAATTACCTTGGCAATTGCTGATGTCAACGGCCAAGGTAACTCTGTCAGGAATCTCCTCGATGACAACAGAGGTCATCTCAGGGACGTATTTGATCATACTTTCTCCTCCGTTGGGCAGACTTCACGGTCAGGGTTGTAGAAACGGTGGGCCGCCTCGATCTGACGCATCTCGCTGAACGAGGAGACGCGCTTGAGATAGCCGATCACACGGGTGAGGTAGTCCAGATTGTGGCTTCCGCACTTAGGGCAGACCTCAAGGGTGTCCTTGCTGATGTAGCCGCAGTCGTTGCAGACTGTGTTGCGGCAGTTGAATGTGAAGTAGTTGGTGCCGTAGTGGGCAGCGGTCTTGAGCAGCTGGCGGTACTGATCCTTGGACAGATGCTCGGCGACGTTCATATGCAGGGCAGAGCCTCCGTCAAGGTGCTTGACGTACTCGTTGCCGTGCAGCTTGAACTTGTCGATCATCGACAGCGAGTCATCCTCAGGATTGTAGAAGTACGAGCTGTACATATTATGCTTCGGAGAGACGTAGAATCCGTCCTTCTGATCCCACTTGTAGTTCTTGCCGGAAAGGTTCTCGCCCGGAACGAACTCGGTGTTGAACATCGTGTCCGGTGTCTTGTCCTTCTTGTTGGACTTGTTGATGGTCTCAAGGATGACATCCACGAACTCGTTGTACTCCGGGTTAGGGCTGATCGTGAGTCCGAGGAACTCCGCGGCGTCGGTAAGACCGTTCACACCGATCGTGAGGTACTGCCTCTTCATATCGATGAAACCGGCCTGATAGACATCCAGCATCCTTGCGGCGAGGAAGTCCTTGATGATCTCGTTGAAGGCCTTCTGGTACTTGTGAACCCTCTCGGTCTCCTCGGTCACGGCCGCGCGGATATATTCATAGAGCTGCTCCTTGTCGTAGTCGCTCCTTGCCAGGGCCTTTGATCCGTCAACGACCATTCCCTTCTTCTCAAGGAAGTAGCGCCTGGTGGCAAGCTGGATGAGCCTGTTGAGGTTGATGGTCATCACCGACTTCGAGCCTGTGGAGACAGATGCCGTACCCATAGAGTATTGATGGGTGGTGTGGTTGTGCGCCTCGTCGGTCTTGTCAAGATCGGTGATGGAGTTGCGCAGACGGCAGCAGCTCGCGAGGCTGTCCGGACTGTCGGACAGGTAGCAGAAGAAGCTGTGCCCCTTGGACCACATCTCGGCCGTGAAGTCGGCATATTCCTTGTCGATGAAATCGTCCTTGCCGTCGGTCAGGAGCGCCATCGTCTCGACCGGGAAGGTCAGGATGTAGCGGTTCCTCTCCTCGTTGAACCAGTTCATAAAATGCTTCTGCAACCAGGAGAGTGTCTCCCATTTAGGCTCGGTGCCGTCAGGGAAGCGGAAGTCGCCGAACACCCCGCGGAAGTAGCTCTCGTCGAAGTAGCTGATGTTCCAGAACACAGTCTGGTAGCCGCGGTTGCCGGCAGGCATATTCATTGAGTGGACGACCTGCTGGAAGTAGTTGTCGATGACCTTGACAAGCGTCCTTTTCTTGGCGTTCATCTCCACGACATCCTCAAGATGATCAAGATAGTCGTCGCCGTAGTCCTTGCGGATGAAGTAGTCGAGGTACATCAGGAACTCAGGAGTGGCCACAGCTCCCATAAACTGGGAGGAGATTGAATATACCAGATTGATGAACTCGCCGCAGAACGACTTGAGGTCAGTCGGAGCCACCGAGACTCCACCGAGCTTGATCAGGCCATCCACAAGGAAAGGATACATCGTGATGGCGACGCAGTACGGGTAGCCCGGAGTGCCGCTCTCGTCGTGCTTGTAGAGAACGTGGCTCTCCAGATCCTTGATGTACTGGCTGGCAAGCGAACGGCCGTAAAGGGCTTTGATCTTGTCCTTCATAATGTAGCGGTTCTGCTTGATGTTGTTCTCCTTGTAGAGCTCCTGGCCGAGGGTCACGATGTTCTTGCGGGTCACGTTGGCGTTGGCGTCGAAC